>DATERV010000019.1:0-59310 GCA_035271185.1 Lachnospiraceae bacterium | reverse complement strand
TTCATGTTCGTTGATCCGGTTAAAGATTAACTCTAGCTAAAATTAACCGTTATTACTGTTTTTAGGTTGCCAAAAGATCTCTCTCTTGGACTTTGTTCTGAATATTCTCTTTAAGAATTTTCAGGGTTGCATTGCTGTTTAGTTGTCAAGGTTCTAAATCGGTAATTTCAATTTTCAAGAAGTTACCAAACGGAGAAGGAGGGATTTGAACCCTCGCGCCGCTATTAACGACCTGCACCCTTTCCAGGGGTGTCCCTTCGACCTCTTGGGTACTTCTCCAAATGAGGTTGATACATCAAAATCTACTTATTTCATTACCGGGGAGAAAGTATCTCCAGCGGAGAGGGTGGGATTCGAACCCACGCGCCCTTGCGGACAAACGGTTTTCAAGACCGCCTCGTTATGACCACTTCGATACCTCTCCAAGCGTTACGCTGTTGTTCGGCGCAAGATTTATATTAACAAAAAAGGGGATAAGTGTCAACAACTTTTTTAAGATTTTTGTACAATTTTAAAAAAATTAGATATATATGAAAAATTAAGGTATTTAAGCTCCATAACATTGTTTTAAAAGCGGTCATAAATACTAAACTTTTCAAAGTAGAAATCGAATATTAAATTGTATATTCTTTATATACAATTTATGGAATTATAGCATGCGAATATCTTAATGTACAGTACTAATTCACATTTCCCACATATTTCCTATATGACTCCATTAGGAAACGTCAATTCCTCATGTAACAGCTATATATTACAATAAAAAACTGCAACCGGGATTATTTTTTTCCTGTTTGCAGTATCTGCTTAGCCACTGCCATATCCTCGGGAGTGGTTATTTTGATATTGGTATAAGAGGCCTCCACCAGTTTTACGGGATGCATAAGCATCTGTTCTACCACCATACAATCATCTGTTATGGTGATGTCCCTGGCCGATAGGTCAGCTATTCTTTCCGAAAGCTTCTGGTATGCCTGTAAAATAAGCGTTGCACAAAAAGTCTGTGGAGTTTGAATGGAAAACACCTTTTTTCTATCTGGAGTCTCCTCAGACAAACCTTCTTCATTTGCAATTCGAATCGTATCCTTTACCGGAACAGCTGCGCAGCAGGCTCCGTATTCTTCTGCTGCCAGGATGGTATCCTGTATCACTTTTTCTGTAATAAAAGGGCGTGCACCATCCTGAATCAGAATGGTACCATCTGCAGCAGAAGCGGCAAGCGCTCCATGCCTGATTACATCCAAAGCTCTTTGAACAGAAAGATACCTCTCTGCCCCGCCCTCTATGATACTACTCACTTTTGAAAAGCCAAATTTATCCACTATCTCGTCCCGTGCGTAGTTAATCTCACCTTTTCCCACCACCAGTATACACTCATTGATCAAAGAGCATTTTTGAAAAGCCTGCAATCCATACCAGATAATAGGCTTATTCTCCAAAAGCATATATTGTTTGGCTATGCTGCTTTCCATTCTTCTGCCCGTTCCCGCAGCCAGCAGTATGGCGGTACATCTTTTCTCCATTTATCGTTCTCCCAATTTCAGATTGGGTACTGCATTTAGATTCAGTCCACTTCTGGAGCCCTTTTTAAACTCGTAATAACCTGCCGCTCCTATCATGGCTGCATTATCGGTACACAAAATAGAAGATGGGTGGTAAAAAAGAATTCCTTCCTTTTCACAACGTTGTTCCATTGCTGCGCGTAATGCAGAATTGGATGCCACCCCGCCTGCAATAGCAAATTTGTCAAAACCATACTCTTTCACAGCATGCATGGAATGATCTACCAGTACTTCTACCACCGCCTGCTGAAAGGACGCTGCGACATCAGCGGTACACACCACTTCCCCTTTCATCTGGCAACCATTTAAATAATTCAGTACTGCTGACTTTAAGCCGCTAAAACTGAAATCATATGCATTATCATCTACCTTTGCTCTGGGGAAATGGATTGCGTCAGGATTACCTTCTTTTGCTATTTTATCAATCTTGGGGCCACCGGGATATCCAAGCCCTATTGCACGGGCAACCTTATCAAAGGCCTCGCCTGCTGCATCATCTCTGGTACGTCCTATGATATCATACTCACCATAATCCTTCACTACCACCAGATGCGAGTGTCCACCGGATACCACCAAACAGATAAATGGAGGTTCTAACTCTTTATTTTCGATGAAATTGGCACTGATATGTCCTTCTATATGATGCACACCAATCAAGGGCACTCCGGATGCAAAGCTGATTGCTTTTGCTGCGGAGACACCCACCAGCAATGGGCCTACCAGTCCCGGTCCATATGTCACAGCAATGGCATCCATACTGTTAAGTCCCATACCTGCTTCCTTTAGTGCTTCTTCAATCACCTGATTGATCTTCTCAATATGCTTTCTGGAGGCTATTTCCGGTACTACTCCTCCATATAGCGTATGGAGAGCAATCTGGGATGAAATAATATTGGAATAGACTTCCCTTCCATTCTTCACCACTGCTGCTGCCGTTTCATCACAGGAGCTTTCAATTGCTAGTATAAAAACATCATGATCCATCTCTAATCAACACCTATTGTTCTAACGTCACATTATTTGCCAGATTCCATCCATATATCCGCCAATGTCCGTTGTCATCCTTTCTGAGCAGATATACTTCATCAACTGGCTGTTTCGTAGATCCATTGCTCAGTGTATAAATACAATGCAGGCGTGCAAAATCAAATCCATCCTCTGAGAAATAATCTACGTCCGTACTGGCTGAAATACTGTAATTACTAATACGAATAGACTTATCTTCATAATCTGTAATATCACTCTGTAAATCCATTATGTACTTGCTCCAGTCATTATTGGCTGAGAGCTCATCATCGTAAAGTATTCTGGCATTCATGGCAAGCTGTTCTAACTCTTCTTTAGAATACTCTTCATTATAATAACATCTGGTAATATCACTGTAGTATTTAACCACTTCTTTGGGGGTAGGCGGATAATTATTCTCCAGATCCCTGGATATTAATTCCTGTGCTACCGTCATCTTGGGTATTTTGGATTCACTCTGGTTTGCTTTATTGCTGAGATAATAATAATACCCCACCATCATAATCACCAGCAGTAAAAGTACGACTCCGCCTCTGACGGCCGAGCCTTTGCCTTTTTGCTTTTTTGCATTAAGCTTAGTACTTGCTGCTGTTCTGAACATACAGCACCCTCCATTATTCTTCTTCGAAATTTAACTCAACTGTGCGTCCATCCTTTGCAGCTATAGAAGAAGGGAAAATTTTTCTAACTTCATCCATATACTCTTCGGGCTTCGTCAATGATGGGCTGTAATGGGTAAGCCACATCTCTTTCACATCAGCCTGTCTGGCCATCTGAGCAGCTTCATAAAAAGTCATATGTCGATATTCTTTGGCTTTCACCAATTTATCAGGTTCACCATACATCCCTTCACAGATAAACAAATCCGCTTCTTTTGCACTTTGTACAATACTGTCCGTAGGTCTTGTATCGGTTGTGTAGGTTACTTTCAAGCCCTTTCTGTCAGGTCCTAAAACCATATCCGGCGTCAGGGTTCTATCTTCCAGCTCAATTACCTCACCCTTCTGCAGGTGTTTCCAATACTGTTTTTCTATTTTTAAAGAAAGGGCCTTCTCCATCTGAAACTTACCGACTCTTTCGATCACAAAACTATATCCATAGCATACCACATTATGGTTTACCTTGAAAGCCTCTAGACGAAATCCATCGAAAGGAATCTGTTCAAAGCTCTCAGAAAGTTCCATACATTGAATTTCAAAAGGAAGCTCAGGTGCTATTACCCGCAATGCGGATACCACTCGATTCAATCCTTTAGGCCCAATTAACAACAAAGGTTCCGTTCTCTCTGCATTCCCCATGGTAAGAAGCATTCCGGGTAATCCGCTGATATGATCTGCATGGTAATGTGTAAAACAAATCACATCAATAGGTTTAGGACTCCAGCCCTTCTCTTTCATGGCAATCTGAGTACCTTCACCACAGTCTATCAGGATGCTCTTTCCATTGTAGCGCATCATCAGGGACGTCAGCCATCTGTAAGGCAATGGCATCATTCCACCTGTTCCCAGCAAACAAACATCTAACATAATTCACTTTCCTCAATTTCTGTAACCGGTATCACAAACGCTTTCGTGACTGCATCATAACAGTCCTCACATAAGTCAAACATCTGTCGCGTACCATCTTTTCTGCTGTAATAGCCAAATAGGGTATTGCTGCTGTAGCAGCCTTCTTTTAAGATACCGTTTTCCACTCTCATTTTTCTGCCGCATCTATTGCAGGTAACTTCAACTAACTGCTCCTGTGTTTTTCCAACATAATTTTTCATACCCATCCTCCTGTTAACCATTATATCATCTTTTCATTCAGAGGGGTCTGGTAATTAATCCATCCGTTTCCTATCTCTTCCACATAATCATAGCAGCTTCATGTGGCTTTTCATAAAATCCTGGGCGGATGCCGGCGCTGACAAAACCTAAACTTTCATAAAGTCCGATAGCCGGAGTATTGCTTACCCTTACCTCCAGGGTGTAATTTTCAATCCCTATCTCTTTCCCCCAATTCATCAGGGTTTCCATCATGAGTCTCCCAATCCCCTGATGGCGAAAGGTTTCCTCAACCACTACATTATTGATATCTCCATCCCCACAGGCATTGGTAACACCACAACATGCGACAATTTTCTTTTCGATGACTCCTACTACATAAACAGAATCTTCCCGATTCACCATATCCCAAAAATCTTTTTCCTGCCACGGTAGGGAAAATGATTTGGCTTCCAATAGGCTTACTTCCTCTACATCCTCCTGCCCTAACGGACGTATGGTGAGGTTTTGGCCGGTGGGAATCGATTGATTAATTGACCTATTTTTCATTCTCCCGCTCCATACGTTCTCTCTCTGCCTGACTTAAGCGTAGGTATTCAGGTTGATGATCCCGGGCATTTACATATTTGCCTTCTTTAAAATATATTTCAGCCAGAGCAGCAACTGCTGAAGCTCTCTGCCTATTACAATGAGCAGGAGCAAGACCAAATGGTACCTTTAGGGTTTCCTGAATTGTCTGCATAAATACAGGAACTCCATCACCCAAAAATATAACTTCTTTTCCTAAATCATTTAGTTTTTCTTCAATCCAGGAAATATCTACCGCGCACTGCTCCTTTATAACCCGTAATCGATAACAGCCATACTGTTCTGTTTCCTGTATTCTATCAAAGGCATAAATGCCTGCATAAACTTGATTTCTCCTAGCATCCATAATCGGACAAATCAACTGATTAGTGCCATATAAATTGTATGCCAGTCCGGCCAAAGTCGGCACTTCAATGATCGGTTTGTTAAGTGCAAGCCCTAATCCCTTAGCTGTTGCCGAACCAATTCTGAGCCCTGTAAAGGATCCCGGTCCGGCAGTTATGGCAATGGCATCAATAGACTCTAAATCCAAATCTATCATTTCTTTTACAGTCTGTAGCATAGGTAACAATGTCTGAGAGTGCGTTTTTTTATAATTTATGATGCTTTCTGCTATCAGGGTCTCATCTTCCACCACCGCTACGGAAGCTACAATTCCTGAGCTGTCCAAAGCCAGTATTTTCATTTTGTAATCTCCTCTACCGTTATTTTGCGGTAATCAAAACCTTTCGTCAGGTCCTTCTCTATTGTAACTTGTGTATATTGATCCGGCAATATTTCTTCAATCAGATTAGCCCACTCAATAAGACTTACGCCATCTCCATAAACATAATCCTCATAGCCTATTTCATCCATTTCTTCCACATCTCCAATACGGTAAACATCAAAATGATAAAATGGCATACGCCCTTCTTCATAAACTTGTACAATGGTAAAGGTTGGGCTGCTGACCGGTTCTAAAATATCAAGTCCAAAAGCAAACCCTTTTGTAAAGATGGTTTTTCCCACACCCAGATCACCAATCAGAGTGTATACCTGACCGGGGACAGCTTCCCTACCCATCTTCTCTCCTAAAGTAAAGGTTTCTTTTTCCTCAAATGTATCATACACTTTTTTTGCTATCACGTTTATTACTCTCACCTTTTTCTGAATTCATGCTCTATTGTTTGATTTTTACCTTTTTTGCTGGAAGATGTGTGCTGATGACCTGTATAACCTGGGAAGTATAATCCCCCAAATCTCTTTTGGGAAATATAAAGGCATTCATCGGTGAAGTATATACAATCAGGCTTCTACCTGTAGAAACTGCCTTCACAATGTCATCCCACTTCTGTATCTTTACAGTATCCTTTTGGGAAACATGTATGCCTTCATCATCCAACACATAATGGAGTGGTTCTTTAAAAGCAGGGCTATTAAGCGCCTGCTGTTTGCTTTTGATAAACAATGTCCAGGGCAAGTAAATAAGAAGTATCACACCTGCAGTCAGCATAAAGGGTCTTTTCACATAAATACCAGCCACAATCATCAGCGCACCCACCAGACTGCCAAAAAGTCCGGAAAAGCTATTATAGGTATTCTTAAGCATATAGTCGTATAAATCTCCAGAATTCATGTGTACATCAAATTCAATCATGATGGTTCTCCTCTATCCAAACGCTTTAAAAAGCACCTACATGGTAGGTGCTTTCCTATTTACTGTTCCAGTTGGGAAGTACAATGGGGACATCTGGTGGCAGCTATGTCTACTTCTGTTTTACAGAAGGGACATTTTTTGGTTGTCACCTTAACCGGTTCTTCCTTTTTCAAACGATTCATGGCTTTCACAAACAAGAAAACCACAAACGCCATAATCAGAAAATTAATTACATTTGATATAAAAGTACCATAATTCAAAGTGGCAGCTCCTGCGGCCTGCGCAGCCTCAAAAGTAGCATATGTCTTTCCATCTAGAGATAAAAACAAATTGGAAAAATCCACTTTACCGGCAAAAATGCTGACTACCGGCATAATCAAATCATTGACCATGGAGTTTACAATGCTCGTAAAAGCACTGCCAATAATCAAACCTACAGCCAAATCTATCATATTCCCACGTAATGCAAATTTCTTAAATTCTTTTAACATATTCTTCCTCACCTGTACATACATGTATTTCTTACATTATATTGATATTACAGGGAAAAAGCAAGTCAAACTTATTCGTGCCGCAAGGCCTCAATAGGGCTTAATTTAGCTGCTTTTCTGGCAGGATAAATACCAAAGAAGATACCAACTGCCGATGAGAATAAGGTTGCTCCCAGAATAGTTGATGGTTCTATCTTTGCCGTAAAATCAATTAAAGAACAAACTCCTATTGCTCCTAATATACCGATTGTAATCCCGATTAACCCACCTAATAAGGTAATAATGGCAGACTCTGACAAGAACTGAACCATTATGGAACCTGTTCTGGCGCCTAATGCTTTTCTAATCCCGATTTCTCTGGTCCTTTCTGTCACAGATACCAACATGATATTCATAACACCTATACCACCTACCAACAAGGAAATAGCCGCAACCAGTACAACAAATAGTGTTACATAGTCTAATATTGTATTCATTTCACCCATGTAGTCATTAAAATTCTCTACCTGAATCGCATTCAATCCTCTGACATTATGCCTGCTTTCCAGAAGACTCACGCTGTCCTTCGCTACCTGGGATGCATTTTCTCCTCCATCACTGAGTAACAGTATGCTATTGAAGGTATCCACATAAAATCCATACCCACTGCCAGCCACAGACATAGGAGTTTCCATACTCACTGAACCGGTATCCATCATGGTAACCATCTGAGAAGCATTATTCTGTCGGATTCCGATAATAGTAAATTCCTGGGTTATACCGTAAATAGTCACTTCCATGGTCATACCAATTACATTCGTGTTGCCAAACAAGGTTCTTGCACCACTTTCAGTAATCACACACACTCTGTTTCCAGCATAATAGTCATTGTCAGAGAAATAACGACCCTTTATAATGGGATCATTGCTTGAATACTCAAGACCACTGCTGCCAAAACTGGCATCACAGGAGAAAACACCCTTTCTTCCGGATGCAGTACCATTCAGCTGAAACATAGGCGTAACTGCCCTTACATTCTTCACCTTATCCAGTATAGCATCCAAATCATCGTTATCAAAATCCACCATGACTCCGGCATCATTTTGTCCATAAGAATACAAATAAATCTGACCACCGGCAATGGCATTCAATTCTTCATTAATGCCGCTTTTCACCCCATTACCAATAGAAATAATCATAATAACAGAAGAGATTCCTATGATAATACCCAGCATGGTAAGGAATGAACGTCCTTTATTACTTTTAATATTCATCAGCGCTATCCTGATGTATTCCCAAACCTGTGCCATAAAAAGCCTCCTATTTTGCTGTAACTAATGTTTGAGGAAGTGCATATACAGGTGTTCCCTCTTCTATTGCCATTCCTGTAAAGGAGGATAAAATAACCTGATCCGACTCATTCAATCCTTCTTTAATCTGGATATAATCTGTGGAAGAGATACCAGTCACTATAGTCCTTCTCTCTGCGATTCCATTCACCGAAACGTAAACAAAATCACCCTCTTTATCTGCATTCAGAGCTTCTACAGGAATCATAATTACATTTTCTGCTTTGTTGGTATGAATCACTACTTTCGCATCCAGACCCAGGTAAATATTTTCATCAGGTTTTTCTATGTGAATTTCTGCACCAACAGTTGCAGTACCTGAACTATTAGCTGTTGCCATCCTGTTAATTTTAGCTATGGTTCCTTCATACACTTTTCCATTAATAGTCACATCTGCTTTTTGGTTCAATGAAATCTTAGTTAAATCATACTTTGTAACAGAAATAGTAACTTTTACTTTTTCACTGTTTGCTAACGTTAACAGCTGCATCCCCTCTGTGACTGTTGCTCCATCTATTGCACTTACATCTGTTACAATTCCAGTAAAATCAGATGTAATACCATTGTTCGCAATATCAAAATTCTCCTGTGCCGTATCTCTTGTAATTTCATTTAGCTCTTCAGTGGCGGAAAGACCTGCTTTTTGGGAAGAACTTAATGCATTTACTTCCGCTTTCTGTTTTTGAGCATCCATTTCTGCTTTATATTCCTGATAGCCGGTCAGTAAGTCCTGCTGCTCTTCTATCTGTTTCTGATAGGAAGTCTGCTGACCTGTAGTACCTGCTGTCTGGGTATTATACTGATTAGTCTGTATGGCAACCTGCACTTCCACTATGGCGTTGGCATTGGTTACAGGATCCTTCTGTAACTCCAAAAGTTTCTTTTGCAAATTATAAGCTTCTGCATTTAAGGCACTGGTTGTGTCTTTTTGAAGTTTTGTTAACTTTTCCTGTAAGGACTTAATATTTGCTTTCGTATCATTAATCTGCTGCTCCAGAATGGAAATGTTGGTATTTGCTTCCTGTAATTTATTCTGTGCGTCGTTATTCGTATGAATTGAATCACTGTAATTGCTGCTTGATGCCGCAAATTGAAGATGAGCCTGTTCCATCGTTCTTTCCATGCTATCTATGTCATAGGAAACAAGCAGGCTTCCTACTTTTACTTCTTCCCCCGCTGTTGCTTCTACCTTTTCCAGTTTTCCGCTGACCGGAGCAAAATAGACTTTAATCTCTTCACTTTCCACAAGTCCACTGGTACTGACTTCTTCTTCCACATTACCCACAGTGGGATTGGTAACCATTACAATGTTGATTTGTTGTTTTGCTGCCATACAGGACCCTGCTATAATCAGAATAAATATAACGATTACGGCACAAATAATAATATTCCGGATTCTCTTTTTCCTTCTCTTTTTTTCTGAAGCTGATAATACTCTCTTTTCTTTTTTCATATTCTCATCCACCTCTTTTATATCCTTTACTGTTTTTGATGTTTACTATCTATCTCGGCTCTTAGCTTTATGTACTTGGCATTTATTTTGCTACCGTATTCTCAATATTCCCATTGATATAATCATTCTCTATACGCCCATCACGTATCTGAATAATTCTTTTTGCCTTGGCTGCTATTTCATGATCATGGGTAATTAAAATGATTGTTCCGCCCTCTTTATGCAGTTCCTTCATAATTTCCATGATTTCATTGGTGGAGCCTGAATCCAAGTTACCGGTAGGCTCATCTGCTAAAATAATAGGTGGCGCCTGGGCAATGGCTCTAGCAATGGCCACCCTCTGTTGTTGACCACCGGACATCTCAGACGGTTTGTGATTCATACGATCTTTCAAACCTACCTTTGCTAAGGCTGCTTCTGCCATAGCAAGACGCTTACTCTTTGCCACTCCTCTGTATATCAATGGCAGCTCTACATTTTCCAAAGCAGTAAGATTTTGAATCAGATTGAATCCCTGAAATACAAAACCTATTTCACGGTTTCGAATATCCGACAGTTCATTATCATCTAAAGTACCTACATTCTGCCCATGCAGCATATAGACTCCACTGGTGGGTACATCCAGACAGCCCAGCATATTCATTAACGTAGATTTACCGGAACCCGAATGGCCAATGATTGCCACAAACTCCCCTTCATTAATGTAAACATTAACATGATCCAGAGCTCTAACCTCATTCTCCCCAGGGTTATATATCTTACAAACATCCTTTATTTCTACCAATGCGCTCATGATTTTTCCTTTCTTCATCAATGTGTCATTGTACTATTGGCATAATACATTCATTTCCTTTATTTGTCAACTTAATAAATTGTATTTAATATTTATTTTAGAAATTATTATTTTCGTTTTTCCGTGTACGAGACTTAATGAACATAAAGACAATATTCGAAAAGAGCATATCTATATGATATGCTCTCCAGTATTCATTACATTTTCTATTTTTCTGTATTCTCACTGTTGTTTTTTCTTCCATGAACAGCCCTATGCCCTTCTTTTAAAATAGGGCTCAATGGTTTATAAATAAGCATGGTAATCAAGGAAACAATACCTGATTTAATCAGGTTAAACGGTGCCACAGCCAGACATACAAAGGTTGTCACATCCTTTATTGCTGGATTAACTGCCGTGCCTGCTTCTATGATACTAACTATAGAAGGAAGTCCATAAAGTTCCACGAACTTAGGAAGTAGATAAATTGCATTGAAAAAGGTTCCAAAAGCTGTCATACAAATGATACCTGCAATACAGCCTGCAACAGCACCTTTCCTGCATTTCCAAAATTCATATACCGCGGATGCTGGTAAAAGCAAACTGCAGCCTACCACAAAATTAGCAAGATCTCCTACGAATGCAGTGCTGGTTCCTTTAATCATCAATTTTAATAGAATCTTACAAAACTCGATCATCACACCCGCAACCGGCCCAAATGCAAAACTTCCAATCATTACCGGTAATTCACTGAAATCCAACTCGTAAAAGCCAGGTGCTAGGAATGGTAAAGGGAACTCAAGTATATGGAGTATCACCGCTATGCCTGAAAACATACCTGTAACAGCCATCATTCTGGTGGTAAACAGTTTTCTCTTGATTCCTCTTTTCTTGTCTGAAAGTTTCTCTATAAGGACCGCCACCAGGAACATTGCGATTATTACCCCCAGAAACACCAGCACAAATACAACATTTTCACTTACATTTTTCCATAATCCACTCATTTTTTTCTCCTTTCAATAGGTAAGTTCATTGATAAGAAAATTCTTCAAAAATGCCCCGATTCATATGAACCGGGGCTAATCATGCAGGGATAGTAACCGCTTATAACGGCATCCGCATTTCTTCTTTTATCCAGACTTTACTGTTGGTACCGGATTATACCGGTTCAGCCATAACTATCATCTCTGTAAATCAGATACAGACCATGTACAGTTGTGGGTCGCAGACTCATCGGAAAAACTCCGCATCACTGCCAGTAGGGAATCTCACCCAACCCCGAAGAACTTCTTTATTATTTTATGTATCTTCTGTTGAATGGTTTCAGAAGATTACGTTATTTACTATACGCTCTTGTTAATTAATAGTCAATATATATCTCCTCTTTTCTCGACTACTGATTAGATACAAGCACTTGAATGAGACTACTTCTTGATTTTCATGGTAAGACCAATTCGTTTTTTTGCCACATCCACACTGAGAACCTGTACTTCTACGATATCGCCTACGCTGACTGCTTCTAAGGGATGCTTGATAAAACGATCTGTAATCTGGGAAATGTGAACCAAGCCATCCTGATGCACTCCGATATCTACAAATATCCCAAAATCGATCACATTTCGTACGGTTCCCTTTAGGATCATTCCGGACTTTAGGTCCTTCATGTCAAGAACGTCACTTCTTAAAATAGGGGCAGGCATATCATCCCTGGGATCACGAGCCGGCTTCTCCAGTTCCTTCATGATATCGGTAAGGGTAATCTCACCAATCCCCAGCTCAACAGCCAGTTTCCTTTTATCCTTCACTCTTGTTTCCAGGCTACTGATCGTTTCTGTACTATCTGTACTTCTAGATACTGCACCTACTTTTGCTGGTTCTTCCATTACCATGCCGCCCATAGCCTGGGCAAGTGCCTTTCCTAAAGCTGTATTGGTATTTTTCACTTGTATCTGTTTTGCATTATTTCTATTTCTGGCTGACTTGGCACTGTCCGGCTGCAACACGTTGGTGCTTCCTGCCTTTTTGTCTGCAATGCGGTCAGCTGCTGCCTTCTTCTGGGCTGCTTTTACATCTTCTAGGGTAAGTCCTAAAGTATCCAATAGTTTCATGGCTGCTTCATAGGATTCTGGGTGCACACTGGTGGCATCTAAGGGATTATTTCCATCTAATATTCTTAAGAACCCTGCACATTGTTCAAATGCCTTTGGCCCCAATTTTGCTACCTTCAATAATTGCTTTCTGCTGGTAAAACGACCATTCTTTTCCCTGTATTCAACGATATTCTTAGCAATGGTTTTGCTAATACCGGAAATATACTCCATAAGGGAGGCGGATGCGGTATTTAGATCCACACCAACTTTATTCACACAGTCTTCCACCACACCCTCTAGTGCTTCACCTAACTTTTTTTGGTTCATGTCATGCTGGTATTGTCCCACACCAATGGATTTGGGATCTATTTTTACCAGTTCTGCTAGGGGATCCTGCAGTCTGCGGGCTATAGAAGCTGCACTTCTCTGCCCTACATCGAAATTGGGGAATTCTTCTGTTGCTAGCTTACTTGCAGAATAAACAGATGCGCCTGCTTCATTGACAATCACATATTGCACCGGTGTATCTAGTTCTTTTAACATATCCACAATAATCTGCTCTGATTCTCTGGAGGCAGTTCCATTGCCTACGGATATGAGAGAAATACTATATTTCTTTATCAGTTTTTTAACTTCCGCTTTCGCTTCTTCCACCTTATTCTGTGGAGCAGTGGGATAAACCACCCTAGTATCCAATACTTTACCTGTTGCATCTACCACTGCCAGCTTACAGCCTGTTCTGAACGCTGGATCCCATCCTAATACTACCTTACCTACAATGGGAGGCTGCATTAGTAGCTGTACCAGATTCTTGCCAAACACATTGATGGCTCCATCCCCTGCCTTCTCTGTCAAACCATTTCTGATTTCTCTTTCAATAGCGGGTGCAATCAAGCGTTCGTAAGCATCCTTCACCACATCCTGTAAAACAGGGGTAGTAAAAATATTATCACTTGTGATGATTTTCTTTTCTAAGTAACGTAAAATGCGGTCTACAGGAGTATTCACTTTAATCGTCAGTATCTTTTCGCTTTCGCCACGATTAAGTGCCAGGACTCTGTGTCCTACAATTTTACTTACTGGTTCTTCAAACTGGTAATACATTTCGTATACGCTCTCTGCCTTTTCATCCTTGGCAGTAGAGGTGATAACTCCATCTTCCAAGGTAGCATTTCTGATATACAGACGATGCTCCGCATCATCAGAAATACTCTCCGCGATGATATCCTTTGCTCCCTGTAAAGCATCCTCTGCGGATTTCACCTGTTTATCCTCAGGTGTGGTTTCATCTGTCACATATTTGGCTGCTTCCTCTAAGACAGCTGCCCTAGCATCCTGTTTTAATATATATTCTGCCAGTCCACCCAGCCCCTTTTCCTTTGCCACACTGGCACGGGTTTTTCTCTTGGGACGGTATGGTCTGTATAAATCCTCCACTACAACCAGGGTTTCTGCTGCTAAAATCTTAGCTCTCAGTTCATCAGTCAGCATTCCCTGTTCTTCAATACTACCAATTACCTGCTCCTTCTTTTCCTCTAAGTTACGCAAATAAGTCAATCTTTCATGAAGATCACGCAGCTGTTCATCATCCAGTGACCCTGTAACCTCTTTACGATAACGGGAAATAAAAGGAATTGTATTTCCTTCATCAATCAGCTTTACGGCGGCCTCCACCTGCCACTTCTGTACTTTCAGTTCCTCAGTAATTTTTTTGATTATATCCATATCTTCTTTTTTGCCCTCCTGGGGAACCTGTCCCCTTTCTTACTGTTGGTAGTTTCTTATACCTTATACAACACTGAAAAATTTCCAACATTGTCATTATACTGAAAATTGGACAACGTTTCAATTATAAAGTTTTAATTTGTAAAAACCATCAATAAGTGCTACACTATTGCCAAAGATATGCAAATATCACTTTGTAATAAGGAGTCATCAAATATGGATTATAGAAACGATCCAACCAATCAAATACCGCAAAATGACCAACCCGAAAATAACCCGGGTGGGAATAGCCAGAACGGCAATAACCAGAACGGGAATAACCAGAATGGCAATAACCAAGGTGGATATAATCAAAACTGGCAGCCAAGCGGCTATCCCTACCAGCCTTATCGTCCCTACCAGCCCTATCAGACCGAACCCAAAAATACATTTGCTGTTGTAGCCATGGTCCTAGGACTGTGTTCTATTTTATCACTTTGTACTTTCTTCCTCCCACTGCCTTTAGGTGCATTGAGTATCGTGTTTGTGATTCTTTCCAGAAGACAGGGTAGGAAAATGTCCAGTCCCGCTGTAACAGGCTTAGTCACCTCCCTAGTAGGTATTGGTGTAGGTCTTGTATTTTTAGTGTCGGTAATGATTACCACTTTATCTTTGTTCAAGCCGGAAAACAGAGATGAGTTAAATCAGCAGTTTGAAAATATTTACGGAATGGATTTTAATGAATATATGGAACAGATTTATGGGGATGACTTTGCTGACATAATGAACCAGATAGAGGATCAGTTGAGGTGAGTTTATGGATCTGACAAGTGGCATGAATGCTAACTATGCAGTCTAACAATAAAATAACCATGGAGAGTGAATATGAATACTTATTTAAGCAGTGCACAGTTAAAAGATAAAGCAAAGTATAAATTAACCGGACATTATGGATTATTAATCGGAATCAGTCTTTTGGTAGGTTTGATTTCCTTTTTTGTATCAATCATCCTGCTTCTGGTGGTTCCTTCAACCACTTTTGTAGGCACAGTCATTTCTGAATGTATCAGCTTTATCATTTCTGTATTTATAGGTGTATTTTTTGTAGGTACCTACTTGATTTACCTGAAACTTGCCAGTGGAAATACCGCTACCCTTACCGATTTGTTTTACGGATTCTCTCATAATATACAAAGATCACTTGCCATTTCACTGGTACTGAATGCAGTAAGTATAATTCCTACTTTAGCCTACATCATTCCCTATCAGTTTTTTTTACAGACTCGTCAGGATATATATCTGTATCTGATGTTTCCTTGTCTGGCCATTGCACTGGTTGTTTTTGTACCGCTTTATCTGGGATTATCACAATGCTATTACCTGATGTTGGACTTTCCTTCAAAATCTGCATCTGACATACTTACCTTAAGTTTTAATGTCATGAAGGGACATAAAGCACGATTATTCTATATTGAAATCAGTTTTATACCACTTGTCCTGCTGGGTATTATTTCCGGTTTGGGTATGCTATGGATTACTCCATATATGAGAATGACTATGACCAACTTTTTCTTTGACATTATGAAAACGGAGCAGAAGTATTAATCTTCTGCTCCTGCTACGGGTCTTGCCCCTGTACTGATCCATTTTAAATATCCATTGATAAAATGATCCAGTGCACCATCCAACACCGCTTCTGCATTTCCACTTTCAATTCCTGTTCTGTGATCCTTCACCAGGGTATACGGCTGTAACACATAGGACCTGATCTGATTACCCCATCCAATTTCCTTCACTTCCCCACGAATATCTGACAGCTTCTCTGTATTGGCTTCTTTTTTTAAGAGAAACAGTTTTGCTTTCAGCATCTGCATGGCTTTATCCTTGTTTTGGAACTGGCTTCGTTCATTCTGACATTGTACTACTGTTCCTGTTGGAATATGGGTAATTCGAATGGCAGAGGAGGTTTTATTGATATGCTGACCACCGGCACCACTGCTTCGATAGGTATCAATACGTAAATCATCTTCATTGATATCAACATCCAAATCTTCTTCAATATCCGGCATAACATCCATGGAAACAAAGGAAGTCTGTCTCTTACCCTGGGCATTGAAGGGGGAAATACGAACCAAACGATGAACGCCTTTCTCTGACTTCAGATATCCAAACGCATTTACGCCATTTACCTGGAAAGTTACCGACTTCACTCCAGCTTCATCACCATCTAAGAAGTCCAGGACTTCAATAGAAAAACCCTTTTTTTCAGCCCACCTGGTATACATACGGTAAAGCATGCTACACCAGTCACAGCTTTCTGTACCACCTGCACCTGCATTCAGTTTGAGTATGGCATTGTTTTTATCAAATTCTCCTGATAAAAGTGTACCAATACGTATCTGTTCAAAGACACTGATAAAAGAATCCAGTTCACTTTGTATTTCAGGCATGAGTGCTTCATCGTTCTCTTCATATCCCATTTCTATGAAAGACAGAATATCCTGATACTGGGTCTCCAAATCCCTATAGGTTTGGCAGGTATCCTTTATATTCTTTAATTCCTTCATTTGTATATTGGATTTGTCCGGATTATCCCAGAAATTGGGAGCTTCCATCTGTCTCTCTAACTCTTCGATTCGCTTATCCTTATTAGCTAAGTCAAAGTGAATCCCTCACTTCCGCCAAAGGAGTTTCATATGTCAGCAACTTTGCTTTCATATTATCTAATTCTACCACTCAAACGTCACCCGCTTTCATTATTTAATATATTTTTACTACCACCAACGATTATGCATTACGCCCGCAGCAGTTTTTGTACTTCTTTCCACTGCCGCAAGGACAGGGATCGTTGGGATATACTTTGGTATTTGCTCTTTTAACCGGAGCCTTAGTACCACTGTTATCCTTGTTGGTGCCGGTAACTTTCGCAACCTGCTCTCTTTCTACCTTCTGCTCCAGCTTCACTCTGAACAAAAGTCTTACGGTATCTTCTCTGATATTCTCTGTCATTTCATCGAACATCTCATAACCACTGATTTTGTATTCTACAAGAGGATCCTTTTGTCCATAAGCCTGCAGTCCGATTCCCTGACGTAGCTGATCCATATCGTCGATATGATCCATCCACTTTCTGTCTATTACCTTAAGCAGAATGACACGTTCTACTTCCCTGGCCATTTCTGCTTCAGGGAATTCCGTTTCTTTCACTTCATATAGTTTCACAGCTTCTTCTTTTAACTGCTGCTGTAGACCGTTTTTCTTTGTAACTGTAACACGCTTTTTACTCATAGGCTCTATGGGAACGATGGGAAGTAAAAGTGAATTTAGTTCATTATAGTCCCAATCCTCCAGTGGAGAATCATCTCCAATCACCACATCTACACAATGGTCTGTGATATCGGTAATCATCTTAAAGATGACATCACGCATACTTTCTCCATCCAGAACACGTCTTCTTTCCCCATAAATAATCTCTCTTTGTTCACTCATGACGCGATCATATTCCAACAGATTTTTACGAACACCAAAGTTGTTGCTTTCTATCTTTTTCTGAGCGGATTCTATGGCATTGCTCAGCATCTTATGTTCAATTTCCTGTCCTTCCGGAATACCCAATGTGGTAAACATATTGATCAGTCGTTCAGAACCAAACAGTCTCATGACATCATCTTCCAGAGAGATGTAAAACTTGGACTCACCGAAATCTCCCTGACGACCGGAACGTCCACGCAACTGGTTATCAATACGTCTGGATTCATGGCGCTCTGTACCAATAATCTTTAAGCCACCTGCTTCCTTGGCTTTTTCATCCAGTTTGATATCAGTACCACGACCAGCCATATTGGTAGCAATGGTAACAGCTCCATGCATACCGGCATCAGCTACAATTTCTGCTTCCAGTTCATGAAACTTAGCGTTCAATACTTTATGTTCAATGCCCCTGCGCTTTAGCATGGCACTCAGCTCCTCAGAAGCCTCAATGGTTATGGTTCCAACCAGAACCGGCTGCCCCTTTGCATGAGCTTCTTCTACAGCACCCACAATTGCATGAAGTTTTTCTTTTCTGGTCTTATATACAGCATCCTGATGATCTATTCTCTTTATGGGTTTATTGGTTGGTATTTCAATAACATCCATACCATAAATATCGCGGAATTCTCTTTCTTCTGTCAATGCGGTACCGGTCATACCGGATTTCTTTTCAAACAGGTTAAAGAAGTTCTGGAACGTAATACTGGCTAATGTCTTACTTTCTCTCTTAACCTGTACATGTTCCTTGGCTTCAATTGCCTGGTGAAGGCCATCAGAATAACGTCTGCCTGGCATAATACGGCCGGTAAACTCATCTACAATCAATACCTGGTCATCCTTCACCACATAGTCCTTATCCCGAAACATAAGGTTGTGGGCACGCAGGGCAAGAATAGTATTATGCTGAATCTCCAGATTTTCAGGATCAGCATAATTGCTAATCTGGAAAAATCTTTCCACTCTTTCAACGCCGGCTGCCGTCAGGTTTACCACTTTATCTTTTTCATTTACAATAAAATCACCGGTTTCTTCCTGAACCACACCCATAATGGCATCCATTTTGCTTAAATCCGCCATATCCTCGCCACGTTTCATCTGTCTGGCCAAAATGTCACACATTTCATACAGTTTGGTGGATTTACCGCTTTGTCCGGATATGATCAGAGGGGTTCTGGCTTCATCAATCAATACAGAGTCAACTTCATCGATGATGGCATAATGCAGATCCCTTAAAACAAGCTGCTTTTTATATACCACCATATTATCTCTCAGATAATCAAATCCCAATTCATTATTGGTTACATATGTGATATCGCAGAGATATGCTTCTCTTCTCTCATCGGGGGTCATATTGTTTAATACAACGCCAACCCTAAGCCCCAGAAACTCATGTACCTGGCCCATCCATTCTGCATCACGGTGTGCCAGATAATCATTTACAGTAACAATATGAACGCCTTTTTCTTCCAGTGCATTTAAGTAAGCAGGCAGTGTGGAAACTAATGTTTTACCTTCACCGGTACGCATCTCTGCGATACGCCCCTGGTGCAGGATAATACCACCAATCAACTGTACCCTAAAGTGCTCCATATTCAGTACACGCTTACCAGCCTCTCTTACAACTGCATACGCTTCTGGAAGCAAATCATCAAGTGTTTCTCCATCTTTCAATCGTTTTTTGAATTCTGCAGTCTTAGCTTTCAACTGTTCATCACTAAGTGACTGCATGCTGGGACGAAGTGATTCGATTTTGGCTACAATGGGCTCAATACGCATCAATTCTCTATCACTGTGTGTTCCAAACAATTTATTAATCAATTTCATATTGTTTATTACCTCTTTCTTTACAAATCTGTAAGACCAAATACACAATGTTAATTTTAACAGATTTATCAGGTATATTCAACCAAAAGCATCCGTTATCCCTAAAAGTTTTATAAAATATGTTAATTTGACATAAACGTTAAAAAACAATATAATAAATCATAAGTACTTACTTCCTAAAGAAATGAGGTTCTGGTACCGATGAGAAGAATAACTGCCAAACAGCTGATTCCGGGAATGATTGTGGCTGAGGACATCTTCAGTTTTAGTGATCAGTTGCTGATACCAAAAGGAACTGTTTTGACGGATTCTGCTATTACCATACTGGAGATGTATGATATTATTAGTATCCGAGTAGATGATACCCCCATAGCAGACTCTACTCCGGATCTAACAGTACCTCTCTCTGTTAGAACTAAAAGCAGTGCCGAATTCAAGACATTCAAGAAGAAATACGACCTGGAAGTTGACCGTTTCAAGCAATCATTGTCACAAGCCATGGAAAAGAAGCTTCCATTGGATATAGATGAACTGCTAGATGGTACTCTGGATCTTTTGGGGAATGTCCATAGCTTTACAGGGGTTGTTGATATTCTGCAATGTATGCGGGAATATGATGATCTTACTTATGCCCACAGCATTAATGTAGCATTTATATGTAATGTGGCTGCCAGGTGGCTGAATATGCCTGAGAATGATATTCGTATGGCTACCTCCTGCGGACTTTTTCATGACATTGGTAAGGTTCAGATTCCTAAAATAATACTGAACAAACCGTCTAAACTCACTATTGATGAATTTGCCATTATAAAGAAGCATCCCGTTACCGGATATCAGTTATTACGGGAACAGTCCATCAACGATCACATCTGTAATGCAGCATTGATGCATCATGAGCGTTGCGATGGTACCGGTTATCCTTTCGGCATAAAGGACATTCAGATTGACCGCTTTGCTAAGCTGGTAGCTATCGCAGATGTCTATGATGCTATGACAGCAGCCAGAGTATATCGTGGTCCTTTATGTCCCTTTACAGTGATTGATCTTTTTGAAAAAGAAGGGCTGCAGCAGTATGATCCCCGGTACATTATGACTTTTTTAGAAAACATAGTAAACACCTACGTCTCAAACCGTTGTCGATTAAGCAATGGTCAGGAAGGCGATATTATCTATATTAATAAAGAAAGGCTTTCACGTCCGATGATACAATGTGGTAAGGAATATATTAATCTTTCGGAACGGACTGATTTGTCCATAGAATGCCTGATATGACTCACTCCATAGGGCGCCGATGGATGGAAACCAGATTTGTCATGAAACGATTAGTGTCGTAAATCCCAAAAGAATAATAGCATATAAAGTGTTAACCAGGGTGAAGTCCAATAGGAACTTCCCCTTTTTTTGTGGAAATTCTTTTACGAAGCACTTAAAGGAGATTAAGCTTGCCAGGGACGCAATCAGTGTTCCCAATCCTCCAATGTCCGTACCACGAATCAAGGCAGCATACTCTTTGGTAAACCCAGAAAGCAGCACTGCTGCAGGAACATTGCTGATTACCTGACTTGCTAAAAAAGAAAGTATCATTTCTCTTCCCACTAATACCTGTGTAATCCAGTCACGGATTACCGGTATTCTCCCCACATTTCCAATAAAAACAAAAAAGGCTACAAAGGTAAGTAACAAACAGTAATCTACTTTCAAAAGTACCTTGCGACCTATAAACAAAGTACCCAGTAAGGCTATAAAGAAAGGTACCTGGACAGGTATTGTATTCAAAACAGCCAGTAAAGACAATAGAAACACAATGGTATAAAAAATCAGTTCCAATGAGCTTCTTTTCTGTATTTCCTTCTCTTCTGGCTGCAATGTCACAGGTAGTCTGGGGATACTAATACAGCTGATTAATAAAAGAAGGGCTGATACCCCAGTAATGGGAGCTGTTATGGAAAAGAATTCACCAATGGACATCTTGGAAGCTGTGAATAAATACAGATTCTGCGGATTTCCCACTGGTGTAAACATACTTCCTAAGTTAGCAGCTATCGTCTCATATACCACAATTGTTACAGCTTTCTCTTCCATACCCGATAAAGAAAGTAATAATAAGGTAAATGGAACAAAAGTCAATAACGCTACATCATTGGTGATCAGCATAGAGAAAAAAAAGCACATGAATACCATCAGATATGCAAGTATCCGTAGATTTTTAGCACGCTTCAATAATGCATGTGCTACGTCAGAAAACACTCCTGTTTGCTGATATCCTGCCATAACAACCATCAATGAAAAAAGAATTGCCAGAACACGGTAATCTATGTATGACAGATACTCTCTATCAGGTACTACAAAAAGCATGGAAGTGAGAGCCAGAAAAAGAGCCACACACAACACTGTTTCTTTTTTTATAAAAACCATAATCTTTTGTTTTATTTGCATATACCTATCTCCCCATGTTGACTGATTCAGTCGCACAAAATGTACTATAAACGACACCTCTTATGACGTCAATGTTTTTTTATTGTATAAGAGAAAAAGTCCACAAATCCAAGACTTTTTCTCTTAACTGACACCTATCTCACATTAATTCATCTTGTAGATTGCAAAACTCTGTGATCCCATCTTGGCTTTTTGGTCATGCAAAGTCACTTCTCCAATTTTAAATATACTCTCCCTTGATACTTGCTTCACACAAACTTCCACTTCCACACAATCTGAAGAGGGGTTTACCATAACGATCAGATTGCCCCTTTGATAGATGAATGGATATTTATCCTTTTCCACATACAATACAGAGAAGCTGCCATCAGCCTGCAGGTCTGCATACTCATGTCTACATGCTATGATTTCTTTTACCATTTGGTATAAAGAATCCTGTCTCTTCTCTTCTTGTTGTACGCAAACAGTTTCACCCGGCTTACCAGTTGGAAGATAAGGGGTTTCGGATGATGAGAATCCACAGTTTTTATCTGTATTCCACTGCATAGGGGTACGGGTGCCAGTACGAGAAAATCCTCCCTCCTTACTGGTCAGTCCCTCTCTGAAAGGCATACCAATCTCATCTCCATAATAAAGAAAAGGAACTCCCGGAAGGGTGAGTATGGTAGCATAGGCAATCTTTAGTTCTCTTTCATCCAGCCACTTTGACATTCGCGGGGTATCATGATTACAGGTTATAAAGCTGATATATCCATGATCAGCTGTTGCTTTAAGATCCTCCATATATTCCCCAATAAAGGATGTTGCATCGCCTTTTCCTTCTTTGGAAAAGAAACTTTTGTTTTGTCCATTTTCATCTATATTTCTAAATAGACTGTGATACCCATGGCCGTTATGATCAAGATAAAAATCCACATCAAATCCACAGCCTAATGCACGTCTCGGGCAGCTCCACTCCGAAACCAGTACTGCTTTCGGATACTCTTTGTGAATCTCCTCTGTAATATTTTTCCATAATGCCATAGTGGCAATCTTATCATCATCATTTTTAACCAGGGAATCAGCCATATCCACCCTGAATCCATCACATCCCAGATCAAGCCAGAATTTCATTATACTTTTTAGAGCTTCTCTGGTTGCCATACAATCCGGGTGATCCACCGGCAACTGCCACTTATGCGTAATCTCATGAAATCCATAATTTAATGCCGGCTGGGAACTGAAAAAATTTACCATGTAGTTTCCGTCATGATCTGTGGTTCCACAGACAAAACGGTAGTCATTAGGTGCATCCCATAAATTTTCTGTCCAAATGTATCTGTTTGTATACTCATTGTGTTCCGGTTCACAACTCATCTGAAACCAAGCATGCTGATCAGATGTATGTCCGGGCACCAAATCTAAAATGATATACATTTCTTTTTTATGAGCCTCTTCAAACAAAGCTCTCAAATCTTCATTTGTACCATATCGCTGAGCACATTTATTATAGTCACGCACATCATATCCTGCATCCATAAAGGGACTGTCATAACAGGGATTCATCCAGATAGCATTGCATCCAAGGTCTTTTATATAGTCCAGTTTCTCTATAATGCCCTTAAAATCCCCGATTCCATCTCCATTGGTATCCAGGAAGGATTGTGGGTATATTTCGTAAAATACGGTATTTTTTAACCAATCTTGCATATCATAACTCCCATTCTTCTCCATATTTGATCAGTACATACATTTTCCGGATTCATTAGTATGTACACAAGTAAAGCTTTAATACCCACCCTATCACACAAAACTGATCTGTTCGCCCATGCCCTTTTCCTCAAAAGTATGGAGGTAAGAAAAAAGGGTGTTGGTATCTGTCTCAATGCCATATTTTGCACAGGTCCTTTGAAACAAAGAGTAAAGTTGCTTACTTTTAAGCGATGGAATCTCATAGGCATCTCCATATGTTTCCTGGTATTTCTGCTTCACTCCGGGGAAATGATTATCTAAACATTTGTAAAAATGTTGCCTGTCGCCATCCCTTAGGGTAAGGCCTATACCAAAGGTAATAATCCCATATACTCCGGCTCTATGACAGTAATCCAAAATTCTCAGTATATTCTCTTCCGTATCATTGATGAAGGGGAGAATGGGACTCATCCACACAACAGTGGGGATGCCAGCCTCCTTCATTCGTAAAAGCACCTCAAACCTTCTTTGGGTGGAGCATACATCAGGTTCCACAATCTTACATAAGCTTTCATCGGCAGTGGTTAATGTCATCTGGACTACTGCTTTAGTCTTACAGTTGATGCTCTGAAGCAAATCAAGATCCCTTAGTATCCTATCTGATTTGGTTTGAATAGCCACACCATAACCATATGTATCAATCAATTCCAGACATCTCCTGGTCAACATAAGGTCCTTCTCTATATGCAGATAAGGATCGCACATAGCTCCGGTACCAATCATGCACCTTTTCCTCTTTTTCCGCAGTGCATCCTCTAATAGGTCGGGAGCATTCATCTTCACTTCAATATCTTCAAAAGCATGTTTCATCTGGTAGCAGGTACTTCTGGCATCACAATAAATACAGCCATGGCTACAACCCCTGTAAATATTCATACCGTTTTGTGCCGATAAAATGCCCTTTACCTCTACTTTATGCATATCACACTCCTTCTTTTCTACCAGGCTAATACTTCAAACCCACTTTCTGTTACTGCTACTGTTACTTCCCATTGTGCGGAATCACTGCCGTCTGTTGTCCAGATTGTCCAATCATTCTGATCCAGCACCACATGGCGTTTTCCCATATTGATCATGGGCTCTATTGTAAACACCATACCGGGGGCAAGGGTAACTCCCGTTCCTTTTTTGGAAACATAGCATACAAATGGATCCTCGTGGAAGGCAACACCCACACCGTGTCCTCCAACCTCAGCTACCACAGAAAACCCCATGCCTTTTGCATATTTGTGAATAGAATACCCCATATCTCCCATCCGCTTACCAGGCAATACTTCTTTTAAACCTACCTTGATACATTCGTAGGCTACATCCACCAGTTTCTTTCTCTCCTCAGTAACAGTTCCCATCATAAACATACGGGAAGCATCCGCATAGTAACCATGACATATGGTTGTCACATCTACGTTAATGATATCTCCATCCTGAATCAGGATATCAGAAGATGGAATCCCATGGCAAACCTGGTCGTTAATAGAGGTACATACACTCTTAGGGTACCCTTCATAACCCAGAGGTGCCGGAATCCCACCTAACCTTCTTGTATTTTCATCAACAATCCTGTTCAAATCCTCTGTGGACATTCCTACCTTGATCTGCTCAGAAACGATATCCAGTACTTCTGTATTTATCTTGCCACTTTCCCTGATACCTTCCAACTGCTCTTTTGTTTTGATAATCATATGATCTTCTTTCTAGGCTTCCTTATAAAGTCTCAAAATGTGATTTTTATTTTCTCTCCCTCTATAATATAATCCTTTATGTGCACCATGACAATATTTTCGTCCAATAATTCAATTGCTTCCTCCATGATTTCCCGCTGCTGCTTATAGTTACTTAGGTAAATTATGTATTGAGTTTTGAATTTATATCCTCTATAATTTAAATTAGCTTATTGGAACTGCTTACATTGTTGTTTTTCATACAAGAAAGGTACATATGACAACAAATATCACTATTTACGACATATCAGAAAAAGCGGGAGTTTCTATTGCGACAGTTTCCCGTGTACTAAATGGAAGCAACAATGTCAGTGAAAAAACAAAAAAGAAAGTCCTGGATATAATGAATCAATATGAATATACACCTAATGCTTTTGCCAGAGGGCTGGGACTTAACACTATGAAAACCATTGGCATTATGTGTGCCGATTCATCCGATCTGTATTTGGCCAAAGCTGTTTATTATATTGAACAGAAGCTTCGTTCTAACGGGTATGACAGTATCCTCTGCTGTACCGGTTATGATCTGGAAACAAAAGAAAAATCCATGAATCTACTGATCTCCAAGAAGGTAGACAGCATCATTTTGATTGGCTCAAATTTTATTTATGAAAAGGAATCCGATAATAAATATATTTGTAATGCTGCTGCCGAAGTACCAATTATGCTTCTGAATGCTGCTTTCGATGCTCCTAACATCTATAGTATTGTTACTGATGATTATACTTCTATGTATGAGGCCACTAAAGGAATGATAGAATCTGGCGTAGAGGACATTCTATATTTTTATGATTCCACATCTTATAGTGGGAAGCGCAAACTTTCCGGGTTTCGAAATGCTATGGAAGAAAAAAGGCTTTTAAAGAGTAGCAATCAGCTGCAGTTCTACATGGGTTCCCATGAAGATATCCATGAAATGGAAGACCACTTGAAGAAAGTACGCGAAAAAGGGTTGCATTTTAACGGAGTCATCGCCGCAGATGATAATCTTGCTTTAGGTGCTGTGAAATATGCTTTGTCCGAAGGTTTGAAGGTACCTGAAGATTTTTCAGTTATTGGATATAATAATTCCATGCTGGCATTATGCTGTTCACCAGAGCTGACTTCCATAGATAATAAACTAGAGACCCTATGTCAACACCTGATTACTACTTTACTTGGACTACTAAATGGGAATGAGATGCCTAAAAAGACAGTATTTTCCGGTGAAATAGTACATAGAGGTACTACACTACCCAAAAAACAAACAAAATAAGAGGAGAATGACCATGAAAGCATTTATGGACAAAGATTTTTTACTTGAAAGCGCAACTTCCAAAACACTTTTTCACGAGTATGCTGAAAAAATGCCTGTTTTGGATTATCACTGCCATATTAATCCCAAAGAAATTGCGCAGGATCGCCAATTTGACAACATAACCCAGGTTTGGCTTGGAGGTGACCACTACAAATGGCGCTTTATGCGTTCCTGTGGTGTAGATGAAACATATATTACCGGTGATGCTTCTGACAAAGAAAAGTTCATTAAGTGGGCTGAATGTATTGGAAAAGCTATTGGTAACCCTCTATATCACTGGAGTCACTTAGAATTACAGAGATATTTTGGCTATATGGGCTTCCTGAATAAAAACACTGCTGAAGAAGTATGGAATCTCTGCAATGAGAAATTGGCAGACCCTTCTATGAGCGTACGTAATCTGATCAAAAAATCAAATGTAACTCTAATTTGCACCACCGATGATCCTATCGATACTCTGGAGTGGCATAAAAAAATAGCTGAAGATAAATCCTTTGATGTGAAGGTACTTCCTGCATGGCGCCCGGATAAAGCAATGAATATTGAAAAACCGGATTTTCTGATTTACCTGGAAAAACTAGCTGTCTCAGCAGGAATGATGGAAATCACTTCTTTCTCTTCCTTAAAAGAAGCATTGAAAAACCGTATGACATACTTTTCCTCCATGGGCTGTAATGTATCCGATCATGCATTAGAATATGTGATGTACTGTCCCGCTACTGAAGATGAATTGGAAGAGATTTTTTTGAAAAGATTGAATCATATGGATTTGACCAAAAAAGAAGAGCTGAAATTTAAAACTGCATTTATGCTTTTTCTTGGAAAAGAGTATCATAAAATGAACTGGGCTATGCAGCTTCACTATGGCTGTAAACGTGATAACAATTCCTACATGTTTGAAAAAATAGGTCCTGATACCGGTTATGATTGTATCAACAACTATGCACCCAGTGCTCAGATGGCAGATTTTCTGAACGCCCTGGTAAAAGAGGATACTTTACCACGTACCGTAATCTATTCCCTGAATTCCGGTGATAATCAGTCCATTGGTACCATCCTTGGTTGTTTCCAGGATTCCAGCGCTGTAGCGAAAATACAACAGGGTAGTGCATGGTGGTTCAATGATCACAAAACAGGCATGATTGATCAGATGACTTCTCTGGCTAGTCTGGGTAACTTATCCGGTTTTGTGGGTATGCTCACTGACTCCAGAAGTTTCATTTCCTACACCAGACATGAATACTTCCGCAGAATACTATGTAACCTATTAGGAACCTGGGTTGAAAACGGGGAATTCCCTGCAGATATGGATACTTTATCTGAGATTGTGAAAGACATATCTTACAATAACGCAAAAAGATATTTTCAGTTTTCGTAATTATTTTAAAGATGTATTTAAAAAAATATTGGGTAAGTCAGCATACAGAAAAATCCGTGGAAATTATTTCCACGGATTTCTTTTATCCAATTAATATTCTTTTACAGCTTCTTCTCCATTCATGACACGTAATGCTCCCTGTGTCAGAGCAAGTAGTTCATCCTCACCCGGATATACTGTGAAAGGAGCAATCCATCCTGCTTTTTCCTTCAGATTGGCAATGACTTCTGGACCATAAGCGATACCACCTGTCACAATAATCTGATCTACCTTGCCTTCCAATACACATGCCATTGAACCAATATCCTTGCCGACCTGATAGAGGAAAGCTTCCTTTGCCTCTGCTGCATGAGCATCCCCTTCATTCGCCTTCTTGGTAACAGTACGCATATCATTGGTACCTAAATATGCATTAAATCCACCATTACCTACAATTTTGCTGTATACTTCTTTTTCTGTATATTTACCTGAAAAACACATTTTTACCAAAGCACCGGAAGGAACTGCTCCTGCTCTTTCCGGTGAAAAAGCACCATCACCATCCAGTGCATTGAAAACATCCACTATCCTGCCACCAATATGTGCGCCAACAGAAACACCACCACCCATATGAACCACAATCAGTCTTAAGGATTCATAGGACCTGCCAATCTCTTTTGCATAACGTTTTGCAACTGCCTTCTGATTCAGTGCATGGAATACACTGGTTCTGGGAAGCTCGGGTACGCCCGAATATCTGGCAACAGTCTGTAATTCATCCACTACAACCGGATCTACAATATAGGAAGGGATGGAGAGTTCATCACTAATTTCTCTTGCTAATATACCGCCTAGATTGGATGCATGCTGTCCCTGTCTGCCTGCTTTTAAATCTGCCAGCAATTCATCTGTTACAGTATAAGTACCACCGGGAATGGGCTTTAACATACCACCACGGCCTACAACTACGTTCAGGGTCTTCAGGTCAAATTTTTTCTCTGACAGTAAATCTATGATGATTTTCTTACGAAAATCCTTCTGATCTACAATCGTCGCAAACTGGCTGATTTCTTCTGTGGAATGTCTTATTGTTTCTTCAAATAATAAGGTCTCATCTTCAAACACACCGATTTTGGTGGAAGTGGAACCTGGATTGATGATTAAACTCGTAATAGACATTTTCATTCCCCTCTCTATTGATTATTCTTCATTTCCTCAGCAACTACAGCTGCGAGTGCCAGGGAATTCACTTTTGTTTCAAAAGTATCGGAACGACTGGTTAAAATAACAGGAACCTTTGTACCTGTCAAAATACATCCGTTCTTTACCTTTGCCAAATGCACTATAGCTTTATATACCAGATTTCCTGCATGAATATCCGGGAAAAGTAAGATATCTGCATCTCCTTGAATTGTTCTATCGGTAGCACCCTTATGTTTTGCAGCTTCCGGTTCAATGGCAAGATCCAAGGAAAGAGGTCCATCCACGATACAACCTGTGATTTCACCGTCTTTGTTCATTCTGGTGAGCTCTGCTGCATCCATTGTAACAGGCATCTTAGGATTTACTACTTCCACTGCTGCCAACGGTGCTACTTTAGGGCAAACCACACCACAGGCTTTTGCAACCGGCAGTGTATTTTTAATAATATTCACTTTGTCTTCCAGGGTAGGATAGGTCATAAATGCTACGTCTGTTAAGAACAAGAGTCTCTCGATACCGGGAATTTCAAACACACATACATGGGACAAAACGCCACCGGTACGTAAACCAACTTCTTTGTCGAGTACGCTTCTCAGGAAATTTTTTGAGTCAATAAGACCTTTCATGTACATATCAGCTTTCCCATCATGTGCAAGTTTCACAGCCTTTAAAGATGCCTGAATCATATCCGGCTCATCTATGATTTCATATCCGGATAAATCCATATCTATGGAAGCTGCTATTTCACGGATTTTGCTCTCATCCCCTACTAAAATAGCATCTGCAATTCCTCTCTTCTTTGCTTCCTTTACCGCTTCCAGTACAGCTTCATCCTGTGCTACAGATACAGCAACTTTCTTTATGCCACATTGGCCAACTTTTGCAATAATTTCATCAAACCCTTTATTCATTTCTACACCTTTCCGTCCCTGAAAGGACATCTTTCGTTCTTGTAAAAGACCATCGTTAAAATAATAACACAGACAGTCACAGCCTGCAAGTCTTAAGTTGTATTCCCACACTTAATTAATAATGATATCAGCAAACTCTGCTTTGCCTGCTTTTAAAAGGTCTGTAATACTTGTTTGTCCAGTACTATTTTATTTTCTTAATCATGTAATTTATAATTTCGACTCTTTCGACATATTTTGCTTTCAGTTCCGCTAATACTTGATAATGCTTAGTCTGCTTATGCCTGTTATTCTCATGCTGATTAGTCCACATTTCCAAAAGACAGACTTCATTAGATGATTCTATGGGAAGTAAGATTTCATACTTAATATTCCCCGGCTCTTTTTTTGACGCATCCGCAATCCTATTGTCTGTCAGGTTCTTTATGAATTCTTCTCTCTTACCTTCTTTGATTTTATATTTTACAGTTGTCAGTACATACTCACTTATAGATGAAATAGCACTTAAATAATCAGATGCCCTTGTAACTGCAAAGTACTTACCAAATTCAACTGTCCACATATCCATTTCTTCTTCTATTTGGTTCACTTCATTCATGATAAAACAAATAAACTTGCATGAGGTTTCTGCCATACTTGGTAATAAAAACTGAAATCCCCATTCCACATCTCTTTTGTCATCTTCAAAACCGTTCCTTGCATCAACCACAAAGTTGCTGAATGGGTTTGCTCGTAATAGTTCAAGTGCAAATAAAGCTGGCTTCCGATAATCCTCCAGATGTGCTTCTTTCTTCCATGTCAGAAATACAACATTATCTTTTTCTTGAAAACAAACATTTGCAAATTCGGAATCAAATTCTTTCATAGTTATCCCCCCATCTGCGTGCTTTAGAACGCACACAATCATTTTTTATCATCTATCAAAGCAAACGCCAGCCCTATGTAAATTTAGGATAACCTGTTAATAACATAATCATCATATTCACTGCAAAGGCAATACACACTGGCTGCATAATCGTGTAAAGTGCCATTAGAAATACCGGCCTATTAGGAAACCTTCCTATATGTCTGTCCGCGTAGTTCTCTTTGACTCCTATCAATCCGCAAAATAAAATATTACTGATCATAATTATCCACACAGGATATGTTACCACACGACTGTCATTTTGTGTAGCGTAAGTATTTCCTTCCATCATATAGCAGGTAACAGAAAAAGTACTTCCGTCAGAAAGCTTTTCAGTTAATGCTTCCATGGCTCTTTCTCTCAGTTTATTTTCTCCTATTTCATCCCTCACCATCTGAAAACAACTGTTATTTGCAATGTATCCTTCATACCAGCTAGACGTTATATCGTAAAATACTCTTTCAAATATTACTTCGTTAATCACATTAGTCATGGTGGAATCGGCTTTCTCATAAACTGTTATGCTCCAGTTCCCATTTCCATTTATAATCTCATTTTGCAGTCCTTCTTGCAAAACATATCCGCATTCCACTTTTCCACGAACAACATTTCGTTTTAAATCTTCCTCATTGCTATATAAAATGAAATTTACTACTCCGCTCCTATCTTCCAGAAGCTTCCTTAAATGCTCATCTTCAGCATATACTCCTGCATAAACTGTGGTTTCAGACTTTGCTTCCAGTTTCAAAGACAGGCAGGAAAGTAACAGTGTCAAAAGTAAGCATACCATAAAGGATTTTTCAAATAACAGGCGTTTGGTCAGTATTAAAATTGTACATAAACTTTTTTTGGTATCACTTATCTTATTATTATCATTTTCTAAGCTATTTCTTTTTTCAGTTTCTTTCTTCCCTACCTTTAAAAACAGCTCTTTACAGACCAATAACACACAAAATCCTGTTATCACCAAAATCCACCCGCTCAAGACCAAAACAGCTCGTAAAAAATCTTCAATCATACCGGAAAACAAACTGGAAAATGTCTGTTTGATATAAGTAGCGGGCAGATAAACAGCAATTCTTTTGACAACATCCGGTAACAGACTTGTTGGAATAAAGTAACCGGATGAATATCCGCATATAATAGCAGTCATTACTAAAATCCAAGTAATGACTTGTTTGTTATCTCCTAATAAGGATACCAATTGTAACCATACTGCAGTAACCATCAGGGACAAAACAAAAAGCAGAAATGCGCCTGGGGAAAAAGCTATAGTCAATGCATGTCTGATGCCCGGAAATAACCAGAAAACCATTACAGGTAAGAAGCATACTGCCAGCATTAACCACGTAATTCCTATTCTCCCTGCTAACTGCCACCATACTGGTATGCCTAACCTATGTGCACAGATTCTCATCTCCGTGATACTTCTTTTCAAATGCTTTCCCCATAGCACTCCAAGAAACATTAAATAGAATGCCAGAAAAGCTCCTGCATAATATACGGTAGTGCTCTGGTTCCCAGTTATGGATAAAGTCCTTGTATGAAAAAGCTGTTCCCTGTTCATTGCAATGTTCAGATTAAAATCATCAATCTGCTGATACATTTCCTCCAGTTTTGATACATCCAGAGAAAAATCCATAACCAGCTTGTGCGTGGCATAAATTTCAGCCTGTGCAGTTTGCAATAGACCTACACCGGCTGTGGCGAGTTCCTCAAATAGCTGACCCAGAAAAGTATTATCTGATGCTAAATACAGTTGTGCCGGTTGGTTGCTCCCCGATATAATGCCGTCTACCACATGCTCAGGAAGCATCAGAAATGCAGCTATATCTCCTTGTTCTAACGCTTCCAGTCCTGCCTTACTATCTATGGGAATCAGTACACACCAGCTCTTCACAGAGCTCATATTTTCCAAATAAGAAACAGCGAGATTGGTCATTTGATCATTAGGCGCATTGTATCCAATCTGTACCAGTGGACCCTCCTGATTTCCTACCAATACTTTTACACCACAAAAAGCAACCATACCGGTTACGATAACTGCTATGACTGCCTTTATAAAAACAAAGGGCAACAAAACTGCTGCCCTCTTATATTCAGTTCTTAACCAAATAAGATATTTTTTCATTTTACAATCCACTATATGTTTTTAATTTGGATGAATATATTTCAGTTACAAGATTTTCTACGCCATCCTGACTCAATCCTAACAGCTCTATCCCATCATCTGGTATCAAAACTGCATCTTCATAGGGATGGATACCCAGGGAACCGGAAATATGGCAAAGTCTTTGCTCATTTTCAGAGAGTTCAAAATCTCCAATATTCATGGTAAAGCTCTTCCCTTTTTCAATATCTGCAAAGTTACCCTTCACCTTACAGTTATAGTTATCACTTGACGTGTTTGCACAAATATTCATTTCAAATTCCTGATTTATAAGGTCCCATGTATTGGTATAAATCACATCCAGACTGTCATTTGAATCAGAATCAGCTACACTTACATGAATGTTGTTGTCATAATCATTCTCTGTGACGAAAGCTTCACGTTCTAAATCCAGTTTTATTGCTTCTTCTTCATTCTCCAGCTTCAGTGTTCCGATAATATGATCTAAAGCTCTTTCTGATCCGTTAAATACAAAAGAAAAGCCCATTTGTGTGAATTCTGAATTTTTTAGCTGAACCTTCTTCGGGGTGGAAATACTCACAATGCGGTTTTGGTTATCAAAATAAACACAGAGTTCCACATCACTTAAAAATCTCACCCGTAATGTATCTTCCATTTCTGCTTCCGGCATGTTTTTTGCATACTCTTTTAACAGATCATCTAAGAGAGTGTTTATCTCATCTGCCTGAAATGTAACACGTACTCCGCTGTATTTTATGGTTTTCCCTTCTCTTTCTATTTCAACCACATTTCCACTGTCTTCTATATTCATGGTTTTCAGTATGTTTGCGAAATTTTCTTTCATCACCATACTAATGCTCTCTACCAATGCAGAAGAATTTTCATCGTATTCAACCTCTGGAAATAGTTCAAAGGAAGTATCCTCCGGTATAGTATAACCTAAGAATGATGGCCACACTGATGCATTATAGTCACTTCCCAGAGTATCCATATCCATAAAATATGTATCCTTCATAAAATCAGGCAGACTGAAATAAAGGCGATTACCCTCTGCAGCGATCCGACCATTAGCTAGGTCAATGTTATACACACTAATTGCAAACTCAGTATCCAGCTTTTTGTCAGCGTAGTCGTAGTTTGTGATACAGTCAACACCTATTGTATCTAAATCAGGCAATGTCACATTCGTGACAACATCAATCGTTACAGATTCATCCATCATATTTTTTGTAATAGCATCCAGATCCATATCACTGACTACTGAACTTCCGTAAGCGCTTAATTCTGCAGCCATATTGGTAAATCCCTTTATTAGCTTAACCTCCGGTTTCTGGAAAAACATCTTGTAAACCAGAATGACACCCAGGGTTAAGAGTACAACCACTGCGACTATAATAATGGCAATGATAGCACCTTTTCCCTTTTTATTTCCATTCTCATTGTATGGTGTTACAGCTGGTGGTATGGGACTGTAAACCGGTTGTGGGTTAGTTTGCTGATGTATGTTGTTTTCTTCCATCATCATACTCCTTCATTTTTCTTAATACAATACTGATGCCTGCAATGCATGCATCAGTTCTTTCCCCCTCAATTTACTGTCTATTTCTGTACATTTGCCCTGAAATAAAGTATATACTTTATCACAGATTTCCAACTGGGTTTCATCATGGGTTGCCAGAATAACAGTGCCACCCGCCTGTTTATATAATAGCAAATAATCTCTAAGTTCTGCCTTACTCCATAAGTCTAGCGAAGCATCGGGTTCATCTAAAAGCAAAATGGGTGGATTCCCTGCCAAAGCACAGGCAATACTCACTCTCTTCTTCATGCCCATAGAAAGATTTTTGACTTTTAAGTCATACATCCTCTCAAGGCTAAGTAAATGTAATAATCCTTCCTGCTCTGCTATCTGTATTTTCTTCAGGGATTCATACCACAAAAGAAGATTATCATAGACCGTAAGCTCCAAAATCAGGTTGTCTTCCTGGGGCACATATCCTGTATAGCGAATAAACAATCCATGCCGTAGGTATCCTTCTGCCATTACTCCGTCAAAGGAAATAGTTCCCTCATCCGGTTTCTTAAGTCCCGAAAGGACCTGAAACAGAGTTGTCTTTCCACTGCCGTTGGCTCCCACTATTCCTATGCATTGTCCTGCACCTGCAGAAAAGCTTACGCCGGTGAGCACATTTTTTCTTCTATACCCACTTTTTATACCGCTTAAACAGATTCTATCCATTCCTTCACTCCTGTATTGACATTGACATAATTATATCGTAGTTCTTGAGTGCTTTCAACGTTTAACAATAACTACCATTGGTCAGTATATCAGGCAATCTGGTAGTTTTCTGCCTGGGAATGGAAAAGCTTGTAATAGAGGCTGTCTGTTTTCTTCATCAGATTTTCATGGGTATCATAATCTGCTACAGTACCTCCATCAATAATCAAAATTTTGTCACAGAATACACTGCTGCTCATTCTATGGGAAATATAAATAGCCGTTTTGTCCTCCACCAGAGAATTGAACTTTTCATAAATTTCTGCCTCCGCAATGGGATCCAGTGCGCTGGCCGGTTCGTCCAGGATAACCAGGGACCCCTCTTTATAAAGTGCTCTGGCAATTGCAACCTTCTGGCTTTCCCCACCTGACATTTCAATCCCATCTTTATCGTACTCTTTGCCAAAGCGGGAGTCTATTCCATTCTTTAGGCCTGCCACTTTTTCATTCAATCCTACCTCTTTCACCAGTCTGAGCACCTTATCCCGGTCAGCTCCTTGATCTTTGCTTGATAGATTTTCACAGATTGAGTAGTTGAATAAACGGTAATCCTGAAAAACAGCTGCTATGGTTTTCATATAAGATTCATACTCATATTCGTAAATATTTCTACCATTTAAGATTATTTCACCACTATCAATTTTGTACATACGGCATAACAATTTCACCAGTGTAGATTTTCCTGCTCCATTCAATCCCACAATAGATATTTTTTCTCCTCTGTGGATTGAAAAACTGATATGTCGCAAAACAGGTTTTTCAGAACCCGGATAAGTAAAGGATACATCACGAAATTCAATATCCTCTATATCTCCCAGGAATGGATTTTTTCCTGCATCTGCTGCCTCTTCCGGCAAGGACATAAATTCCATGTAAGGATCCAGGAACGTAAGCAATTGTATCACATTGACAACCTGTTCGCCCACATCTCTAATAGACATGGAAAAATTGATTGCAGCTGCTACATACATGGTAAGGGAACCTATGCTGATCTGGGGACCTAACTGCAATTTGCCCAATTTGGTACCAAGGGTTCTCAAACCTACATACAAATAACAGAAGGCTGCTATAAAGTCATTTACAGCATTCATACCACCAAGGGCAAGCCCGGCTTTATCTCCAATCTTATCAAACAAGTCACAGGTCTCATTGTTATACGTTCTGATTCTATCAACAAACATCCCACTCATATCATAAAGCCTACAATCCTTCTGCACTTCTTTATTGAAACCAAGTCCCAGATAGTAACCAAATTTTCTGTTTATGGGAATCATTTCCTGTGTAATCTTTACCTGGTAGCTGGACATGCTGCTATAAATCAAAAGCATAAGTACAAAAGCAACTATCACTGCAATAATGAGTACTGGTCCCAGCGTTGCCATTACAGTCACCAGTCCTACAAGGGTGATGATACCAGTTAATAATTGTGATATCACCTTGATCAGTCCTACTGTTGCCCCCTGATTGTTTATGGCAAATACCGCCTTTTCTTTCAGATCCAGATAATAGGGAGTCTCTAAATAGGAATATTCCAGATTCATGATCTTCTTTGCCATAACCTGATTCATCTGATGATAAACTATGGTACTTTTCACATCTAAATACTTTTTCAAGGTATTTTGGGCAAGAGTAATCAGTACGGTACTTCCTGCAATCAGTGCCCCCCACATCAATAATTGCTCCGGTCTTTTGTCACCCATAAGTTCCTCAATGAGATATTTGGGGAAAATAATACTAAAGAATAATCTACTGCTGGTGAGCAGAGAATTTAGTATTAGTAATATCATATAGGATGGTGCAACATTCCAAACCATTTTCAGATAACGTGCGAGTTTTTTCATATGGCTGCTTCCTCCTGATAATATTTTCCCTGTACCATAAACATTTCATAGTACTGGCCCTTTTTCGCCATCAGTTCCTCATGGTTGCCGTATTCCTTCAAGCCATCCTCATCAAACAATGCAATTCTATCGCAAAACTTGGTACTTGCCAGACGGTGGGATATGTATACAGCAGTTTTTCCTTTGATTAAGGTACTGAAATTCTCATAGATTTCTGCTTCCGCCAGTGCATCCAATGCGGCTGTAGGCTCATCCATCACCACCATATTGGCATCTTTATACAAGCCCCTTGCAATAGACAGTTTTTGTCTTTCGCCTCCGGAGAAATCAGTGCCATCTTCATCTATGACCTTCAGCATAACCTGATTCAAGCCTTTATCAAAACCTTTTATCTTTTCCAGTAGTCCAACCTTGCTCAAGGCTTCCCTGACCCTGATTTCATCTACCTCATCTGAGGTACATGTCACATTTTCTCTGATAGAAAATGCCAACACGTTCACATCCTGAAAAACTGCTGAAAACATGGCATATAAATCCTTTTTGGCATATGTTCTGATCTCACTGCCATTAATATAGATATTTCCCTCTGTGGGCTCATATAGCCCCGTCATCAATTTCACAAGAGTGGATTTGCCTGCCCCATTCACACCAACGATTGCAAGTCTCTCTCCTTTATGCATGGTAAAACATAAATCTGTAAATATATTCTGTTCACTACCCGGGTACTTAAATGTCACATGGTCAAACACGATTTCCAAAGTATCAGCAGGCTTTGTGGATATACCTCCTTCTGTAACCAGACTGGTATCCATCATTCTGAAATAGTCTGCTACATACTGCCCCTGATCCGATAAAAAGGTAAAGGTATCACCAAGCATCAGTAATGCTGTTAATAAACTGGTTATGGCTGATAAGTACATGGAAAAAGTACTAATTTCCATCCCCTGATAGGCACGATAGATTAGGATTCCATACATCACAATATTTGTAAGAAAAAGCGTGAACAGGCTTAAAAAACTATACTTATATTCTTTTGCTTTCAACCTTTTTACCAAAGATTTTAAAGCTCCTATCTCTGCATCGTAATTTTTCATGATTCTATCCTTGAGATGATAAATTCTGATGTCCTTGCCGTATGAAAAATCATGAGTTGTTTTATAAAAGTAATCAATTCTTCTGTTGGCTTTTCCGCGTTCGTCCTTTGTAGCATATTCATTCTTATAATTTTTTCTAGATACATACATGGTAACTATGACATGTAGGATCAGGCAAACCAAAATAACAGGACTAAGATAGCCTACCACCACTAACATGCCCAGTATGCCAAGTACCTGTGCCGGAATTCGAAATAGTTTCCCATAAATACCTTCAATCCCATCCATATTACTGTTTCCGGCGTTAAAGGCTTTATCATTCTCTTCAAAAAACTTGGCATCTTCACAGTACTTATAATCCATAGTCAACAGTTTTTCTGTTTGGGCAGCCAGGTAATTCATTCTGATCCTGATTTTTCTCATATCCATTTTTTCTGAAAATGCTATCATCATCCAGCCAAAAAAGCCTGCTAGTATGGCATAAATCCCCATAGCTGCTACAAGCTGTATCGAGGCAGCCTCGCTCCCTGCTTCCAATATACCTATTGCAATCTTAGGGAGAAAAACGCCAAAGAACGGATAGATAGTTGCTGCAATGGTATAGACACCTACCACTCCAATCAACTTCTTATCTTCTTTTACAAGTATCTTTAACATCCTTTTGACCACACTACTTATTCCATATCTGTCTTTTTCTTTCTTTTTACTCATATTCTAGTCTCCATCTGTTTTGTTTTTACGTCCTAATCTTATGTGAAAAATCCGGTTGCGGCAAGTTATCACACATTGCATCAGGGAAACTATTGGTTGCAGGGCGCACGCTTAATAAATATTGTTCGTTTTGTATGTCACTTGTATCAAATATTTGTAATCTAAATAATACACTAAATTACGTATTTTTACTATATTATATTTTGCTAACCTTCAAAGCAAATGGACCAAGTCAGCTAAGACTTTCGTCTTAACTAATTGGTCCATTTAAAGCAGTCCTGATTAGAATCGTAAATTTATGTCTTATTTCAATATCTTAAACTTTCCAATGACCGGTAGTTCCTTCGCCCTGCCACTTGCAGCATTGATGATTCCAATAATGGCAAGTACGGTAAATAGTATCCATAGTAAACCTAATAGAGAGGAAACAAAAGAACCTATGTACCATGAAATTATCCACAAAAAAGAAGACAGTACTACTTCAACAATGCCATAGATAATGCAGGTAATAAGCAGCACCAGTCCTTGATTGGCGTGGTACCTGGCAAACTTCGATGTTGGTGCAGCAAAAATCGGAATCAATACCAACGGTCCAAAATAAGCCAATATAGCCATTGCCTTGTTTTGTGTAATATCATCTGCTAAAAAATCAGATGTCGTATCAGCTGTGTTGCCAATTCCTTTTACTTTTACAGCTACGCCCGCCTGTTGTTCTTCCGCTTTGATCTGCTCACCTCTCTGTTCAGTGGCAGCTCCCGGCATAGGCATGCCACAGGATGGGCAGAACCGAATACCACTTTCTACTCGTTTACCACAATTACCACAATAAGACATTTACAATCCTCCTACAGTTATTCAGTACTGATTTGCAACTATTCTAGTTGACTGTTTGTACAGTATATTCTATCTCAAAGCTGTTTATGTTAATGTCCTACCCATAAAAAAAGCCGTTGCCGACAACCGGTTTCACGGTTAATCTGCAACAGCTTCAGTTAACTAAATTATTTTGCTGCTTTACTTGCTTTTAATTTCTCAGTCAGCATAGGTACAATCTTACTTAAGTCACCAACAATACCGTAATCAGCTACATCAAAGATCGGAGCTGTTTCATCTTTGTTGATTGCGATAATAATATCAGATTCTTCCATTCCGGCAAGATGCTGAATCGCACCTGAAATACCAACTGCAAAGTATACATTAGGGCGAACAGTTTTACCTGTCTGACCAACCTGTAAATCCTTTGGTTTCCACCCTGCATCTACTACAGCACGAGAGCAGCTTACGGTTCCGCCAACAGCTTCAGCCAAATCAACTAAGAGTTTAAAGTTTTCAGCGTTTCCAACTCCACGACCACCTGATACCAGGATCTTTGCATCCATGATATCAACAGTATCTGATACAGCCTTAACAACCTCTAAGATTTCTACATACTTATTGTCCGGCGTGAAACCAGGATTGAACTCTTCTACAACAGCCTTAGCTCCGGCTACCTTGGGCAGCTTTTGCATAACGCCGGGACGAACGGTTGCCATCTGAGGACGGAAATCAGGACAAGCGATAGTTGCAATGGTATTACCACCAAATGCAGGGCGAGTCATAAGCAGTTGATTATGTTTCTGCTCTTTACCCGGAATTGGATTGATAGGGAAATCTCCGATATCAAGCTGTGTACAGTCTGCTGTCAGTCCGGTATGGACTCTTGCAGATACACGAGGAGCTAAATCACGACCAATTGCTGTTGCACCCACCAGGAAAACTTCTGGTTTGTATTTCTCAATAACAGATGCCATTGCATTTGTATAAGGCTCTGTTCTGTATTCCTTTAATTCAGGATCATCGACTAAGATAACCTTGTCAGCACCATATGTTGCAAGTTCATCACAAAGATTCTTCACACCGCTACCTATTAATACAGCGGTTACTTCTGTGTTTAAGTCATTGGCCAGGCTCTTACCCTTACCAAGCAGTTCAAAAGCAATGCTGCTGACTTCATTGTCAACCTGCTGAGCAAAGACATATACGCCTTTATATTCTTCTAAAATCATCATTCACACCTCTTCCCGTTAGATAACATGTTTTTCATTTAACTTGTTCATGATATAATCTACAGCATCTGTAGCATCAAGAGTAACCTTTTCACCGGCACCCTTTCTTACCTTATCAGAAGCCTTTGCAATCTGTGTAGGTGATCCCTTAAGACCTAAATTGGAATCTTCTACATTAATCAGATTTGATCTTCCCCATACGGTAATTTCTGCTTTGCATGCATCAAAGATTCCACCCGGGGTCATGTAACGAGGTTGATTTAACTCAGCCAGAGCTGTAATCAGACAAGGCATTTTAGCTTTTAATACATGATATCTATCATCAAACTGACGCTCCACGATGACACTGTCTCCTTCGATCTGAATCTTCTGTGCATAGGAAATAACCGGAATTTGAAGATGTTCAGAAATCTGAGGACCAACCTGTGCGGTATCACCATCAATTGCTTGACGTCCGGTAATAATCAGATCATATTCAAGGTTACGGATTGCACCTGCCAATGTCTGGCTGGTAGCCCAGGTATCAGCACCACCAAGTACACGGTCAGTAACAAGAATACCCTTGTCAGCACCCATGGCAATTGCTTCACGAAGAACATCCTCCGCTTTAGGAAGACCCATGGTAATAACTGTAACTTCAGCGCCGTATTGATCCTTTAATCTAAGTGCTGCTTCCAGACCTGCTTTATCATCGGGATTCATGATAGTAAGCATGGCACCTCTGTCAAGAGTACCGTCGGGATTGAATTTAACGCCACCCTTTGTATCGGGTACCTGCTTAATACAAACAACGATTTTCATTGTATTTTCACTCCTTATTTTTATCAATTATTTTAATAATGTACCAGCGATTACCATGCGCTGAACTTCACTTGTTCCTTCATAAATCTCAGTGATTTTAGCATCACGCATCATACGCTCTACATCATATTCTCTTGTATAACCATAACCACCATGTAACTGAACAGCCTTTGTGGTAACTTCCATAGCTACTTCTGCAGCATATAACTTAGCTTGAGCAGCTTCGAAAGAATAGTTCTTCTGGGTTGCTTTTGCCATTGCAGATTTGTATACCAAAAGCTTTGCTGCTTCCACCTTGGTAGCCATATCAGCGATCTGGAACTGTGTATTCTGGAATGCGCCAATTGCTCTACCAAACTGTTTTCTCTCTTTTACGTATTCAATAGTTCTTTCTAATGCACCTTCTGCAAGACCAAGTGCCTGGGAAGCAATACCAATACGTCCGCCATCCAGGGTATGCATTGCAATACCAAATCCCTTACCTTCCTGTCCTAACATGTTTTCCTTGGGAATACGGCAATCAGTAAAGATCAATTCATATGTGGATGAACCGCGGATACCCATCTTCTTTTCTTTGGTACCAAAGGTAAATCCGGGAGTTCCTTTTTCTACAATAAATGCGGAAATTCTCTTTTTGCTTCTGCCCCTTGCATCTACATCTACACCGGTAATTGCAAAGATGACATAAACATCAGCTTCTTTACCATTGGTAATGAATATCTTGGAACCATTGATGATGTATTCATCACCATCTAACACAGCCTTTGTCTGCTGACCCTGTGCATCAGTACCTGCACCCGGCTCAGTAAGACCAAAAGCACCAAGCTTTTCGCCCTTTGCAAGAGGTACTAAGAATTTCTGCTTCTGCTCTTCTGTACCATAGGTCTGAATAGGATCACAGCAAAGAGAGGTATGAGCAGATACAATAACACCGGTAGTACCACAAACTTTTGAGAGTTCCTCTACACACATTGCATAGGTAAGAGGATCACATCCCTGTCCACCGTATTCTTTTGGTACGGAAATACCTAAAAAGCCTAGCTTAGCCATTTTTTCTACAGTGGCACGTGGGAAAGCTTCTGTTTCATCAACCTCTTGTGCAAGAGGTTTTACTTCTTTTTCAGCGAACTCTTTAAAAAGAGTTCGAGCCATTTCATGTTCTTTTTTCAAAGCGAAATCCATGATAACATTTCCTCCATTAAAATTTATATTATAACACTTAAGCGGACTCAAAACGCTACTTATCGCGCATAATCATAGAAGCCCTTGCCGGTCTTTCTACCAAGCTTGCCTGCACGAACCATCTTTCTAAGCAGTGGATGAGGACGATACTTAGAATCTCCTGTTTCATTCTGCAGCACTTCCATAATAGCAAGTACTACATCCAAACCAACAAGATCACCTAAAGCTAAAGGTCCCATAGGATGAGATGCACCCAGTTTCATAGCTTCATCAATATCAGCTACACTTGCAATACCATCAGCATAAATGCCGATAGCTTCGTTAATCATAGGAATCAGAATTCTATTTACAACAAATCCGGGAGCTTCCTTTACTTCTACAGGTGTTTTACCAATCTCTGTAGCAATATTTTTGATTTCTGTAACCAGGCTGTCAGGAGTATCTTCGCCGGCAATCACCTCAACCAGTTTCATTCTGTCAGCAGGGTTAAAGAAATGCATCCCAATCATAGGCCTGTCAAGACCTGCTCCGATTTCTGTGATAGAAAGGGATGATGTGTTGGTAGCGAAAATACAGCTGGGTTTTACAATATCCTGTAATTCCATAAAGGTAGTTTTCTTGATCTTCATATTTTCAGGTGCTACTTCAATTACCAAATCACAGTCCGTACAGATGTCTTTTAAGCCGGTGGTAACCTTAGCCATGATCGCATCTGCCTTGTCCTGTGTAATTTTTTCTTTGCTTACCAGAAATGCCATGTTTTTAGCAATTCTGCCCTTACCGCCATCTGCGAACTCCTGCTTAATATCACAAAGACATACTTCATAACCATCTGTCATTGCAAATGCCTGTGCAATTCCGGCACCCATGGTACCTGCACCAATAATTCCTACTTTCATTGTAGTTCCTCCTTAGATTGTTATATGAATTACTAATTAACAGTTTTTAAAAGGTTCTTTTACTTTTTCCTTATTTCGATCAAGGAAGAAGGCCATCCCATATTTCTGATCTTCTGACTCAAAGCAGTCACCAAAGAGTTTCTCTTCTAAAGCTATTGCTTCATCCATAGAAAGATCCAGTCCTTCATTGATTGCCTTCTTGCAGTTACGAACTGCTATAGGTGCATTCTTTGCAATGCCTGCTGCCATCTTCTCTGCTGCAGGAAGGAGTTCTTCCTGGGTATAAACTGCATTCACAAGACCAATGCGAAAAGCTTCATCTGCTTTGATATTTCTTGCTGTGTAAATCATCTGCTTTGCCATACCTGCTCCAACCAGACGAGCAAGTCTCTGGGTTCCGCCAAAGCCGGGAGTAATGCCAAGGCCTACTTCAGGCTGACCAAACACTGCATTATCAGAACAGATTCTGATATCACAGCTCATAGAGATTTCACAGCCACCGCCTAATGCAAAACCATTTATGGCAGCAATCACAGGGATAGGGAATGTTTCCAGCTTGCGGAAAACATCATTTCCTTTTTTACCAAATGCTTCCCCTTCCGCTTTTGTAAGGGTACTCATCTCTCCGATATCGGCGCCTGCAACAAATGACTTCTGTCCGGCACCTGTTAAAATCAGACATCTTACTTCCTCCAGATTAACAGCATCTAAAGTAGCATTTATTTCATCCAACACCTGGGAATTTAATGCGTTTAAAGCTTTTTCGCGGTTAATGGTAATAACAGCTGTCTGACCTTTTTGTTCATATATAATATAGTCCATTATTGCCTCCTCAAGATATTTTATTGCATACAGCATGGAGAACCCCAAAAGCATGATTTTGGAAATTCTCCATGTCAAACTTATCTCCTGAAATTAGTCTTCAATCTTAACAATTGTTGAACAGCCCATACCACCACCAATACACAGGGTAGCAAGACCGGTCTTAGCTCCTTTTGCTTGCATCTCATGTAACAGAGTTACAAGTATACGGCATCCGGAAGCTCCTACAGGATGTCCTAATGCAATAGCGCCACCATTCGGATTTAACTGCTTCTCAACATCAATTCCTAATTCCTTGCCAACCGCAACAGACTGTGCTGCAAATGCTTCATTTGCTTCAATAATATCAAAATCTTCTATCTTCATACCTGTCTTTGCTAACACCTTTTTAGTGGAAGCTACAGGACCAATGCCCATAACCTCAGGTCTCACACCTGCTAAAGCACCTGCAACGAAGGTAGCCATAGGTTTCACACCTAATTCTTTTGCTTTTTCTTCACTCATTACAACAATAGCAGCAGCACCATCATTAATACCGGATGCGTTACCTGCTGTAACAAATCCATTGGGATTGATTGAGCGAAGTTTAGCCAGTCCTTCTATGGTTGATCCGGCACGAGGTCCTTCATCTTTATTGAATACAACAACTTCTTTTTTCTTCTTTACTTCAACAGGAACAATTTCTGCATCGAACGCTCCACTGTTCTGTGCTGCTTCAGCCTTTAACTGGCTCTTTAATGCGAACTCATCCAGTTCTTCACGGGTAAGTCCCCATTCTTCACAGATATTATCTGCGGTCTTTATCATATGATAATCATTGAAGGCATCCCACAGTGCATCTTTGATCATGGTATCAACCATGGTGGCATTTCCCATACGGTAACCAAAACGTGCCTGGGGAATTGTGTAAGGAGCCATTGACATGTTTTCCATACCACCTGCAACTACGATATCAGCATCTCCTGCCATAATCATCTGTGCAGCCTGATTCACACAGTTTAATCCGGAACCACATACAACGTTCATGGTGACCGCTGGTACTTCTATTGGAAGTCCTGCTTTGATTGATGCCTGACGTGCAATATTCTGGCCTAAACCTGCCTGAATAACGCAACCCATATAAACTTGGTCAACTTGTTCAGGCGCAACACCTGCTCTATTTAAAGCTTCCTTTATTACAATTGCACCTAATTCTGCTGCAGGAGTGGTGCTTAAAAATCCACCCATGGTACCGATTGCTGTACGACAAGCGCCAGCTAAAACTACTTTCTTTGCCATTTTTCTTTCCTCCAATAATTTATTTAATAGATTGTTATTTTTTTATCATTGCAGACTAAATTCAGTTTAGCATAGTCACCATCTAATTGCAACGAATTTTATTAAAACCCGACAAGAAAATAACAAAACAGATTCAAGTCCCTATATCCTTGAATTCTGCCCCATTTCCGTATAGAATAGTACTATATCTTAATCTATTCTAAATAAACATATCGATAGATTATGTTTTGAATGAAAACATGCTATCAAGATGAATTGGCTTTTACTACCACCATTAACGATATAGGAAAGAAGGAAAGGAAATGGATCAGATTTCACTTTTTGATATACAGAATGAAGAAGCACCGATTACAGCCGGGACACCGCTTGCAGACAGACTTCGTCCGCAGACACTGGAAGAATACATAGGCCAGACACATTTGATTGGGACAGGTAAAATATTAAGTCAGATGCTTTTACGGGATCAGATTCCATCCATGATATTCTGGGGGCCACCGGGTGTAGGCAAGACTACCCTGGCCCGCATTATAGCAGGTAAGACCAAATCCAAGTTTATCAATTTTAGTGCTGTGACCAGCGGCATTAAAGAAATTAAGGATATCATGGCAAAAGCGGAAGAAAACCGCATGTATGGTATTCGGACTCTGGTATTTGTGGATGAAATTCACCGGTTCAACAAAGCGCAGCAGGATGCCTTTCTTCCCTATGTAGAAAAAGGAAGCATTACTCTGATTGGTGCCACAACAGAGAATCCTTCCTTTGAGATTAATGCAGCTTTACTTTCCCGATTAAAGGTATTTGTTTTAAAGGCTCTTAGTACGGAGGACTTGACAGGCCTTCTCTCTCATGCCCTAGCCAACAAAAAGGGCTTTGGTGGAAGTACCATTTACATTGAGCCGGACATGCTTTTCACCATAGCTGCCTTTTCCAATGGAGATGCGCGCACTGCACTCAACACACTGGAAATGACAATCCTGAATGGGGAAATACATACTGATGGATCTATCTCCATTTTAAGGGATACCCTGGAACAATGCCTGGGGAAAAAAACTCTTCTTTATGATAAAAAAGGAGAAGAACACTATAACCTGATATCCGCATTACACAAATCCATGCGAAACTGTGACCCGGATGCAGCTGTTTACTGGCTTTCCCGAATGTTAGAAGCCGGAGAAGACCCTCTGTTTATTGCCAGGAGACTGATCCGCTTTGCCAGTGAAGACATTGGGCTTGCAGACAACCAAGCATTGCAGATTGCCATAGCCGCCTATCAGGCCTGTCATTTCAATGGCATGCCGGAATGTAACATAAACCTTACGCAGGCTGTTATTTATCTTTCTTTGGCTCCTCGTTCCAATGCAGTCTATACAGCTTATGAGGATGCCAAAAAGGATGCTGTGAATATGCTGTCCGAACCGGTTCCCTTAGTGATTCGGAATGCTCCTACCGATCTTATGAGTAAGCTCCATTATGGTGATGGATACATCTATGCCCATGATACCAAGGATAAAATGGCCCGAATGAATTGTCTTCCTGAAAACTTAATGGACAAACAGTATTATCATCCTACAGAATCCGGTAATGAAAAAGCTCTTAAAAACAGAGTGGAAGAAATCCGCCGCTTCAGGCTTAGTTCGTCTGAGGAAGAGTAGCATTCAGTTTGCGGACGTTGTATGCTTCTACCTCCGGATCACGCATGCTATTTACTCTTTTCCACTCCTTTGTTCCTTCTTGTTTTGCTGTCTCACTGCGATGCTTATACAAAAACTTAGTTAAGGGGTAAACATCCACCCAAATTTCATTGTCACTTTCCTTCTGGGATTCATCAAATATCAGTTCTAACCCCCAATGAAGGTGAGTGACTTCTATGTTATTTGTATTCTCCTTGGTGCTGTAGCCTGTATGTCCCATATATCCAATGACATCTCCTGCTGTTACTACACTTCCTTCTTCCAATCCTTCTGCGTATGGATAGTTTTGTCTCATATGGGCATAGTAATAATATCTTTTCTTGTCAAAGCTTCTGATTCCTATTCTCCAGCCACCATACTGGTTCCATCCGATGGCTTCTATGTATCCTGATTCCACTGCAATGACGGGGGTTCCCACCTGCCCCATCATATCATGTCCCAGATGCTTTCTCTTATATCCATAACTTCTTCCTGATCCAAAGTCATCATAATGACTATATTCAAATCCTTTTGCAATAGGAGAATACGCTTTTAATCCATAGACTTTACACCAGCTCTTATTTCCGTTTTCATCAGTTTTCTCTATTTCATATTCACCTACCATTCCACCTAAAACAGCGCGGTAAGCTTCTTCGAAATAATTGTAATATTTCATATCTACTGTAAGTTCCTCCATCGTACACCCATCCTCGGTAAGCTTTTTAACCAGCTTATTCATATCCTTGGATAATTTTTTTGAGTGTGAAGCAAAGTCACCTCCATAGCTAGCTCCCAGGTATGCCAATATTTCAATCCAGTCAACGTGAACAGCCTCCTCATAGGTATTCACATCCCATTCATAGGCTTTACACAGTGCTTCATAGCTTACACTGAAGTCTACCCACTTTATATACCCTTCACTCACTGCTTCCCTGGCCCACTCAATACTGTTTGAACTGCTCTTAGTCCAAACAGTTCCATTCAAGTCTTCCGAGCTACGATTACAGATAATTCCCGCAACTGCTATCAAACACAGAACTGCCTCTGCTGCAATTGCTATTTTCAACTTTTTCAAACGGTTCTCCTGCATTGTTACACCTGACCTAACGATTTTGTATAAATTCCATTGCAAGTATATGCTTTTGTTTGTTGATTTAGCACAATTAGTATGCTGATAATCTAATACTTATGCTGGGAGCACACAAAAAGAGCCTCACACGTATTTCTACGTGTGAAGCTCTTTCTCATTTATCATTAATCTTCTGGTTCAATCAAGCCGTAAGTATCACCTTTACGTTTGTACACCACATTTGCCTGCCCTGTTTCTGCATTGTGGAATACATAAAAGCTATGTCCTAAAAGCTCCATTTGAATACAAGCATCTTCTGGATACATTGGTTTAATATCAAACTTCTTGGTACGAACAATCCTGATTTCCTCATCATCCATGTAATCATTCTCAACAAACATCTTGCTGAATGAAGACGCGGCCTGCTGCTTGTCCACAAGTTTGGTTTTATATTTTTTCAATTGTCTCTCAATTATTTCTTCTACCAAATCAATGGACACATACATGTCATTGCTTACCTGCTCAGAACGTATGATACTGCCTTTCACCGGTATCGTCACTTCAATTTTTTGTCTGTCCTTTTCTACACCTAAAGTAACATGCACTTCTGTTTCAGGGGTGAAATACTTCTCAAGTTTACCTATCTTTTCTTCAACAGCCAACTTAAGTCCTGAAGTTACTTCGATGTTCCTGCCAACAATAATAAATTTCATGTTGATCATCCCTTTCGGTTTTTATTGTATCATCATTATACCATACAAATTCATTTTGATGCAATAATTTAGCAAATTATTTGAATATATTTGAATTTCAAAATGTCAATACAAATTTCGACTTTTTTCCTATTTTTTTCTTTTTTATTAAATCTTAACAAAACGTTCGTTCTTAAAGTAGACATAAAAAATCGCTATTTTTCATAAAAAAAGCTGTGGACAATGTGGATAACTTAGTGTATAAGTAGTTTTTATCCCATTTTTCGTATTTTTTGTTGTGGATAACTTCAGGTGATTCGATCACTATTTTTCGACATTTTTTAACGTCCAAATCTCGATTTTGTACATCTTGCACAAGTGCCCTTTCGTCAATAGTACTTTATCCCCAATATGAAACGATATTAATACTTAGTAAAAAGGACAGCCACTTGACCGTCCTTTCCACATAATCCTTTATGATTCTACTCTTTCAACTAAATATAGAGCTATCCAAACATTAGAAAATACGTCTGATTGCTAAGGCTTTCTTATAGTCTGCATTGGAAACAATAATACCTGTCTTCTTGGTGGATGCATGCACAATTTGTCCGTTACCAATATACATTGCCACATGACCGGAATAACAGATCAAGTCACCGGGCTGCGCATTTTCCAGGCCATCTACTGCATACCCCTGGTTACGGTCAGCTGCGGAACTATGAGGAAGGCTAACACCAAAGTTGGCATAAACACTCATAACAAATCCGGAACAGTCAGCACCGTTTGTCAGACTGGTACCACCCCATACATAAGGGTTACCCACAAACTGCAATGCATACTCTGCAACTGAAACACCTAATTCACTGCCTTCTCCTACTGCATAAGTGTTGCTTGCCGTAGAGGATGAACTATTTTGAGAAGAAGTACTATTCTGGGATGCCTGCTGTGTTTTCCGGGCTGCCTCCTGTGCTTTTCTTCTTTCTTCTGCTTCCTTCGCAAGACGGGCTTCCTCATCTGCTTTGGATTCTGCTTTTACAAATTCAGTATGAACTTCGACATATTCTTTGGAGATCCATCCATCTCCTTCTTCTACATTAACTTTTACCCATCCATCTGTCTCATCCAGAACCAAAAGCTCTTCCCCTTCCGGTACCATGGACATAACAGAAGAATCAGTGGTAGGCTCTGTACGAACATATAATGTTACCGTGTTAACAGTGGCAAGTCTGGTACCCACCTGTTTGGCAAGTTCAATTGCTGCATCTCCTGTTACACAGTACTCCGCTTTCACATAACCTGTGACAGAACCGGAAGTAACCTGATACCATCCATTCTGTTCCTGAATAAAGCTTCCAACTGAGTTATCATACAACTTACCAAGTATCTCCCCATCTTCGCTTGGTATGCTTCTCACGTTAACATAATCATTCACTTGGGCAATTACCAGATTCTTAAATAATTCTTCTTCAGAATAATTTCCATGGCTGGTGGCTGTAGCTGTCTCAGGAATATCCAAAATTGATACATTAGCTTCTATCTTGTTGTTACCAATGGTTGCTGTCTGAATACTCTCAAGCGGAGTATCCTTAACAAGAGAAAGGCTAACTCCTCCTGTTGGCAGTACTGCCGAAACCTTTTCACTGGCACTTGCTTCTATATGCATTGCTGAAAAAGTGATTACTGCTGCTATTGTACCTGCAAAAATTCTACCGCAATAATACTTCATATATCCATCCTCCGAAATTTATTACAAATTTGTTACATCTGTTAAAAAATATATCATAGCTACCGATTTTTGTCAACAGAAAACGGGTATGGAAAAGTAAGGAAAACGCAAAAAAGGAAGGGGAAACCCTTCCTTCACAAATTGTTACAAATTAAAGACTAGCAGCTACAGCAGACGCTGCATTTGCTCCATCAGCCACTGCAGTTATGATCTGTCTTAATGGCTTTTTACGAGCATCACCTGCTACAAATACACCGGGTACACTAGTCTGGCAGTCCTCACCTGCCAATATATAACCACTATTATCACAGGCTACCAGGTCCTTACAAATAGCAGTATCCGGATGAATACCGACTGCAATGAAAACGCCATTGACCTCCAGATCCCTATTTTCACCTGTGTTGGTATCTTTCAGTTTTAGGCTACTGACCATAGCCTTCCCATCAATTTTTTCAACTGTATGATTCCAAAGGACTTCAACATTAGGAAGTGACATGAGATTTTCCTGTAGTATTCTAGCAGCCCTCAAACTATCTCTTCTATGAATCAAGTAAACCTTTTTGCAACTTCTGGCAAGGAATATAGCATCTTCTACCGCTACATCCCCACCACCAACTACAGCAGTGACTTTATTCTTATAGAAAGCACCATCACAGGTGGCGCAATAAGAGACTCCCATTCCTAAAAGCTCCTCTTCTCCATTTACCCCCAGATGGGCATGATGAGCTCCCATTGCCAGTATGAGGGTTTTAGCCTCAAGGTCACCTTCCGTGGTGTGCACAATCTTTATGCCATCCTTCACTTCAATATCAGTTACTTCAGCTTCCTTGAACTCTGCACCCATCTTTTCTGCATGTTCACGGAACTTCATACCCATATCAAACCCATTGATGCCTGGTAGGCCCAGGTAATTATCCACTTCATAAGTAGTAAGCACCTGTCCACCGCTCATAGGATTTTTCTCTATCACTAATAAATTTAATCCAGCTCTTTTTCCATAGACAGCAGCGCCCAGTCCAGCTGGTCCGGAACCAATAATAATCAAATCATACATAGGACTTCCTCCATATATTAATAGTCTTAGTGTACCAATTTTTCTGCTAAAAAACAACGAAAATAAAAACTTAAACATTGAATCCTTTCATGCTATACTGTATGTACAAAATCATCATCGGGAGGTAATAAATTGAAAACAGTTCTCATCACAGGTGCATCCCGGGGTATCGGTGCCGCAATTGCACGAACCTTTGCATCACATGGATATCACACGGTTCTGACCTGTGCTAAAAGCAAAGAAAATTTACTAGCATTGAAACAAGAGTTGGAAGAAACCTATCATGCTCCTTCCACAGCTGTGATTTGTGATATGGGTCATTTTCATGAAGTGGAAAAGCTTTTTGCGGGAATACCTCCGGTTGATGTACTGATTAATAATGCCGGTATCTCGTACATTGGACTTCTTTCAGAAATGTCCGTGGACGAATGGCTGCATCTGATGAATACTAACCTGAATGCCTGTTTCTATACATGCAAACTAGCTATACCAGCAATGGTGCATAAAAAGGATGGCTGTATCCTAAACATTTCTTCTGTTTGGGGAAATGTGGGTGCTTCTCTCGAGACAGCCTACTCTGCTTCCAAGGGTGGCATCAATGCGCTTACAAAAGCTTTGGCTAAAGAACTGGCACCCAGTAACATCCGGGTAAATGCCATAGCACCTGGTGTCATAGATACCGAAATGAACAGCTGTCTTTCTTTGGAGGATCAGGTTTCTCTCAAAGATGAGATTCCTGCCAATCGGTATGGATCCCCCCAAGAGGTAGCCCAACTAGCCTGGCAAATAATAAATGCCCCATCTTATATGACGGGGCAGATTATTACTATTGATGGAGGCTGGCAGTAACTACTATGTCAGCTTTCTGATATATGCTTTTTCTATTCTTCTGTCTTGGATATCATCTGCCTTCACATGAACGTGAAGATTAAATCCCTCCGCGTCAAAACTGACTCCATCTTCCGGAATTGCTTGCAAAAGACTGATAATGAGGCCGCCAACTGTATCATAATCCTCATCCTCCAGATCCAGATTGATGTCCAGTTCCTCAGCTAGGTCATCTATGGTGGTATTTCCAGATACCTTCCATAGATTGTCCTCTATTTTTACTATCTCAGGTTCTTCTACCGGATCAAATTCATCATAAATGTTGCCCACAATCTCTTCTACCAGATCCTCCATGGTAACAATACCTTCCATGGCACCGTATTCATCTATAATGACAGCAATGTGAATCTTTTTCTTCTGCATATCAGTAAACAATGTATCTGCATGAATGCTATCAGGCACAAAATACGCGGAACGCAGAATATCCTTAATCAGAAACTCTTTTCCTTTACTGGCCGCCAGTAAGAAATCCCTTGCATATAAAATACCTATTACATCATCCAGGGCCTCATCATAAACCGGGAAACGTGATAATCCTGTCTCTTCAATCGTTTGAATGATCTCGTCCACGTCGTCATCTATGGAAATAGCTATCACATCAGTACGCTGTGTCATAACCCTTCGAACACTTACATCATCAAAATCAAAAATATTTTGTATCCATTCCTTCTCATTTACATCGATGTTTCCTCTTTCCTCACCAATGTCAACCATCATACGAATCTCTTCTTCAGTCACATTTTCATCTTCTGCCTCTGTTTTCAGATGCATGATTCGTAATACCAGGTTGGTGGAAAAAGCCAAAAAGCGAATCAGCGGTTTCATTACGAGCGAGATGCTGGATACCGCACCATATGCTGCTTTACCCCATTCAAAGGGTTTCTGCATAGCAATTCTCTTAGGAACCAATTCACCAAAAACCAAAGTGAAATATGCCAGAATTAACGTGATGATAATAATGGAAATCAGGGAAAGTGCATTCACCGAAATCAAAGTAAAGTGCAGGTCATTGTATAGCCAGTCCACCAGATATCCGGAAAAGTTTTCAGCTGCCAGTGCAGACCCTAAATAGCCAGCCAGCGTAATTCCAATCTGAATGGTTGAAAGGAAATTTGCAGGTTGGGTCAAAAGCATAAGCATTTTTCCAGCATGCTTATTCCCGTCCTCCTCCAATCTATGTAGTTTTGTGGTGTTTAGTGAAACTACTGCCATTTCAGTTCCGGCAAAAAAACCATTAATTAGTATTAAGAGCAGTTGAAAAAACAACTGCAAAATAATTGTACGCAAATCTATTCTCCATTTCCGACCATTCGGTCAATATATTATGATTGAAATAATATATTTCATCACGACCGCAAATGAATTTTGATACACAAAAAAGCATACCCTGTTGTATTAACAAACAACAAGCTACACCTATTATATTTCATATTAGTAATAAATTGATTACTAGTAGTAGTATCCGCGTCGCCGTCAGCGTCGTCCATTATATTAATCCTTTCGTATAAGAAATTTTACACATTGTAACATAGACTCATTCATTATGCAAGCCTTATTGCATATCTATCAAAGGAAAAAAGGAACAGAGGTGGTTTAAACCACTTCTCTGTTCCCATTCTATACTGATAATACTATATTCTAGCAGAAATTTTAAACCTCAGAAAATTTCATGTCAAGCTTCCTTAACACGTTTATCAAATACCCTCTGCACCAGCTTGGTGAGTTCCACAATGGGAATGATGGTAATAGAAATCAAGAGGGAAACCACATATTCCTCTATTGAGATAGGTGTAAATCCAAATGCATTGGACAAGAACGGAATATAAATGACTGCCGTGGTACTAATCAGAGAAATCAGCATGGCACCCCATAAGAATTTATTCTGCTTGCTCATAGTAAAAACTGATTTTTTCAGGGAACGCATGTTAAATGAATGGCAGATCTCTGCCATAGATAGGGTCAAAAATGCCATTGTCATGCCGTCAGCACTATCCGTAAACTCCCATACACCGGATTCCATATAATGGCCTATCAGGTAAGCCGCCAAGGTAATCACGGTGACCACAATACCCTGTAAAACAATATTAACCCCAAGTCCTCCAGCGAAAATACCTTCCTTGGCATGCCGTGGACTACGTTTCATAATATCCTTTTCACTCTCTTCCATGCCTAATGCCAAAGCTGGGAAGCAGTCTGTAATCAGATTGATCCATAGCAGATGGACAGGTTTTAAAATAGTGAATCCCAACAGAGTGGCAAAGAAAACGGAAAGTACCTCTGACAGATTACTAGCCAGCAGAAATTGTATCGCTTTCTTGATATTATCGTAAATTCTTCTTCCTTCCCCTACTGCTCCAACAATGGTGGCGAAGTTATCATCAGTAAGTACCATGTCCGCTACATTTTTGGTGACATCCGTGCCTGTAATTCCCATACCTACACCAATATCTGCATTTTTAATGGAAGGTGCATCATTGACGCCATCCCCTGTCATGGCAGTGATTTTACCCTTGGCCTTCCAGGCATTCACAATACGAACCTTATGTTCCGGTTGCACTCTGGCATAAACTGCATATTGTTCTATCTTTTCCAGCAGTTGTTCATCTGAAAAATCATTCAGTATGGCTCCTGTAATAGCCTGATCTGGATTTTCTATAATACCAAGTTCTATAGCAATGGCCACTGCCGTATCTTTATGGTCTCCGGTAATCATTACCGGCTTAATTCCAGCCTCCCTGCATTCCTGAATCGCTGCTTTTACTTCAGGACGTACCGGATCAATCATACCGGTTAGTCCAATGAATACAAGGTTTTGTTCCAGAACGGTATTCTCATAGGAAGACGGCTCTGTATCCCAGTTGCGGTAAGCTGCTGCCAAAACTCGAAGAGCCTGATCTGCCATAGACTTATTATCCGTCAAAATCTGTTGACGAAGTTCATCTGTTAACTCTGTTTCCTTTCCATCCAAATAAATGGAAGTGCAGAGTTTTAAAATTTCATCAGGGGCACCCTTTGTAAACTGTACTATGGTGCCATCTTTTCTACGGCAAACGGTACTCATCATCTTTCTCATGGAGTCAAAAGGAGCTTCTCCAATTCTAACATTGACTTCCTTTAATCCATCTTTATGCATTCCCAAGCTAAAAGCATAGTTTACCAACGCGCATTCTGTTGGTTCTCCCACTGCCTGATTTCTTTCATCCAATTCTGCATCAGAGCACAGAGCCATTGCTTTTGCAAGTAATACTTCATCATAACTTGTATGTTTTACTACTGTCATTTTATTTTGTGTCAGGGTTCCCGTCTTATCGGAGCAAATGACCTGCGCACAGCCAAGTGTCTCCACAGCTGTCAGTTTCCTGATGACAGCGTTTCTTTTAGACATATTGGTTACACCGATGGAAAGTACAATGGTTACTACCGCAGCCAGGCCTTCCGGAATGGCAGCCACTGCGAGACTGACAGCTACCATAAAGGTATCCAGCATAGTATCCCCGGTAATATTAGGATAAGCACGTACCAAATCAATGGCAAAAATCAAAGCACAGATTGCTAGCACCATGATACTTAAAATTTTACTTAATTGTGTCAGCTTCTGCTGCAGCGGTGTCTTGCTTTCCTCTGCTTTGGATAATGCGTCTGCAATTTTACCCATTTCACTATTCATACCGGTACCGGTGACTACTGCCCTGCCACGTCCATATACAATGGTACTACCCATATATACCATATTTTTGCGATCACCTAATGAAATATCTTTTCCGTCCTTACTGATTAGCGCCTCGCTGGTTTTAGTAACCGGTACAGACTCACCTGTCAATGCTGCTTCTTCCACCTTCATACTGGCACATTCCACTATTCTGGCATCAGCAGGCACAGCATCCCCTGCTTCCAGCACCACCAGATCCCCAGGGACCAGTTCTTCACTTCTGACGGTAATCTGATGTCCATCACGGATAACCTTTGAGGTAGCAGCTGCGATCTCCTGTAGGGCTGCAATTGCCTTTTCTGCTTTGCTTTCCTGTACAACGCCCAGAACCGCATTGATGATGACAACAATTAAAATAATAATGACATCCGTAAAGGATTCACCGGAATATACAGCCGTAATTCCAGAAACGAATGCTGCAACAATCAAAATGATAATCATGGGATCCACAAGCTGCTCCAGAAAGCGCTGCAAAATGGATATCTTTTTTCCTTCTATCAGCTTATTGCCTCCATATAATCGAATCCTTTCTTCCACCTGACCTTTACTTAATCCACTTTCTGTAGCCTGGTGTTCCTGCATGACCTCATTGATACTGCTTAAATACTCCTTCATCCTACCTTCCTTTCTGTACGATAGTACACTCCCTTTGTATAATATAATTCAAGTTATAAATTATAGAAAAACTCATATACAATGATATTATCCACTGTATATGAGTCTCATTCTTTATAGATAAACCAGACAGCAATTTTTACTGTCATGTATGTTGATTTATCGCACATTATTATGTGGAACTACTCCCTCAATTATGTAATTGTAAAATTATAATAATAAAAATACTCGGTTTTGTCAATTTCATTTTTAATCAATATATCTTATCTCTTCGGAAAGCTCTGCTTTTTCAGACATTCTTACCTGAATACCATTAACCTCCACCTGGTTACTCAGTTCAATCACCAAGCACTTGCGGCCGTCAATTATCTTTGTTTGTACCAGATCGGTTCGGTCAGGGCTTACCTTTATCACCACATCAGGGGTCTTGATTTCAAACTGTCTGGTATTGGCTACATTGGTGGCCATAAATTGTGTCTTTCCCCCAGCCGTCATTTCATATCTTTGGTCAAAGTCCGTAAGCTTCTCTTCTTCTACTCCACTGTATTCCAACAGTCTTTTAACCTCTGCTTTGTCCAGAAACACAGGTTCCGGCTCATCCTTTTTCTCTTCAATCATTTCATTGAGCTTCTCATGAATATTTTTCACAACCTCATATTTACATTCATTTCCCAGTGTCTCTTCCACAATAGTCTGGAAAATTTCCTTTTGTCCACCTGCTGACATTGGTACTTCACAACCAAAAACAGGTTCTATGAAATCAAAACGCAATTCCTCCGGTTTTGCTGTATAGTATAGCAGACTATGAATATCAGTACTTCTGTCTGTAAAAGCAGGAAATAAAAATCCAATATCAGGCATATCAACCACTCGGTCACAAACACGGGTGGTAAAGGAATTCCTTTCTTCATTGTATGCAAGTCCCGGTTTACTTAAGGTAACCGGGCAGATACAGCACAGAATATGCTCATAAACCTCTTCAGAGGAATCAAACATTTCCACATTATCTGCTGCCTTTCCAGGAACATCATACAAAGCGTGAATCAGCAAAATCAAATAATTATCTACTGAATAGTAATGTTCAATGACTTTGTCATAAAACTCTTCTACCAAGTTATCCTCTTTTAAAGCAGAGGTTTTCAGTTGCATGAGAAATTCCTGTGTTCCACCTGTTTCTTCTGCATCTAGTGGAAATTCCATGTTAAGCAGATTTTTACCAATCGTACCTGATAAGGCTTTCCTGAAAATATTAAAATATTTAAACATCTCTTCTTCCGGTAAGGAAAGAAAAGCTTCTTTCAATTCTGTCTTCTTATTCTTTTCACCATCCACGTAACATCCGCATATACGTGTTATGACACATTTATCTTGTGTTAACTGTTTTTTGATTTCAGCTATTTCCTTTTTATTCATTTCAATAACTACTCCTTATCCTATTAATTCGTATACAAATAATCCGTTCACTTATGTTTCT
>DATERV010000018.1:0-54332 GCA_035271185.1 Lachnospiraceae bacterium | reverse complement strand
AATAATTACTAAAAAAAGTGATACAGCCAAAAAAATACCCAATAATTTTTTCTGCATAAAATCCTCCCATATAAGAATTATTGTAAGCTAGACATTTACGATTTCAAGCCGCTCCAAGGAACGGCTTGAAATCGTATTTTTATTTAATATAAGTCTCCTATCATTTCAAATAGATTGTGACTATCTTTATTAAGCTCAATATCACCAACCATTAAAACGTCTTAAAGAATATCCACTTAGCCAGGTCGTGCTTCTTGTGTAAAGTTTGGTCTTGTCATCTCCTGTAGTTGTCGACTCACGTGAACTAATACCGTCAGTTGTCGTTCCAACATAATACAAAACATGTGTACCGCTTTTAACATACATATCATATAAAGATCTACTTGATGAACTTATAGATTTCGTATAAGTTGAAGATGCGAGATTGGTCGTTGATAATTTAGATGAAAAGCCGGCAGTTGAAGCCACAAATCCAGAACAATCGAAACCTGCCGTACCGGATTGATAACCTGTAGTGCTTGTATTAACGTTCCCGGCAAATTTTTCCTTACTCATTGCATCACTAAAACTTGACCACGATGAGGACGAACTTGTACTCAGACCATCAAATCCTCCCCAGCAATAAGGAATACCCGTTTGGTCAGAGGGCTTTGAAGCACTTACTAAATAGTCCGGTGTTGTCACATTACTTGAATCTGGATTGCTGGCGTTGGTAGACTTATAAGACCATGATAAAAGACAGCAGTCAATTGCATTATCCATAGTAGTAAACATATCATTTGGAGCATCTGCAGTAATGGCCCTAGTAGAAACATCACTTGATTCTGCTTCTAAAGCTAAGGCCGCTTTTTTTATACTGTCAATATTGGATTTAAAATTATCAGTATTAACAAATGCCTTTTTTATGATTTGAACTTTATTAGCATAGCATTTAATCTGATATAAATCCCCTGCTTCTGAGACCTCAAGTACATTATTAGGCATAAAATAATATCCTCCTAGATCTACAGGAGCAATACCTTCGCATTTATCATTTGAATATTTTCTAACTGTATATTCTCCAGCTATTATTGATGTATCTACCATTTCAAAAACATCTACAAATACACAATCATTCTTATCAACATCTAAAATTTTAATATCTGCAAGAAATTCATTTGTAGCAATCTGAATGTTGCTTTCCGAGCTACTCTTTAAGGAATCATTAGTCTTATATGTACCAACTGATGCAAAATGCAAATCTCTCTCTACAATACTATAAGTATCATTTCCATCTTTAGTAAAACCTTCAATGCTACTTTCCTTGCCATTAACCAAATCATCAACAAGATAGCTATGGTCTACACCCCTATTGCTGTTACCGCTAGTTTTATTTTCATAATATAACCATACGCTGTCGTCATCCCGAACATACAATTTGCGCATTAAGGAGCTTTCCATATTTTCAGGTATAGTTACTTCTTTAGCCACATCGCCCTTTGCATCAAGTGCATAGATTTTGCCCGCATCATAATCCATTAAATATATCAACTCTTGTGAGACAACAATGCTTCTGACATAAATCGTATACGGAGTGGCAATGTCATAAAGGAATTTACCGCCTTTATATACATTTACTCTTTTATTTACATTGTCAACAATATAAATTGTTTCATCATCAGTTACCGTAAATGCTTCTGGACCTTCGCCAGCACCTTGCATGGTATCGGAATATTTTAACTCACCATTTTTGCTTCCAATTCCAACTGTTAATACGATATTGTCTTCTTTTAATAAGGCAGTATCACGTTCGCTTGCATTTACCGTAAGCTGTGGCACATTGCTCATTAATATCGCAAATATGAGTAAGCAACAAATTTTATTAATCTTATTCTTCATATGAGCATTCCTCTCTTTTTCGTTAATGTTTTTAACTACTACTTCAATGAATTGTTTTCAGCTTCTACACAAAGTGTTTCCTATAACCAACTGGTGGCTCATCTTTTTCAATCATATTACAGCCTCCCTTCGAATCGGCTTGTCTTTTATAGGATAACATGCTTTAACTTTATGTAATGTCTTCTGCCAAAAATACCCGATTTGCTGTTAAATTTTATTTAAATTCATTATTATTGTTAGAGAAAAAATTCTATTCTCTATTTTGATAACTGTTTCTCCTTCATACTTTTCTATAATTCTTTTTATAGAATTTAGCCCGAATCCATGTCTACACTTTTCCATTTTTGTAGATAAATAATTACCATTTCTATCTCTTACCAAATTATTCTCATATGGATTCTTCACAATAATTATTAAAGCTTCTTTTTTGACTCCTATAGAAATCTCAATTACTTTTTTACTTATTTTACATTTGTGAGTTGCCTCTATTGCATTATCAATAGCATTTCCTAACACTACTCCTAAATCACATTGTTCAATAGGCATCTCACTCGGAACAAATATTCTTAATTTAAAATCTATTCCTTCTTCCTTTGCAATAGTGTATTTAGAATTGATTATAGCATCGATTGTACTATTTCCACTTTTTGAAGTCATTTCAACAGTATTACAATTATTAATTATCTTGTTCAAATTATTAACTACAGTATCGCTATCACTACTTTCTACAGCTATTTTTAATGCAATAAGTTCATTTACCAAATTGTGTTTTTCTTCATAAAATTGTTCCATTAACTTCTTTTGTTCTTCAGTGTTCTTGGATACGATCTCCAACTGTTTGGCATACACCGTTTTTTCTTTTTCATATATAAATATTTCATCTAATTTTATATATAGTTCAAATATTACTACATTAAATAGTAGTAAAATGCTGATCGTGATTATTGATAAGATATTATTTCCTTTTGAGTAAAATTCTGAAATAGCTATATAAATACTACCTAATGGAATTAACAGCAAATAAAAATAAAATATTCCTGGAATAAAATGAGAATTCCTTTTATTCCATATTATAGACAAAATATAAACCAAGATCATAGCTACAATTTTTGAGATAACCATCCCTAATGTATCTGATAAATCTTTTTCTATATCAGCATTACTTACCAAAAAGAAAACCATCATTTCAATTAATGACCAAACCGCATAAAAAACTAATAATAAAAAATATTTCTCTTTTCCTTTACTATTATATCCAGCTATGGCCACCAATAAAAACATTAAATATTTATTAATGTTGCTCCAATATTTATATTTCCTATATTCATTTCAAAAAATATTTGAAATATTCCAAAAGCTATCCAAATAGCAATAGAATAGATATTCCATTTTTTTTCAAAAAAGGTTCTCCAATATCTATCAACGATCCACATAGTTGCCATAACCATAACAATATGTAGAACTATTTCTGCTATACTATACATCTATCTCGCCTCCCAACAGCAAACTATACTGTCTTCCAAACTCATTTTGCTTGTCTTTGCTTATTGGCAATTTTGTTTCATTAACAAGAGTTATTTCTGTTTTCGTTCTTGACCTTATTAAACTATAATTTACAAGATATGATTGATGAATTCTCAGGAAAGCTGTTTTACCTTGTGAAAGTTTTAGTACTACCTCGGATAGTTTCCCATTAAATTCATCAATTTCTCCATTTTTAAGGTATATTTTAATTTTTCTCCCATTACTCTCAAAATATAAAATATCCGTACATGCAATCTTGTATTCTTCACTTTTATATCTAAATGAGAAATAGTACTTTTTACTACTAATTTTCCGAATTGCTTCAAGACATGTTTTGGTGAATGCAGCATAATCTATTGGTTTCTTCACAAAAGTAAACACATCTAAACTAAATAATTCCATGATATATTTAACATGTCCCGATACAAATATGATTAAAACATTCTCGTCCATTTTTCTGATATTTTTGGCGGTAGTGATACCGTCACCGTTATTCATCTGAATATCCAAATACAATAAGTCATATTTTGTCCCTTTAGAAATTTCCTTGTTAAGAGAATTTCCACAAGTAAACACATTAACCTCAACAAAAATACTTTCCCTTTTACATATGTTAAGAATAACCTCTTCCATTTGAGTAGAAATCAACTCTTCATCATCGCATATCGCAATCCTGATCATTTTATCCCTCTTTTATTTACTTCAATCCCAGAACTTTCGTTTCATTAATGTCCTATAACTATGCTCTATAATGCTATAATCTATGGAAAATGATATTTTTCCTTCCAAATTTAGAATAACATTCATTACAAATAAAGGAAATTGCTACTAATCTACATTATTTTGCAAAAAAGGAGTTAATATTACAGACACATCGTTAACAAAAAAAGCCGGGACATAACCGTCCCGGCTCCTACATTACAAATCCTGTCTGTTGGTATACCGGAATGGCATACCCAAATGTCATTAGAAAAAGCATTCCAATTACCAGGGCAATGGCTGCATAAACACCTGTACTCCTTAGCCATGCCAGTACCCACTTTCGATCTGAAAGCTTATCTAATCCTTTTGTGACAAAATACATGATGGGAATAATGCCCGGCATCACATATCGTCCCTGATTTTGAAAATCCATGGAATACGCATAATAAATACAAAGCGCTAGCGGCATCACTGCACAGAAAATCATATTAAAATAAAAAAATATCTTTCTGCCCTGTGAAACTGATTGGTCTTGATTTTTATTCTTAAGTAGGAAGAAACACACCACCCCCACAGCTAAGACTGCTTTGTAGAAACGGTACATCCAAATGCTTCCCACAATAGACACAGACCCCCAGGCTCCCACAAAGCTCATAAACATACCTGCAAAAAAATCTGTCTCCGAGATCATTTGCCAGATTGAGATACCCCTTTGCTGATAAGAATGGGCATAGGGACTTCCCGTTTCTGCTGTAGCGTATAATTCACCACATTTTTTCATGCTTTCCATACCAAGAAAGTCTCCATTATATAGTATGGCATTGCGAATAAAATACCAGGAAATTCCCACTAAAACAATAACAGCGATAAAGATCCCAGCTCTTAGCATTTCCTTTCCATGATAGGCTAGTTTTCCATTTTGTTTTCTATAAGTAAAATAAAATAGAAATAATAATATACTGCTTAATATATATCCATACGCATTATAATAGGATAGTGAACAGATGATTATTCCCAGTGATAGGATGACACATATCTTTTTGGTAAAGCCATCCTGATAGGCTCTTACAAGAGCATACACAATCACAGCAGTGGAAAACAGACACAGGGAATCCGTATTTACATAAGTATGGATAAACAGACTTTGCGGTAAAAACATAACCAGTAAACAAAAAAGCCATTTAAAACGCCTATCATTAAACAACCTGTTGCCAATTGCATATACCACTGCTGCCATTGCAGTACCAAAACAAACATTCACCAGTCTCGCTGTATATAACAAAGCCACTTCAGAACCGGTAAACAAATTGACAAACCGCATGACAAATCCCTGGATAATATAGGGGAGCATGGTATAAAATGCATAGGAAATACCGTAAGAAGGAATCCTTACTTCTGGGTCAAAGCCATTTGGCAGTTTACCATATTGACAAATATAACGTGGAATCAGATATCTGTGTACCTCATCAGGGGGATTCCCAAATAATGGTGGTGTATCAATATGGGGCTGCAGAAAAGCAATGGTAGCAGCGATTCCCAAAAAAACCAACAGATATAAAATAAATAGGTACTTGTCCTCAATTTTCTTCATATTGCTTCCTTTTTTGAAAAGCGATTATTTTACTTAGCGAAGGAAAAGAAAGTAAAGAATTACAACAATGCCTAATACGATACGATACCATCCAAAGACCTTGAAGTCATGCTTCTTAATATAAGAAAGCAAAAATTTGATTACCACTATAGATACTATAAACGCAACAACCGTAGCAGCAAACAGAGCTGCCAGCTCTATACCAGAAAAATTAAATCCAAATTTAATTACCTTTAGTAAGCTGGCTCCAAACATAACGGGAATAGCTAGGAAAAAGGTGAACTCCGCTGCCACAGGCCGTGCTATGCCAATGAGTAATGCCCCTACTATGGTAGCTCCTGAACGGGATGTTCCCGGAAACACTGCTGCAATCAGCTGAAATACGCCTATCAACAGTGCAGCCTGATAAGAAATGTCAGAAAGCTTTGTAACAGCCGACTTTTTCCCTTTATTCCAATTTTCCACTAAAATGAAGGCAATACCAAAAACAATCAAAGCCGCCGCTACCACATACCAGTTATAGAACATGGCATCTAGAACATCATCAAACAAAACACCAATAATGGCAGCCGGAATGCATGCCACTAAAATCTTAAGCCATAATGTAATGATATCCATCCTTACATAAGAAAGAAGACCTTCCTTTTTATATCCATGGCCTTTTTTGCAAAAGGGCCAGATCTGCTTAAAGAACAATACTACTACTGCCAAGATGGCTCCTAACTGGATTACCACTTCAAACATACTGAAAAAATTCTCAGAAACATTGTCAAACTTTACAAATTCCTCCAGCAAAATCAAGTGACCGGTACTGCTGATAGGAAGCCACTCTGTAATTCCTTCTACAATACCAAAAAGTATGGCTTTAAATATATCAATCATATGCTCTCCCTCTATTTCATGATAATAATTATTATATATATTTTACCTTTGTTTATGATTCCAGGTAATTCAATAATAGTTCAAAGCAATCCTCTGCTTCTCTGTATCCCTGCTCATACAAGGCCTTTAATTTTGTAACATCCTTCTCAATACGTGCTACCAAGCTCTTTACCTTGGGGCGTATGACGAAGGCCTGACCATTCTCCTGCTGCTTTTCCAAAAAATCCATTGCTTCATTATATACAATATGTCTTTCCAGCATCAAATTATATACTTGGGGGTATGCCAGGTAACGGAGCCTAATTAAATTGAGATGGGTGGATGGTTTCCTTACATATCCCTCTTCTTTTGTTAATATGACAATATTTTTCTTGTTTCCGTCCAGAATGGACTTTTGAATAGGAATGCCATCTGCTATGCCGCCATCCAAATACAATTTATCTCCAATCTTCACATTTCGAGATAACAGTGGCAGGGATGCGGAGGCCCTTATGGCATCAATATCCTTTTTCATATCGCGTATACGCAGATATTCTGCTTTTCCGGATTCTATATTAGTTGCCACGGCATATGCTTTCCCGCTGTACCGGTTGAATGCATCATAATCATATGGATTTAGATGCTCCGGTATCAAATGGTATGCTGTGTTTACATTGAACAAATCGCCGGTTGTCAGAAGACTCTCCATGCTGCAATATTTTCTGGTATCCAAATAATCTGTTCCTACATCCAATGATCGGCCTCTTTGCTTGGACAAAAAATTACTCATATGGCATGCTCCTGCAGAAACACCATAAGCACTGGAAAACTCCAATCCTTTATCCAGAAAGAAATCCAGCACACCGGCAGTGTACATGCCTTTCATTCCGCCACCTTCCAAAACCAATCCTGCCTGATACATAATCTCATTCCCCCATTTTTCACTTAATACCTGTATCCTCAGTATTCCCCATATTCATTACTTACAAAATTCCTTAGTGCCTTTAAAGACCGTTCTACCTTCTCCGTATCAATACAATATGCCATTCTGAAGTAACCCGGACATCCAAAAGAATCTGCTGGCACTAAAATCAAATCATATTTCAAAGCCTTTTGAGAAAATGCCTTTGCATCCTCTTCCAGCGCTTTAGGGAAGATATAGAAGGTGCCTCCTGGTTTCACACAAGTAAAACCCAGGGATGTCAGTTCCTTGTACAGTATGTTCATATTGGTTTCATAGATAGAAATATCCGCTGTAAGTTCCAGATTTTCTGCCACCGCCAGCTGAATCATAGAAGCGGGACAATTGTGTCCAATCCCCCTGGAAATCTGTCCACACATCTGTATCATGTCTTTTGCATCTTTACAAGCAGGGTTCACAGCTACATAACCAATTCTTTCACCCGGAAGGGAAAGTGATTTGGAAAAACTGTAGCACATAATGGTATTATCATAATATGCGGATACGCAAGGTGCCTGTATGCCGCCAAATACCAGCTCTCTATAAGGCTCATCCGAAATCAGATAAATAACATGCCCAAATTCTCTGGACTTTTCACGTAATACTTCAGCCAGCTTTTCAATCGTTTCCTTTGAGTACACAATTCCGGATGGATTATTGGGTGTGTTTACTAAAACAGCCATGGTCTTTTCAGATATCATGTCTTCGAATGCTGTAAAATTGATTTGAAAATCTTCTGTATTAGCAGGCACCACCTTTAATACTGCACCTGATAGATTTACGTAGGGTGTATACTCCGGGAAAAATGGGGCAAAAGTCAGTACCTCATCTCCGGGTTGAGTCACCAGACGAAATGCATGGGCCAGAGCACCTGCTGCACCGGAAGCCATAAATATGTGTTCTGCCCGATAAGGAAGCCCAAATCTTTTTTCAAGGGAAGCTGCCACCTTTTCACGGACAGCAGGGATTCCCAGGCTGGGACTGTATCCATGCAATGCAGATGTACTTTCTGTCTGCAGCATATGAATCATGGTATCCGTAAATTTTTGCGGAACAGGTACTGACGGATTCCCCAAGCTATAGTCAAATACATTATCGTACCCGATTTCATTGCCTCTTTTAGTGGCATATTCGGAGAGCTGTCTGATGACAGACTTACCTGATAGCATATCTTTATATTGTTGAACTAGCATGATTGTTCTCCTCTTTCGGGTATGGGGGGGGGATGGCTAACTCGATGTATTACTCTTATACATGAACGGCGCGCTCTCGCTTATATAAAACGTAGCAGTACTAAGATTTCTGAGCGCATCTGCGCTCAGAAATCAAGTGATGACGTTTTATAAAAGCCGTTTCATGTATAAGAGCAATACATCTCGAGTGCCCGGATACCTCGATATTTTCTCTTTATTGTAACATATTCTTTTGGTTTTACAAGAATTCTTACCGATAATATATGCCTTATTTCTGCGGGGTTAGTCTTCTTCTGCCCAGATTAAGGCACACTTAACTGCTTTTTTCCAGCCCTTTAGTAATTCACTTCGTTTATCCTGATTCATGTGGGACGTAAAGGTTTTTCCTAACAGCCAGTTTTCTTTGATCTCTTCTTTGTCCTTCCAGTAGCCGGTAGCAAGACCTGCCAGATAAGCTGCTCCCAATGCTGTGGTTTCAGTACATTCCGGTCTTCTGACTTCCGTATCCAGTATATCTGACTGAAATTGCATCAGAAAATCATTGACACTGGCTCCGCCATCCACCTTAAGACTCTTTAGTTCAATGTGAGAATCCTTTTCCATGGCTCTTAATACATCCACTGTCTGATAGGCTATGGACTCTAAGGTTGCACGGATAAAGTGCTCTTTTTTACACCCTCTTGTGAGACCTGTTATGGTTCCCCTGGCATAAGAATTCCAATATGGGGCTCCCATGCCTGCAAAAGCAGGTACCACATATACTCCTCCTGTATCCTCTACCTCCCTGGCATATTCTTCTGACTGGGGTGTACTTTTAATCATCCGAAGGCCATCCCTTAACCATTGTATGGCAGCGCCTGCAACAAACACACTTCCTTCCAAAGCATACTGTACCTCATGGCCGGTATTGGCTGCAATAGTAGTAATCAGACCACTCTCAGACCGGATTGCTTCTTTTCCCGTATTCATTAATAAGAAGCAGCCCGTTCCATATGTATTCTTTACTTCACCTGGTTCAAAACAGCATTGGCCAAAAAGTGCTGCCTGTTGATCACCTACTGCACCGGCAATGGGGATTTTGCCTCCCAAAACGGACGCATCCGAATAACCATAAATACAGCTGGAGGACTTTACCTGGGGAAGCATGCATTCCGGTATATTAAAATACGCAAGTATTTCATGATCCCAGCACAAATGATGGATATCAAAAAGCATGGTGCGGGATGCATTGGTATAATCTGTTACATAAACAGCGCCCTTTGTTAATTGCCATATGAGCCAAGTATCCACCGTTCCAAATAAAAGTTTTCCCTCTTCTGCCCTTTTTCTGGCTCCTGGGACATTGTTTAAAATCCAGGCTATTTTTGTTGCGCTGAAATAGGCATCCGGAATCAGTCCTGTCTTCTCACGAACCGTAGTATCAAAACCTGCTTTCACCAGTTGGTCAATCATAGGAGCAGTCCGCCTGCACTGCCATACAATGGCATTGTACACAGGTTCTCCGGTTTCCTTGTCCCAGACAATTGTGGTTTCACGCTGATTGGTAATACCAATTCCACTGATTTCTTCGGGCTTTATGGAAAGCTTAGCCATTGCTTCTATGGCTACCGCAAGTTGGGAAGACCAAATATCCATGGGATCGTGTTCTACCCAGCCTGGCTGGGGATATATCTGTTCATATTCCTTTTGTGCCATGGAACATATTTTCCCATACTTATTAAAAAGAATACAACGGGAACTGGTGGTTCCCTGATCTAACGCCAGTATATACTTCATTCACTAACACCTTCCTTATATAAAATCGAAAGAATACGCATTCATCAAATTGTCTTAGTTGCCACCACAGATGCTCCGGTTCCTGCCACATTTTTTAAGACAATATCACCTATTTGTATCGGAGTTGTAACCTCTATGTTTTTTAATGCCTCCATACAGTCAAATATTTTATCTTTTGGAATGTCCGTTGCGGTCTTTACCGGAAGCATGCAGTCTTTTCGTCCCACAACCCGCAGAGTGGTGGTCACTGTCCGCTTTGGATCCGTCAGTTCATTACTCCCATACTCCGCTCCTCTTTCACAGGTATTTCCGGTCACTGTAACAGTGCCTTCATCAGACAAAACCACAGTCATTGCACACCCTAACGGGCATCTGATACAACTCATGTCCTTCTTTATCATGTTTTATTTTACTCCACTTTCTTAACATACTGTGCTGCTTTTTCTCCGGCCTTTTTTGCCTCTTCCGATACATAATCTACAAGGTCATGTACATGGAGTACATTTCCACAGGCAAATACACCATCTATATTGGTTTCCAGACTCTCATTTACCAAAGGGCCTCCGGTTGCCTGACTCAATTCCACTCCCAGTCCCTTAGACAATTCATTTTCCGGTATTAGCCCGCAGGAAAGAAGAAGGGTATCACAGGGAATATATTCTTCAGTCCCGGCAATTGGCTTTCTCTTTTCATCTACCTGTGCCAGTGTTACCCCCTCTACCCTTTCCTTGCCAGCGATATCCACTACCGTATGGCTCAGCTTCAGGGGGATTCCAAAGTCATCCAGGCATTGGACAATATTTCGCTTAAGTCCACCGGAATAAGGCATGAGTTCTGCCACAACTTTAACTTTGGCTCCTTCCAGGGTAAGTCTTCTAGCCATAATCAGACCAATATCCCCAGAACCCAGGATTACTATTTCTTTCCCCGGCATTCTGCCTTCTATATTTACATAATACTGTGCAGTCCCTGCACAATAAATGCCAGCCGGTCTGTGCCCTGGAATAAAAAGGGCTCCCCTGGGACGTTCTCTGCATCCCATGGCCAAGATCACTGCTTTTGCTTCTAGATAAATTAGTCCTTCTTTATGGTTCACATATGTAATGACTTTCCTTCCATTCTCACTTTGTGTAATGGAAAGAACCATGGTTTCCAACTTGTATGGTATTTGCCTTTCCTGGACCATTTGGATATATCTGTAAGCGTATTCCGGCCCTGTTAATTCCTCTTTAAAGGTATGTAGTCCAAACCCATTATGGATACACTGATTCAGGATTCCACCCAGCTCTTTGTCTCTCTCCAGAATTAGTACATTTCTATTTCCTGCATTCACTGCTGCAACTGCGGCTGAAAGACCTGCCGGTCCACCACCGATAATAGCAATATCTACCTGTTTCATAGCTGCATCCCTCTTCCCGTAATCTGTGGGGTTTCAGCACAGTCCAGTCTTTCTGTTTCTTTGTTCCTTCCGGTAAGATAAACAGATTTTTCCCCTGACTTGGTTATCTGTGAAATATCTTCAGAAAGCTCTCTTGCAAGAATCTCCACTGTCTTAGGTAGGCAAAAACCAGCCTGGCACCTTCCCATTCCTGCACGGGTTCTTCTCTTAACCCCATCTACTGTAGTGGCTCCCAGGGGCCTGTGTATGGCTGCAAGAATTTCACCTTCTGTTACCTGCTCACATCGACAGATTACATTGGCAAACGCAGGGTTACTTTTAATTAGCCTAAGTCTTTCTTCCTCAGTGGCCAGATACATATTGGGAATTCCCTTTCTGGTTGCCAAGAAATTGCTTTTTAGTAAAGCCGGCTTTATCTGCTGTACCATATCAGCCACATATGCACCGATAGCAGGGGCACAGGTAAGTCCGGGAGACTCAATACCTGCCACATCAATAAAGCCCGGAGCATCCTCTGCCTCTTGAATCAGAAAGTCATTGTTTCCGTCATGGTTAACATGATCTCCATGTGCCCTGAGTCCTGCAAAAGAAGTAATCACAGATCGTGTAGGTAAATTATTTACACTTTTTTCTGCCTGCATAAGTACCTGGTCTATTCCTCTTCCTGTGGTATTTACTGCCTCTTTGTCTTCTACCTCCATTGCTGTGGGTCCCACAAGCAGATTTCCATGTACTGTCGGAGTAACCAAAGCTCCTTTTCCCGTTTTTGTGGGCAGTTGAAACAAAGTTTTCGATACCAGACCGCCAACTTCTTTATCTAATAAGCAATATTCACCTTTTCTGGCTGTAATATGTAACTTTTTACTGCTTACCATATTATGTAGTACATCTGCATAAACGCCTGCTCCATTGATTACAATGGGTGCTTCAAAACAGCCCTTATTGGTTAACACTCTATATAATTTTCCGGTTTGGGGCTTCTCTATCTTTTTCACCTGTGTCTGTAAGCAAAATGTAACCCCATTCTCATAAGCATTTTCTGCCAGCGCAATATTCAATCCAAATGGACATATCATTCCCCCGGTAGGTGCATACAATGCTTTATATACCTGCTCTGAAATACCCGGTTCCATACTTCGTACCTGGTTTGCTGATAAAATCTGAAGCCCTTCTACGCCATTTTTTCTACCTCTCTCCAAAAGCTCACCAAGACCGGCTTCATCCTGTTCTCGAAAGCACAGCACAAGGGCCCCATTTCGCTTAAAAGGAAAATCAAGCTCCCCGGAAAGCTGCTCCATTCGTTTATTTCCTTCCACATTGAGCCTGGCCTTCAGCGTACCGGGCAATGCATCATGACCCGCATGCACAATACCGCTGTTTGCCTTAGAAGTACCCTCACACACATCTGCAGCCCTTTCTAAAACCAGAATTTCCCTTTGGTATCGCGACAACTCCCTTGCTATGGCCGTGCCTGTTACACCTGCTCCAATAATTATGATATCTGCCATCCCAGCCTCCTAAAACCTTGAAAAGCCAGGCAAAGTTCACTATAAACTTTGTCCGGCTTTTCCATTTACGATAACCTCTTCAAGGTTCCACCTTTTACTTCCATAATATGATTATCAACTACCAACCATGCGCTTTCCGCAGATGGATTGTAAACAAAATCTCCGCCGGCTATTTCGCTAAAAACAAGGCTTGTTTGCAGAAATCAGATGGTCCGATGGTAAGCACATTATCACCTTCTATCGTGCAAATGGATCGGGAATTTTATAAAACTTTCACAGAATCGTGCGGGTCATTAACTTGTGCACATTTCTAAAAGCGTGTATGATAATAATAAAATATGAAAAAGATAGGAGCACATACGATGAAAGAATCATTTCATAACAAAAAAAGCGGCTTTGAAACCGTTGGGGCACCCAATAATACTCCCAGAACTAAAATTATTGGAATCGTCGCAGTTGTTATTATACTTCTGGTTCTGGTATTTAATTCTACATATCAGATTAAGGAACAAGAACAGGCAATATTGATGACCTTTGGTCAACCTTCATCCGTGACCGAACCGGGGTTACATTTTAAAATACCTTTTGTACAAAAGGTAAAGAAGGTAAACACCACTATTCAGGGCTTTTCCATAGGCTATGATCAAGCAACAGGCCAGCCTATTGAAGATGAAGCTCTAATGATTACCTCTGATTACAACTTTGTAAATGTTGACTTCTTTGTGGAGTATCGGTTTTCAGATCCAGTAAAGGCAGTATTTGCATCCAGTGAGCCGGTGGATATCCTAAAAAATATCAGTATGAGCAGTATCCGTAGTGTAATTGGCAGTTATCCGGTTGATGATGTACTCACCACCGGGAAAAACGAAATACAGTCTGTCATTAAAGAGATGGTCCTAGCGCATCTGGAAGAACAGGATTTAGGAATCCAGCTTGTAAATATAACCATTCAGGATTCTGAACCTCCAACCGCTGAGGTTATGGAAGCATTTAAAGCTGTAGAAACTGCAAAGCAGGGGAAAGAGACTTTACTAAACAATGCTTATAAGTACAAAAATGAGCAGATTCCATCCGCTGAGGCACAGGCAGATGCCATTATTCAGGACGCTGAAGCTGAAAAGACAGCGCGAATTAATGAAGCAACTGCACAGGTAGCTCGTTTTAATTCCATGTATGAAGAGTACATAAAGTATCCTGATATCACCAGACAGCGTATGTTTTACGAAGTCATGGAAGAAATTTTACCGGATATGAAGGTACTGATTGAAAGTCCCAATGGGGATGTTCAGACCATTTACCCTATTGAACCTTTTGCTAACATAAATGATGCAAATAATGCAACAAATTACTAGACTGAAAGGAGAAATCATATGAAATCAGTTAAAAAAATAATAATTGCCTCAATAATTGTGATATTATTATTCATTGGTGGTTCCTGTATTGTAGTAACACAGGGAAATGAATATAGTGTGATCAGACAATTTGGTAAGATTGATCATGTCATTGCAGATGCAGGCGTCAGTATTAAAACTCCATTTATACAAAGTGTTGCTAAGCTTCCCAAGCAAACCCTTCTCTATGATTTAGCATCTTCTGATGTAATAACCAGCGACAAGAAGACCATGATTACAGACAGCTATATCCTTTGGCGCATAACAGATCCCATCAAGTTTGCTCAAACACTGAATTCTTCCATAACCAATGCGGAAAGCAGACTGGATACTATCGTATACAACTCTACCAAAAATATTATCAGTAGTATGAAACAGGAAGATGTGATTAGTGGACGTGATGGTGAATTGTCACAGGCAGTTATGGATTATATCGGTGATTCGATGAACCAGTATGGCATCGAACTTCTATCCTTTGAAACAAAGCACCTTGACCTGCCTGGTGATAATAAATCTGCCGTATATGAACGTATGATATCTGAACGTGATAATATAGCAGCTACCTACTCTGCACAGGGTAATTCTGAAGCACAGATCATCAAGAATACCACCGACAAGGAAGTAACTGTAATGCTTTCTGAAGCGGAAAAGAAGGCTGAAATCTTAAAAGCAGAGGGTGAAGCAGAATACATGAGTATTCTCTCTGATGCCTATTCCGATGCTTCCCGTACAGAGTTCTACTCCTTTGTGAGAAGCCTGGATGCTGCCAAAATTTCTATGTCAGGCAACAACAAAACCTTGATCCTGTCACCTGACTCACCTATTGCAAGAATCTTTTATCAATAAAAGTAGTTTCATATAATAAAAATCCTCTATAGAAGTCGGTTTATCAAAACTGATTCTGTAGAGGATTTTTTTGTTTATATAGTAATTTTATCTATTTCATTCAATTCTTCTTCTGTAAAAGCAGTCCTGTTCATCATTTTGATGTTATCGAGAATCTGAGACGGTTTGGAAGCACCAATTAGAACACTTGTAACCTCCCCATCCCGTAATATCCAGGAAAGAGCCATCTGGGCAAGGGTCTGACCACGCCCTGCTGCAATGTCATTCAGTTTCTTAATCTGCTCAATCCGCCCAACTGTAATTGCTGATTCCTTCAAAAATCTTCCATCAGTCTTGACCCTGCTGTCCTCAGGAATCCCCCGCAGATATTTATCTGTGAGAAGTCCCTGCTCCAAGGGGCAGAAGGCAATCACACCAATCCCATTAGCGGCTGCATAGGATTTGAGGCCATCCTTTTCGATTGTCCTGTCAAACATCGAATATCTTCTCTGATTGATAATAAAGGGAGTTTTTAACTCTGCTAATATCTTCACTGCTTCCTGAGTCTGTTCTTTATTATAATTTGAGATACCGACATACAAAGCTTTTCCACTTTTCACTATATGATCAAGTGCCAGCATAGTCTCTTCTAATGGGGTTGCCGGGTCTGGTCTATGACTATAAAATATGTCAACATATGGAATTTCAAGCCTTTTCAAGCTTTGATCCAGACTGGCAATCAGGTACTTCCTGCTGCTAAAATTTCCATAAGGGCCCGGCCACATATCATAACCCGCCTTTGTAGAAATCAACAGTTCATCTCTGTATGCACCCAGTCCCTTTTTCAGTATCCTTCCGAAATTCTCTTCTGCTGCTCCCGGAATGGGTCCGTAATTATTGGCTAAATCAAAATGAGTGATACCATGGTCAAACGCAGTCTGACACATTGCTGTCATATTATCCATATTCGCATTACTACCGAAGTTATGCCATAACCCCAACGAGACCGCAGGGAGCATTAATCCACTTTTTCCTACGCGGTGATACTCCATCTTTTCATAACGGTCCTCTGCCGCAATATAGTGTTCGTAACCTGCATAATTCATATTGTTTCCGCCTTTCCTATCATCTAGTATTCTTGTAGTATTCTTGTAGTATTCTTGTAGTATTCATATATTATGTATATAAAGAATCCATATCCTTTTCAAGTCTGATATGCTCTATTCCATTAATTACATGCGATCCTACAGGTTGAAATCCCAGTTTATGCATTAATCCCAGGGATGCTGTATTTTGAGGTTGAGTAAATGCCTGTACCTTTTGAAACCCCAGTTCTTTAAAGCCATAGGAAAGAATAGACATACAAACTTCATATGCATAACCTTCTCTCTGCCAGGATGCTCCAATGATAAACCCTAACTCAGGTTCCATAAATCCTTCCCGCATGGTCAATCCGGCTCTGCCTATTACTTTCCCGGTCTGTTTAGAAACGACTGTCCATATGCCATATTCATAAAATTCATATACATTTTTCCGGTAATTGGTAACATATAACCGTTCCTTCTCCCTATCAGGAAAAAGGTTCTCCGTATACCTGGTGATTGAGGGATGTGCATAGATTTCATAAAATTCATCTATATCTGCTTCTATGGTTTCCCTAATCAGACATCGTTCTGTAATCAGTAACTCCCAAGGCAAATTACAATACCTTCTGTAGACTCTTTCCAGATATTCTGGTTCTAGTTCGTCCTCCGCAATTACCAGAAATTTTACTCCTCCAAAAAAAGCATTACGGTTACTTTTTGTGAGACATCCTAATACAGGAAGTCCGTTAACAATCATCGCTGCTGCTATTTCTGTCTGATCAGTCACAAAAAGAGTTCCCTCTTCTTTTTGCAAATCTATATTTTTTATCCATGGCAAAATACAAAGTGTAATTCCATAATTTTGTATGCTTCGTGACAGCTTTTCAATATCTGCCAGCGATTTTTTATCTGACACAACAACCACTTTTTTTAATGCCCATATGCCCATACTTGTTTTTTCCCCTAAAATGATGTAGTATCAACATTGTAAATCATTTCATTTTGGAAAGGAAGTAAAACATGGCACAAAATCCGATTTTGACAATTATCATGGAGAATGATGACGTAATGAAATTAGAGCTTTATCCTGATAGTGCACCCATTTCTGTAAGTAACTTTATTAGTCTTGTAAACAAAAAATTCTATGATGGTCTTATTTTTCACAGAGTGATTAAGAACTTTATGCTTCAGGGTGGAGATCCGGAAGGCACCGGTTGTGGCGGACCCGGTTATAGTATTAAGGGAGAATTTTCCGCAAATGGAGTCGAAAATAATATAGAACATACCGAAGGTGTGTTATCCATGGCCAGAAGTATGCATCCTGATTCAGCAGGATCACAATTTTTCATTATGCACAAAAATTCTCCACACTTAGATGGTAGCTATGCCGCATTTGGTAAAATCATTGAAGGAATGGATATTGTTAACAAAATTGCAGAAACTCGAACAGATCATAATGACAGACCACTGAAAGATCAGAAAATGAAGTCTGTTACTGTGGAAACCTTTGGAGTAGATTACCCAGAACCAGAAAAACTATAAGTAAATTTTATTAATTTTCAGAATACAATAGAATAAAATGACAATTGTTGAACAGGATTGGTACTTATGTATCGTCCTGTTCATATTTTGTTTACAATTAATTCAAGGAAACTTCATTTCAAAATCATTCTTTAGACACTTCTTTTACCTATACTATATCTATAAGATACGAATAAGCAAATAACAAGCCAACTACAGTTTATTGATATAATATAATAACTTTTTCATAATAAATGCCAAGCAAATTTATTTGCTTGGCATCCTCCCTTTTTAGGACCTTTAAATTAAGCCTGGTTAATAGATCCGAATAATTCCATTTTCTCTTTTACAGTTGCTTTAATAGCAGCTACGCCAGGGCCTAACAGTTTACGAGGGTCAAATCCCTTTCCTTCTAAGTCTTTGCCTTCTTCGATATATTTACGGGTAGCAGCAGCAAAGGTTAGCTGGCATTCCGTATTTACATTGATCTTAGCAACCCCTAATGTAATTGCTTTCTGAATCATATCTGCAGGAATTCCTGTACCACCATGAAGAACCAGAGGGAGATCACCGGTCTTCTGCTGAACAGCATCCAATGTTTCAAAGCTTAAGCCCTTCCAGTTGGCAGGATACTTACCATGAATATTTCCAATGCCTGCTGCTAAGAAATCGACGCCCAGATCTGCAATAGCCTTACATTCATCGGGATCTGCACATTCACCAGCACCGATAACACCATCTTCTTCGCCACCGATAGACCCAACTTCTGCTTCTATCGAAATTCCCTTTGCATGAGCATCATTAACTAACTGGGTTGTCTTATCAATGTTTTCTGCGATGGGATAATGAGATCCATCAAACATGATAGAAGAAAAGCCTGCTTCAATACACTTATAGCAAGCTTCAAATGAACCATGGTCTAAATGAAGTGCTACAGGAACAGTGATATTAAGACCCTGTATCATACCATTTACCATACCAACCACAGCCTGATAACCACCCATATATTTACCTGCACCTTCTGATACACCCAGAATAACAGGGGAATTCAATTCCTGAGCGGTGGTAAGAATAGATTTTGTCCACTCTAAGTTATTAATATTAAACTGTCCAACTGCATAGTGTCCTGCTTTTGCTTTTTTAAGCATTTCTGTTGCTGATACTAACATATCTCATACCTCCATATTTTCGATTATGCCTTGACATAAATTGTACTATGACCTATCACGTGTCTATTCTACCCCATTTTCACTAAAAAGGGAATAGTGTTCGTTAAATTATACCCTGTTTCTGGTAACATTTACTTTCTAGTCCCATCAAACAAGCTTTTGGAAACCATAATTTGCATGGACTCCTTATAATCCTCAATCAAAACTTCTTTATGGTTCCCACCAAACTCACCATCTCGAGTCCAAGCTACCTCTTCATCGGACTCCACCAGTAGTTTTGAAGTCTTAAACCAGTAAATCAACTCATTCTCCGGGTTCTTCTCCGTTAATGCACTAATCAGCTGATTCAATGCCAAAACACTTGAGGGACGGCGAATCAACGTTACCTCCATCTGCCCATCATTCAGTTCCACATTTTTCCCTGTTATATTTTTAAATCCACCAACAGAGACTGAATTCGTAATCATGCCAAACAAAAAGTCCCCTTCTATAAAAGTATCATTATAATAAAACCGCATTTGATAAGACTGTATGGCAGTCAGACGCTTCATTCCCTCCAATACATAGGCCATATGGCCAAGTATATTTTTCATTTCCTGACCTGTGCCATAGGAAACATCGGTAAACATACCAAATGCAGCTACATAAACAAAGACATCCCTGTTAAATGATCCAATATCACATGCAAAAATTTTTCCATTTACAATATTCTGAGCTGCCTTTTTCATATTTCTAGGTATTTCAAGACTATTTGCAAAATCATTGGTACTTCCGGTAGGAATATATCCGATTGGAAGAGATTTGCCGCTTTTCACCATCCCTGTGACCACTTCATCAAGGGTTCCATCTCCACCACTGCAGACAATCAAATCATATTGGTCTTTTCTATCCTTGACGGCTCGCATGGCATCACCTTCACCCTGTGTCACATAGATTGTTACTTCATATCCACCCTTATTAAAAGTATCTACAATCTGAAGCAAATGGTTCTTAATTTGAGCTTTTCCTGCTTTTGGATTGATTATTAACAACATACTCTTGTCTACCATGCATATCCTCCTCTCTTTTCAAAATGTCTGAAAAAATACTCGATAACAAAAGTGGAATCAATAAAGAAACTATCAATTCTTTACCAATTCCGCTGTTGTTTGCCATCATTCATCTTTGTAGTTACTAGTTACCACTGAGATACTTCTTAATCTCGTCTACTGCTGCCTGTTCGTCATTTCCTTCCGCTATAGCAACAATACGTTCTCCTGCATTCAGTCCCAGACTCATCATGCCCATGATGCTTTTCGCATTTACCTTAACCTTACCATCCTCAGATTGAATGTAGATTTTACTGTCGTACTTACTTGCAACCTGTACCAGCATGGCAGCGAGTGTGGCTTCCAACCCATTTACCAGGTTGATTGTGATAGTTTCCTTTGTCATAATATTTTCCTCCTCTACGCCCTGATCCTTTCGGCCAGCTCACTCAATTTGCGTAATCTATGATTGACACCGGATTTACCCACCGGTGGGTCCAAATACTCACCCAGCTCCTTTAATGCCGCATCCGGATATTCGAGTCTCACTTCTGCCATTTCAAGCAAATTATCCGGAAGTTTAGTAAAGCCATAATGCTCTTTTATATATAATATATCATCAACTTGTCTGGTTGATGCCTTTACAGTCTTATTTATGTTGGCAGCTTCACAATTAACCCTGCGGTTAACGGAATTTCTCACTTCTTTAATGATACGCAGGTTCTCCAGATTCATTAAGGCAATATGAGCTTCCATCACATTCAGAAGATCCACAATTCCGGCACCCTCTTTTATATATACCACATAATATTTTTTTCGGAAAATAATCTTTGCTTCAATGTCAAAACATCCGATTACATTTTTTAGCTGCTCAGCCTGGCTCATATTGTTACAGACAAATTCCAAATGATATCCTTTTCGGGGGTCGCTCATGGAGCCACAGCACAAAAAAGCTCCCCTCAGAAATGCACGTTGACAACAGGTGTTTTTAATCAATAAATCTTCTACAGGGGCTGATAAATCCCCGAATTTATCGACTATTTTCTGTTTCATATCGCCACTCAGAATAACATCAGTATCTATATTATACGTTTTCTTCAATAATGTAAAGCCTTTTCTGACAACGGCTTCATTTTCTGTTTGGAATCCTATCGTTAGATTTCCATCCTTATTCTGTCCATATTGTCCGCTAAAATGCATAATGCCAGAAAGCTCTGCAATCTGACAGTGCCTTGCCAGACTGATATGTTTCGCCAGTTCCTCCCTCACTTCTGCTGAAAAGGACATTTCACCACCTCAATCCTTACTTCCTGTCGTGTTGTTCCCTGTGTAACAGCTTGATTCCGTAGCTGCCCTGGTTTTTCATACGACCATATAGCTCATTTGCCAGTGTCACACTCCTATGCTGACCGCCGGTACATCCTATGGCTATTACTAATTGATATTTTCCCTCTTTTATATAATAGGGAATTAAAAATTGAAGCATATCCACTAGCTTGTCCAAAAATTCCACTGCTTCCGGAAACTGCATCACATAATCCCGTACCTCTTTATTATTTCCGGTCTTTTGTTTTAGTTCCTCCTGATAAAAGGGATTGGGAAGGAAACGAACATCAAATACCAGATCCGCATCTGATGGTATTCCATACTTGAAGCCAAATGATAAAAGAGTAATCATAAGACTGCTATATTCTTCATTTTTTACAAAAATTCTATCCAGTTCCTCTTTCAGTTCTCTGGTAAGAAGATTAGTGGTATCTATTACATAATCCGCCTGCTCTTTAATAACATTCAACGCTTCTCTTTCTCTTCCAATGCCATCCTCCACACGTCCTCCCATTGCAAGTGGATGTATACGTCTGGATTCTTTATAACGTTTTACCAAGGCAGTGTCAGATGCATCCATAAACAATATTTCAAAACCATATCCTGCATCCTTCTGTTTTTGTAAAATACGGGTTGTCTCACTGAATGTCTGACCTGCCCTGACATCAAGACCCAAAGCTACTTTTGTAATTTCACTCCCCGGAGTGGCTATCAATTCCACAAATTTTTCTATTAATGAGACAGGGAGATTATCTACACAATAAAATCCGGTATCCTCCAGCATTTTTAAAGCAGTACTCTTTCCACCACCGCTCATACCTGTCACCACTACAAAACGCATTTTCCACTCTCTCCTTTACTTCCTGCTATCGTATATATTATAGATTAATTGAATTACATGACAGTCGCGCTCTCGCTTAATAAAAACGTAGCAGTACTAAAATTTTACGCTTGCGCATAAAATTAAGTGCTGACGTTTTTAAAAAGCCTGACATGTAATTTCAATTAATCAGAAAAAATATCTAGAATATGCGGTTGTTAAAAGTTGCCTAAGTATATCACTTCGGGCTCTAGTCTTACTGAAAATTGGTTGTAAACCTCTTCCTGTACATATGCAATCAACCGGCTGAGATCACTGGCTGTCGCATTTCCGGTATTGATAATAAATCCGGAATGCTTTTCAGAAACTTGTGCACCCCCGATTCTTGTTCCTCTTAGGCCGGCATCCATAATCAGTTTACCTGCAAAATGTCCTTCCGGGCGCTTAAATGTGCTGCCTGCACTGGGATATTCCAAGGGCTGTTTCTCCTTGCGTCTGTTTTGAAAGTCTTCCATTTTGGCTGCAATAGTACTTTTATCTCCCTCTTTTAGTAAGAAACAACATTCTGTTACGATAAAGGGATTATTTTTGATGGCACTGGTGCGGTATCCAAATTCCATGGTATCATTGCTTAATTCCAGTTCATTTCCTTCACGGTCCAATACTGTTACCGATTCCACAACCAGTTTCATCTCACCATCATAAGCACCTGCATTCATCACAACGCCACCACCCACAGTACCCGGAATTCCAGCCGCAAATTCCAATCCGGTAAGTCCATGCTCACGGGCTATTATTGCCACTTTTGATAGAAAGGCTCCTGCTTTCGCATACAAACGGCATCCTTCTACTCTGATATCTGAAAATCCGTCTGCAAACTGTATAATAATACCTGCATATCCTTGATCACTTACTAAAACATTACTGCCATTTCCCATAATAAAGTAAGGTATTTCAACCCTATTTAGGTAACCCAATAAAGCGGGTAATGGACTGGAATCAGTCATCTTAATGAAGCAATCTGCATTTCCGCCAACACGGAAAGTGGTATGCTCATTCATTGGTTCCATATATGAAATATTCTCTAACGGAATGAACTTCTGTAGTGCTTCTTTTACTGCTTCACTAATCATGCTTATACATCCTGTTCTAATATTTTATCTGCAAGCATCCAGAATCAGTTTTGCTGCTCCAAATATACCTGCATCATTACCAAGCGTTGCCAGCTTAAACTCAGCATCACGGCATCCTCTGAATGCATACTGCCTATAGTATGGCTTAATAAATCCAAACAATAATTCTCCCGCTTTGGATACACCACCACCTATCACAAAGATCTGAGGATTCATCACAGCTGCAATGGCTGCCAGACCTTTCCCCAAATATTTACCAAATTGTTCAGCCACCTCTATGGCAACCTTATCACCCAATTTTACCGCATCAAAAACAGCTTTCGCTGATACATCTGTATTTCTTAGTACACTGGGTTCTGCATCCTTTTCCAGACGTCTTCTGGCAAGCCTTACAATTCCGGTAGCTGATGCATATTGCTCCAAACAGCCAATATTGTGACAGCCGCATTCTTCCGCTTCATAATCCTCTACATGAATATGGCCAATTTCTCCACCTGCCCCGTTTGCTCCGGTAACCATCTGTCCATTGCAGATAATGCCGCCACCTACCCCTGTACCAAGGGTGACAACAACCAAATCCTTATATCCTTTACCTCCACCCTGCCACATTTCACCTAAGGCCGCCACGTTAGCATCATTTCCTGCCATAACAGGCAATTCCAGGTATGCATTAAGAGCTTGTGGAATATTGAATACAGTATCCCATCCTAGATTAGCAGTTTTATAAACCGTACCGGAAGCATCCACCGGTCCCGGAACACCAATACCTATTCCTGCTATTTCCTCCATTTTAATACCTAATTGTTGCATGGTATGCTTAATGCTATCTGCAATATCGGGAAGTATTCTTTCTCCTCCATTATCTGTTACACTTGGTATTTCCCACTTTTCCATCACATTGGCATTCATATCAAAAAGTCCCATCTTAACAGTTGTCCCGCCTACATCAACACCAAAAACATACTTTATCATCTACTTATCTCCTGTTAATCTTCATCATCATCTCTTTTTCTGGCAAGCGAGTTCTGTACACGAGTATAGAGCTCCTGTGCTGCATTGTATCCCATCTTCTTCTGTCTGTGGTTAACAGCAGCAGATTCACAGATAACCGCCAGATTACGTCCTGGGCGAATCGGAAGAGTATGGCATACTATCTTATTACCCAGATACTCCGTATATTCCTCATCCAAACCAAGGCGGTCATATTCCTTATCTTTATCCCAATCCTCTAGCCTAATAACCAAATCCACGGACTGGGTATCCTTTACACTGGATGCACCAAAAAGTGCTTTCACATCAATAATTCCTATCCCACGTAACTCAATAAAGTTTTTAGTAATATCTGGTGCTGAACCTACCAGTGTATCATCACTTACTTTTCTGAGTTCCACTACATCATCTGTTACCAGCCGATGGCCACGTTTAATCAACTCCAACGCTGCCTCTGACTTTCCAATTCCACTTTCACCGGTAATCAGAACTCCCTCTCCATATATATCTAGCAAGACACCATGAACAGAAATACATTGAGCAAGTTTTACGTTTAACCATCTGATGGCCTCAGCCATAAAAACAGAAGTATTCTTTTTTGTCAAAAAAACAGGACAGTTGTTTTTATAAGCAATTTTAAGGAAAATAGGATCAGGCTGTAGTTCACGGCAGAACACTACGCAGGGAATGTCATAGGACATCAGCTTATCATAAGCCTCAAGCTTCTGTTCTTCACTAATTCCTTCCATGTAGGTATATTCCACAAATCCTATCACTTGTAGACGTGTAGAATCAAAGTGCTCAAAATACCCTGCCATCTGTAATGCAGGTCTGTTTACATCGGGCTGACTAATTCGAATATTGGACATTTCAATCTCCGGTGTCAAATTCACCAGCTTAAACTTTTCAATAATCTCCTCTAACTTCACACTTGCCATAGTTCTACCTCATTCCCTTTTATGATTGCGTATTTCTGTCGGCGTATCCGGTTTTATTTTACCACACTCTTCATTTTTAGTGAAGTATGGCTTTATTTCTTTCTGAAAAAGGCTTTATTTCTTTCTGAAAAAGGCATATATCTCTTTTGCTATATGCTCCGGTATTTCCGGTACCTTAACAAGATCTTCAACCTCGGCATTCTTTACTTCCTCAATGGAATTAAAATGCCTCATTAATGCCTTTCTTCTGGATGGCCCAATACCGGAGATATCATCCAGTACAGATTTAACCTGGGTCTTGCTACGAAGAGATCTGTGATATTCAATGGCGAACCGATGTGCCTCATCCTGAATACGGGTGATAAGCTTAAACCCTTCTGAATGTGTATCAATGGGAATCTCTATGTTATGGTAGTATAGCCCTCTGGTACGGTGATTATCATCCTTTACCATACCGCAAACAGGAATATTGATATGAAGCTCCTCCAAAACAGAGAGTGCGATATTTACCTGTCCTCTTCCACCATCCATCATAAGCAAGTCAGGAAACCTGGTAAAGCTGCCAAGTTCAGAATCGATTTCCTTTTCTTTCAGTCTTTCCTGCTCCTCCATGCCATGAAGAAAACGTCTGGTGAGCACCTCTTTCATGCAGGCATAATCATCAGGACCCGACACTGACTTAATCTTAAACTTTCTATAATCACTACGTTTCGGTTTTCCTTTTTCAAACACAACCATAGAGCCAACATTTGCAAAACCACTGATATTGGAAATATCAAATGCTTCCATACGGCTGACATTTTCAATCTCCAAAAGAGCAGCTATCTCCTTTACTGCCCCAATGGTCCTTCCCTCTTCCCTCTTCATTCTCTCCAGATCCTGTGTCAGGATTAAGGATGCATTCTGGGCTGCTAATTCCACCAGTTTTTCTTTTGTTCCCTTTTTGGGTACTAACACCCTCACACGGCTTCCCCTTTTAGCGCTAAGCCATTCCTCTATCAGGGGAAGGTCATCCACTTCATATTGAAGCATGAGTTCTCTGGGGATAAAGGGCGTACCAGCATAAAACTGCTTTATGAAATCTCCCAATATTTGTTCTTTCCTGCAGCCGGATACACGCATCATATAAAAGTGTTCCCTGCCAATCAGCCTGCCATCTCGTACAAAAAAAACTTGGACCACAGCATCTGTATCATCTTTTGATAATGCAATGATATCTCTGTCTTCCCCTACACTATCCGTAATCTTTTGTTTCTGAGATACTGATTTTACGCTGTTAAACAGATCTCGTAAGCGGGCTGCTTCTTCAAATTCCATATTCTCCGCGGCTATGTGCATCTTACTTTCTAATTCTTTCAAGATGGTACCATAATCACCCTTTAAAAACTCTAAAGCCTGATTCACCTTTTGTCTGTAATCTTCTTTTGATACATAATTCTGACAGGGTCCCAGACACTGTTTGATATGATAATTTAAGCACGGCCTTTCCTGTCCGATATCTCTGGGCAGAATTCGATTACATGTTCTGATCTGGTAAAGTTTATTGAGTAAAGCTATGGTATCCTTCACTGCTCCTGCACTAGTGTATGGACCAAAGTATCGGGATTTATCTTTTTTCATATCCCTGGCAAATAAAATACGGGGATAGTCTTCTGAAGCGGTTACTTTGATGTAAGGATATGTTTTGTCATCCTTCAAAAGTGTATTATATTTCGGCTGATGTTCCTTGATCAGATTGTTTTCCAGTACCAGTGCTTCCAGTTCTGAATCTGTAATGATGTATTCAAAACGAGAAATCAACGACACCATTTTATCGATTTGTGGTCCACGGCCGATATGATTCCTAAAATAGGACCTCACCCTGCTATGCAGATTAACGGCCTTTCCTACATAAATGATGGCATCCTTAGCATCATGCATGATGTAAACCCCGGGCTTCTTGGGTAATTTTTTCAATTCTTCTTCAATATCAAATACCATAAATTCTCCATCATACATAAAAAGCCGTACCATGACTGATACAGCTTTTATGTGTTTCTATGATAATGTTTTATTGGAAAAAACACCTACTTCTGATTCTTCCTGTTTTTTCATTACTTCCTGCTTATTTTCTCTTTGTTCTTCTTTTTGTTCTTCTTTTTGTTCTTCTTGTTCTTCTTTTTCTTGTTCTTCTTTTTGTTCTTCTTGTTGTTCCTTATGCTCAGTTTCGTGGGGTACTGTCTTTTCTGCTTCTTCTTCAGGTTCCGGAATTCCTTTTTCCTTGCGGTAAATCTGCATGAATTCCTTGCCGGTAATGGTTTCTTTTTCTATTAAGAAGCCTGCCAGCTTATCCATTAGCTCTTTGTTGACACTAAGAAGCTCCTTGGCCTTTTCATAACTCTCCTTTAGGATGGCAACTACTTCCCTATCCACTTCTGCAGCCGTCTTGTCACTGCAGTTCATAACTTCACGCCCTTCTAAGTATTTACTTTCTACTGTAGAAAGTCCCACCAGGCCAAAATGCTCACTCATACCATACTGGGTTACCATGGAACGGGCAATACTGGTTGCCTTTTCAATATCATTGGCTGCTCCGGTGGTCACCGTATCAAAGATAATCTCCTCGGCTGCGCGTCCGGCTACCAGTCCCACCAGCATGTCACGAAGCTCTGCTTCTGTATTTAAATATTTCTCTTCCTCAGGCACATGCATTACATAACCTAAAGCTCCCATAGTACGCGGCACAATGGTGATTTTTTGTACCGGTTGAGAATTTTTCTGAAGTGCGCTGACCAGCGCATGTCCCACTTCATGGTAAGAAACAATCTTTCTTTCTTCCTTACTCATGATACGGTCTTTCTTTTCCCTGCCTACCAGTACCTGCTCTACAGCATCAAACAAATCCTTCTGCCCTACATATTCCCTGCCATCCTTGACTGCATTGATAGCAGCTTCATTAATCATATTGGCTAAATCCGCACCAACCGCTCCACTTGTGGCAAGTGCAATGGAATCAAAATCTACTGTTTCGTCCATCCTGACATCTTTTGCATGCACTTTCAAAATATCCACACGGCCCTTTAAGTCGGGTTTATCTACGATAATACGACGATCAAAACGTCCTGGACGAAGTAATGCTTTGTCTAGAATTTCCGGACGGTTAGTAGCACCTAGAATCAGAATACCCTTTGAAGTATCAAAACCATCCATTTCAGAAAGCAACTGATTTAATGTCTGCTCCCTTTCTTCATTTCCTCCACCAAACTTGGAATCACGGCTACGTCCTATGGCATCAATTTCATCAATAAAAATAATACAGGGTGCATTTTTTGTAGCTTCCTTAAACAAATCACGTACACGAGAAGCACCAACACCAACATAAAGTTCGATAAAATCAGAGCCCGCAAGAGAAAAGAACGGAACAGCAGCTTCACCTGCAACTGCTTTTGCTAAAAGGGTTTTACCGGTACCGGGAGGTCCCACTAAAAGAGCACCCTTGGGCAACTTTGCACCAATACTTACATATTTACCCGGATTATGCAAGAAATCTACAACCTCTTGGAGGGATTCCTTAGCTTCATCCTCTCCCGCTACATCTTTAAACGTAATTCCGGTTTCCTTCTGCACATATACCTTGGCGTTACTCTTTCCCACGCCCATAGGGCCACCGCCTTTGTTCATTTTTCGGAATAAAAAGCTTAATAATATCCAAAACAACACCAAAGGAAGCACATAGTAGAGAAGAATTTCTACAATAAATCCAGAATTATCAGGAATGTATCCCCATACTTCCACGCCTGCTTCCCGAAGTCTCTCAGGCAATGTATCATCTTCCACCATTGCTGTATAATAGGTGGTACTGGTTCCTACACCATAATAGTACATCAAAGGGTTTTTCTGCGTGGTTTCTTCGTTCACTAGTTCAATATTAATTGAGTCCGAGCTATACTTCACAGACTTCACTTTGGTATTGGGCTGGCCTTCTACGACGCCCTGCTCAACCATTTCAATGAATTCAGAGTAGCTGATTTCCTGAGATTGGTTGCCATTTACCGTTTTCATAAAAATACTGGTCAATACTAATGTAATCAATGCTGCTACTAATAACAGCAATAAATTTATCTTTCTGGGGTTATTGCCTGGTCCACCCTGACCAGAACCGCCCTGACCATTGTTTTTTTGATTCATATTTTTGTTATCCATATAAGCTCCATTTCTGTTCTCTTATATTTTCTGTTTCTTATGATATAATATTCATATCTGCCTAGTACCGTTGACAAGTCTATTTTATTATAGAGAAGCCAGTTTCATAAATCAATAGATGATTTGTGAAATATTGTTATAAACTATTAAAGATTTCTAAAATGTTAGCATTTTCTTCTTGCAAAATATGTGATAAGATATTAAAGTATTTTTTTTGAGAAAGAACGATGGAGGCACTGAATGAAAATAGGTTTTGATAATGAAAAATATTTAAAAATGCAATCGGAACACATTAAAAAGCGTATTGCCCAGTTTGGAGACAAGCTGTACCTGGAGTTTGGCGGAAAGCTTTTTGATGATTATCATGCTTCCAGAGTATTGCCCGGGTTTGAACCCGATTCCAAATTAAGGATGTTGATGCAGTTGTCTGATTGTGCAGAAATTGTCATTGTCATCAGTGCAGCTGATATTGAAAAGAATAAAATCCGTGGAGATCTGGGAATTACCTATGACGTGGACGTTTTACGTCTAAGAGACGAATTTCAGCAAAAGGGCCTGTATGTAGGCAGTGTCGTCATTACCCATTATTCTGGGCAAAATAGTGCGGACCAGTTTAAGGCAAAGCTGGAAAAGAAAAACATTAAAGTATATCTACACCACATCATAGAAGGGTATCCATCTAATATAGCGTTGATTGTCAGCGAAAACGGATACGGAAAAAATGAATACATTGAAACCACCAGACCTTTAGTGGTGATCACTGCTCCGGGACCCGGTAGTGGGAAAATGGCTACCTGCCTTTCCCAACTGTATCATGAAAACTTACGGGGTGTAAAAACAGGATATGCAAAATTTGAGACCTTCCCCATTTGGAACATCCCTCTGAAGCATCCTATCAATCTGGCATATGAAGCTGCCACAGCAGATTTGAATGATGTAAACATGATTGATCCCTTTCACTTGGAGGCATATGGAAAGACCACCGTCAATTATAACCGTGATATTGAAATCTTCCCCGTACTGAATGCCATCTTTGAAGGAATCTATGGAAGTAACCCATATAAGTCTCCAACAGACATGGGTGTAAATATGGCCGGTAACTGTATTATAGATGATGAAACCTGCTGTGAGGCATCCCGAATGGAAATCATCAGAAGATACTACCATGCATTAAACAAAGTAATCAAAGAAGACGCATCAGAAAATGAAGTGTTTAAAATAGAACTCATCATGAAGCAGGCAAAAATTACAACTGCTGACAGAAAAGTCACCATATTTGCCAAGGAACGAGTAGAAAAGCTCGGAGTACCTACAGCTGCCATCGAATTAAAGGATGGACACATCATTACATCAAAGACCTCCGATCTGCTTGGCGCATCTGCTGCATTATTACTAAACGCATTGAAATATCTTGCGGGTGTGGATCATGATACTCACTTAATTAAGCCGGAAGCCATCGAACCCATACAGGAATTAAAAGTCAAGTACCTGGGAGGGAAAAATCCGAGACTGCACACAGATGAAATTCTCATAGCGCTTTCATTGTCTGCCTGTACAGATGCTAATGCCAAGCGCTCTCTGGAACAGCTCCCCAACCTAAAGGGATGTCAGGTACATACTTCAGTTATGTTATCTGAGGTAGATATCAAAATATATAAAAGACTAGGTGTGGATTTAACAAGTGAACCCATACAGACCTCAAAGAAGCGATACTAACATGATGAGTGCCGGATGGCAAGGGCTGGATGGCAAATTGTATAACATGCGTTATCATTCGTCTATTCATCCCTGCCATGACCCAAACCCTATGAATTCAGCCCTTTGAGCGTCATTATTTGTACTTATGTCCATTTCAACCATTTCACATGTTATTTTGTTGTTTTGCATAATTATATTCTATAACTTGTACAAAAAGGAATTTGTTACCACGTATTTGCATGTTTTCTGTCATGATTCCCTTTAGCAGAACCCAAGAGCCTTCTGATTGGTCACAACAGAAAAAACAGATACGGCCTAGGCCAGTACCTGCTTTACTTTTTCCATTAACTGAGTTGCGCTCAAAGCTCCTACACATGTTTCTTTTACTGCGCCATCCTTTAGTATCACAAAGGTGGGAATGCTTACTACATGGTATTTTTCGGCTAGCTCAGGCTCTTCGTCAACATTTATTTTTCCTACTTTTACTTTGCCCTCCAGCTCCTCTGCCATCTTATCCACGACGGGAGCCATCATCTTGCATGGGCCACACCAGTCTGCATAAAAATCAATCAATACCGGTTCCGGAGATTGCAATACTTCCTTGTCAAAATTCTGGGCTGTAAAATGATATTCCATAATCTTCATCCTCTCTAGTGTATTAATCAGATCATTACAATACATGATGCAATGAATTGGCTTTGCAAAGAAAGGCGCTAAGCGGCAGCGTGCCTTTCGTGCAAACCAATTCATAGTATCAAGTTGTAAATCTCTGTATCTTTAGTATGCATATTATCTGTAAATAATATACTTGCAGATGGGATTACCCATTGCAGAAAACTTTTCTTCATATTCCGTCATGATATTACCCTGCATCATTAAAACATCGTTATGCAAATCATAGGACAGTGCTTTGACCCGGTATCCGGCGTTATTTAATTCTTCCACCGCAAAGTCAAACAGCTCACGATTATCTGTCTTAAACTCCACAAAACCATCCGGTTTTAATATGACACGATAACGTTCTAAAAATTGTCTGGAAGGGAGTCTTCGCTTTGCATGCCTGTCTTTTGGCCATGGATCCGAAAAATTTAAATAAATGATATCCACTTCACCCTTGCCAAAAACATCTGTGATTTCTTCGGCTTCCATTCTGATAAATAGCAGATTATCCAGTTTTTCTTCTTCCATCTTTTGAATGGCACGCAATAGAACACTGGAATACTTTTCAATTCCAATAAAATTCATCCCCGGATTCTCTTTTGCCATAGTATGTAAAAACTTTCCTTTTCCCATACCAATTTCAATCTGAATCGGATGATCATTATGAAATAGTTCCTTCCACCTGCCCTTTTGCTCTTTTGGGTTATGTACCACAAAAGGGTTGTCACTAATTGTTTCCCGAGATCCACTAATATTTCTCAGTCGCATTTGTCTTATCACCTTATCCTTATTTTTTTCAATTTTTATAGTATAGCCCATTTTTTTTCAAAAGAAAAGCGCAGAATAAATAAAAAACTTTGGTTTTTTATAAAAATAGTGTATGATGAATGTGCAGATTTTATAAGAAAGGTTGATGTTTTTCGTTGAATAAAAAAGATAGATTTTTATATATTACCACACTAAGCTTATTATGTTCCTTGTTCATTTGGCAATTCCAAAGCATTACCGTTTGCGCTCTTCCTGTTATATCCGAGCCAGAACAGCGGACCAGTATTCCTATTGAGACCAATCAAATACCAGATTGGCCGCAAGGACCTGTTATTACAGCCCAGTCTGCCATCTTAATTGATGCAAACAGCGGTGCTGTTTTATATGCCAAAAATGTTCATGAGAAATTATATCCGGCAAGTACCACCAAGCTCTTAACCAGCCTGATTGCCACAGAACAGTGTACCATGGATGAAGTGGTAACCTTTTCTCATGATGCGGTTTTTGATGCACCAAGGGACAGCAGCCACATAGCCATTGATGTGGGAGAAGAACTCACTATGGAACAATGTCTGAATGCTATCCTGATCGCTTCTGCTAATGAAGTTGCATTTGGGGTAGCAGAACATATCGCAGGCACCTGGCAGGATTTTGCACCGATAATGAATCAACGTGCAAAGGAACTGGGATGCGTAGATTCCAATTTTGTAAATCCAAATGGTCTCCCGGATGATAACCACTATACCTCCTCTTATGATCTTGCCATGATTGGACGAGCTTTTTTTGCCAATGAGCTTTTATGTAAAATTTCATCTACAAAAAGACTGGATATTCCTGCATCTGACAAACAGCCTGACCATATTGTGGCAGAATCCAAAAATCAGCTTTTTGCAAGTAGGCCTTATGTATATGAATACCTGGTTGGCAGCAAAACCGGGTATACCAGTGCAGCAAAAAGTTCACTTGTTTCCTGCGCTGAAAAAGACGGTTTGAAATTGATTGCTGTTGTCATGGTAGAGGATTCTCCCGCTCAGTTTGCCGATACAGTAACTTTATTCAACTATGGTTTCAGTAATTTTGAAAGTATAAATATCTCTCAGACTGAAACGCGTTTTCAAATTGATAATGCTAATTTCTTTTACAGTGACAATGATATTCTGGGAAGCTCCAAACCTATTTTATCATTGAATACACGTGATTGCATTACTCTGCCTAAAACAATCAACCTTGAAAATACAGAATCCAAGATTACCTATGACACACAGAACCCGGGACAGGCGGCACTTATTTTATACACTTACCAAAATCAGTTCTTAGGATCTGTATCCGTGGACTTTGCTAATAATCCTGAAAATGAATATGCTTTTGAAGAGGGCACCATGCAATCTGATAAGGAGGATTCTGTTGTAGAAGAACCAAATCAGCCTAAGGTTATTTTTATCAATATATTTAAGGTCTTACTTTGGATACTGGGTGTGGCTGCCTTTTTGATTCTTGTTATATGGTTCAGGTCCTTTTTGGTCAACTATCATTTTGAAGGAAAAGACCGTAGTTGCAGACGTAGCTGGTTGAAAAGCAATAGAAAACGAAGTCGAAAATTTTCATACAGAGAAAGAGCAAACTATAATAAAAGAAGAAGAGGCCGTCATCTTCGTTGACGCCTCTTCTTGCGAAGTTCTTTTGCTCTATCTTCTCGTTCCTTGATTAATTCTGCTTCTTGAGGGGAAATAAATTTGGTGGTCTTTACAACATATACTTCCTCACCTTCTGCTTTATGGATACGAATCTTACCCTTCATTAATCCATGCTTATCACAACATGCCACACAGTAATAATGCTTCCCGTTTGGTGTAAACCAGCGTATCTTCTTCTTTAGATTTTTGTGACAGATATAACATTTACTACTGCTAACTTCATGATCTGACAAAGCAGTGGATTTATCAGGAAATACTCTTGAAATATACTTTGCATAATTTTCAAAGACAACTTTAATTTCTGTTCCTTTGCTTTTAGGTGGACTAAACATGTCAAAGGATACATTCTGAAATACAGGTTCAGGCAGCTTTGCTAACACTTTTCCAGTATAATAGGCATCACTGAACGCTCTGTGAAAAGGAATATCCTTTTCTATATGCAGCAGATCTACTGCATACTCCAATGCTCTTCTACTCTTCCCATCTTCAAATGCGATACTGAATAGCTTTTGCACATCCAAAAAATGGATAGGCCTGTCTGATAACGGCTGCATACCATAATAAAGCATATTGTTCTGCAGCTCTGATAAATCCAGGGATCCCCAGGTACAAAAAATATAGTCCGAACCACACCAGGTAAGAAATTTTTCCATAACCTCTGTAAAGGGTTTTCCATGTTCTAACTCCTGCATCTGTAAATGAATCAGTTTGCTGGTGATCTTATGCATCACATGATACACTTGAGGCTTAATCAGGTTTGAAAATTCGCTGACCATAATCTTTTTACTATTCAATTTTACTGCACCCACTTCAATAATCTCAAAGGTGAGTCGTTTGTCAGCTTTTTTCACATCACTGCTCTGATTCCATTCCAAATCAATTACAATATAGTCCATGCTATTCCCTTTTTCTGTATATGAAGATATCTATTAAACCTTATTATACTACTAAGTTTACAATCCGTAAATCCACGTTTTAACCAGTGATATCCAGCTCTCACAACAAGGCTCTATTTCACTTCCATATGGGGATACTGTGATTGCATTTGCGAGACTAAGACCATGAACTCCCTTAGGGTACATATGAAACTCAACAGAAATACCCTCCTTTCGCATTGCGGACACCAAAAGCAGGGAGTTTTCTACCGGTACACAGTCATCTGTAAAGGTATGCCAAATAAATGCAGGCGGTGTATCGTCGTTAACCTGATTTTCCAAAGACATTTTTTCAACTAGTTCTTCATATCGGTTTCCCAACAACTTAACAAAGGAATCCCTGTGTGCAAATTCACCGGAGGTAATAACTGGATAATTTAAGATCATTCCATTGGGCCTAAGTCCTTCTCTATCAGCGCCAATTAATCCCATTCCATTTGCTATGAAATCTTCCTTCCAGAACATACCATAGCCGGCTGCCAAATGACCACCCGCAGAAGCGCCTTCCACAATGATTTTTTCAGGATCAATATGCCATTCCTCCGCATTATTGCGAAGCAAAGTCACCGTTTGCGCCATCTCCAGAAAAGCTGTAGGGTAAATGGCTGGGGCTACAGAATAGTACAGAACAACTGCATGGCACCCCATAGCATTATACTGAAGTGCTAAAATTTCACCCTCTCTGTCAGAAAGAAAGCTATAGCCTCCACCTGGACATACAATGATAACCGGTCTCTTTTTTATCCTGAATTCAGGGGAATCTTCTATTATATATGTTTTTATACAGGAAGATTCTAGTGAACCCTCCCTATGTAATGGTATTGTTTGCTGTATCATATGTCTGCTCCTCCTGCTCTAATTTTATAATTATAGTGTTGCCACCAAGTGTCCGTTAGCGGCTTGTAAAATGGTATCATTATGATCTATTACCGCTACCGCTCCTTCCGCTCCTGATGCATTTCTATTTACCAGACGTATCGTGTAAGGTTTACCTGCCTCCACGTCCACCGTTATCCTGCTGCCATCTCTATGGGCAGTTACCTTTACTTCTTCCTTCTGATCCATACCATATACTACAGTAGATGCACTTGCTCCATCCTGTAATCCATAGATTCTCAGTTCTACCTGATTTCCATAATCATAGTCGGGCTTATCATCTTGAGCACCCAGTGCAATGATGGAATTTTCCTTTACCATAAGAGGGATACTCAAATAGTTATATTTTTGTCTGATCCATCTGCCACCGGCCATTTCCTCACCGGTAATGAAATCAGTCCAGTTACCTGCAGGCAGATAGAAGTCGCCCATTCCTTCTTCATTAAAAATAGGAGCAACTAAAAGATTATCACCCAGCATATACTGACGCTCCACATAATGACAGGTTCTATCCTCTGTAAATTCCAAAACCATGCTTCTCATAGTAGGAATTCCCTGTCTGTTAGCCTGAATGGCTGTCTTGTAAAGATAAGGCATAAGTCTTGCCTTCAGTTTTGTAAAGAAACGTAGTACATCAACTGCTTCCTCATCATAAACCCAGGGTACTCTATATGAAGTACTACCATGGAGTCTGCTATGAGATGAAAGCAAACCAAATGCAACCCATCTCTTATACACATCAGGAGTAGATGTACTCTCAAAACCACCTATATCATGAGCCCAGAAACCAAAGCCGGACATCAACAAGGATAACCCGCCTCTTAAGCTCTGCTCCATGGATTCATAATCTGACCAGCAGTCTCCACCCCAGTGTACCGGGAACCTTTGCCCACCCACTGTTGCAGAGCGAGCAAATAGAACAGCCTGGCCTTTTCCACGCTTCTTTTCCAGAACATCATAAACTATCTTGTTATATAAATAGGCATAGTAATTATGCATCTTCTTTGGATCGGAATGGTCATAATATTCTATGCCATCCACTGGTATTCTTTCTCCAAAGTCTGTCTTAAAGCAGTCCACACCCATATCCAGCAGAACGGCAAGTTTGTCCTGATACCATTTGCATGCTTCGGGATTGGTAAAGTCCACTAACGCCATACCGGGCTGCCACATATCCCATTGCCACACATCTCCATCGGTTCGTTTAACAAAATAACCCTTTTCCATGCCTTCCTTGAAAGTACAGCTTTCCTGTGCAATATAGGAATTGATCCACACACAGATATTGAGCCCTTTTGCTTTGATACGGGAAAGCATTCCTGCCGGATCCGGAAACACCCTGGAATCCCAGGTAAAGTCTGTCCAGTGGAACTCTTTCATCCAGAAGCAATCGAAGTGGAACGTTCTTAGAGGAATTCCGCGATCTAGCATTCCATCCACAAAGCTCATAACCGTTGCTTCATTGTAGTTTGTCGTAAAAGAAGTGGAAAGCCATAAGCCAAAGGTCCAGGGAGCAGGCAGGGATGGTTTGCCTGTCAGTTCCGTATATCGTAAAAGTACTTCTTTCATAGTCGGTCCATTAAACAGATAATAATCCAGATATCCACCTTCTACTGAAAAGGAGGTTTTGCTTACCTGTTCTGTTCCTACTTCAAACTCCACTTTTTCCGGATGGTTTACAAAGACACCATACCCCTTGTTGCTGATATAAAAAGGAATATTCTTATAGGACTGATAGGTGCTGGTCCCACCATCTTCATTCCAGATTTTCACACTTTGTCCATTCTTTACAAAAGCAGTAAAGCGTTCTCCCAGACCGTAAATCAGCTCCCCTACGCCCATGGAAAGTTGCTGGCGCATATAGGTTTCAGAAATGTCACCACGATCGTAGTAATCACCCTTCCAGTCAGTTTTCATGCAGGCAAGGTCTTGAGCGGCAGACTTTGTAATCAGTTCTCCGTTTCTTTTGTAAACCATGGACCAGTCTTTTTTTCCAATTTCTAATGTCAAGGAACCACTCTTAATCTGAAGTGTTTCCTGATCTTCTGTAACCTCTATGGGAAGCTCTTCTTTTTGATATAACTCAAATTCCGGACCTTTTTGCATTGTCCCCAGATGGTGATAAGTCTGTACTCGGAAAACTTCTTGTGCAGGTGAAGTGATTACCATGGTAAGATTAATTCCTCCCAAGGTGCATCCTCTGTTAAATATCTTTGAAGTGGGCAGACACAAGGTCACCTTGGTGTCTTCAATCTTTTCAAAATATACTTCCTGCGGACTAAAACACCCACAACCTTCCTTCTGTAGCCAACAGCCATTTCCAAATATCATACCATCTTTCTCCTTTGGGTAATACGTCCTACTAATATGCTCTTCCCCAGTAAACCATCTTTATCGCAGGTTTTCCACAGCATACACAGGAATCTGCTATATGTTCCTGCTCAAAAGGAATACATCTGCTGGTTACACTTAATGTTTCTTTGATTTTATCTTCACAAGCCTGATCACCGCACCACATAGCCTTAACAAAGCCCGATTTTTCTGTAAACAGTTTCTCAAATTCAACAAAATCCTTTGCAGCATAGGTATGGGCATCTCTGTGCTTTCTTGCTCTTTCCAGCATTTCCGTATGAATAGTCTCTAATAGTTTATCTACCTGAGCCTCTACATCATCCAGAGAAACCTCAATTTTCTCTCTGGTATCTCTTCTACAGAGAACACACTTGCCTTCTTCAATATCCTTAGGTCCGATTTCCAGACGGATTGGATAGCCTCTCATTTCTGCTTCAGCAAATTTAAAGCCCGGGCTCTTATCTGTATCATCCACTTTCACACGAAAATTGTTCTGAAGCTTATCCCGTAGCTCATACGCTTTTTCCAGAACTCCTTCCTTTTTCTGTTGAATCGGAATAATAGCTACCTGTACCGATGCCACCTTAGGAGGCAGAACCAAACCAGAATTGTCACCATGTACCATAATAATGGCACCAATCATACGGGTGGTCATACCCCAGGAGGTCTGGTTCACATATTTTAAGGTATTATCTTTATCTGTAAACTGAATGCCAAATGCCCTTGCAAAACCATCCCCAAAATTGTGGCTGGTGCCGGACTGTAATGCCTTGCCATCATGCATCAGGGATTCAATGGTGTAGGTTGAAACTGCTCCTGCAAACTTTTCTTTGTCGGTCTTTTGTCCTGTAATAACCGGAATTGCCAGCACTTCTTCACAAAACTTTGCATAAAGATTCAGCATCTGAATGGTTCTTTCTTCTGCTTCACAAGCGGTGGCATGTGCTGTATGTCCTTCCTGCCATAAAAATTCTCTGGAACGCAGGAAAGGTCTGGTCTCTTTTTCCCAACGAACGACTGAACACCACTGGTTATATACCTTAGGCAGATCCCGATATGATTGGATATCATTCTTATAAAAATCACAGAATAAGGTTTCGGATGTAGGTCTTATACAAAGTCTTTCCTGCAAAGGTTGCAGTCCGCCATGAGTTACCCAGGCAACTTCCGGTGCAAATCCCGCCACATGATCCTTTTCTTTTTCCAGCAGGCTTTCCGGTATGAACATGGGTAGGTATACATTCTGTACCCCTGTTGCCTTAAATCTATCATCTAGCTGTCTTTGGAGCAGTTCCCAGATTGCATATCCTGCGGGCTTGATTACCATACAGCCCTTTACACTGGTATAATCAATTAACTCTGCTTTCTTAACTACATCGGTATACCATTGGGCGAAATCTTCTTCCATGGAGGTTATTGCTTCTACTAACTTTTTGTCTGCCATTTTTTTCTCCTCTTTCTTTTTTACTATTGGGGGCTGCTATGAAATCCATTTTATTGTTAATTATATTAACACGAAAGGCGCGCTCTCGCTTAACCTCAAACGTAGCAGTACTAAGATTCTTATGTGCAGAATGCACACAAGAATCAAGTACTGACGTTTTCAGAAAGCCTTATTGTGTTAATATAATTAACTATAAAATGGCTCATACAATTTTGTACAAAAAAAACGCCGTCTCCATCCCTAAAAGGGACCGGAGAACCGGCGGTACCACCCTGATTAATGCAGTCAGTAACTGCTTTCACTCATCCTGCTGTTAACGCCAGCGCTACGCTGTATTTTCATACAGAACTCAGAGGTAGGTTCAGATTGTTTGGTATGAAAGCCTTTCACCGATGAGCCTTCTCTCTTTGATACTACGCAAACTTACTAATCCTCATCAACGTTATAATTGCAATATCCTTGACTGTCATTTCTATATATGTAGTGATTGTAGGGCAGGATTTTCGAATTGTCAAGTGCTATCACTAATTATGAAAAACAAAGTTATGAAAAACAAAGTGCTGCGATCGAGCTGCTACTTGCCCATTATTTCTTCAATTTCACCTCTGGGTAAATCTTTGATTGCTATGATCGGCTGCGGATTGGTAGACAACTCTCCGATTAGGCATTCAAACCACTGGACATCATGCCAGCTTCCACATTTGTACCCTGCATTATGAAAAATACAGGAGGGCTTAAAACCCATGGCAAGATGAAGACCTTCGCTTTTATCATTAGGCATAGTCACTCCGCTGTAAATCATTTCTATGCCTTGAAGTTTTCAAAGTGCAATTAATGCAGCATAGAGCCGTTTTCCTACCCCCATTGATTGACACTTACTATCTATATAAATCGATAGTTCCGCACTCCATTGATATGCTGACCTCTCCTTGAATTTGTGTGCATATGCATATCCAAAAATGGAGCCGTTTTCTTCCCAAACAAGATAAGGGTAAACCGCTGTAATATCCACAATTCTTTGTAAAAATTCTTCTTGTGTTGGTAAAATACTTTCAAATGTTGTAGGCGTATTGATAGATTGTTCATAAATGTGAAGCAATGATGATGCATCTGATGGATTCACAAATCTAAGTGACATATTACTCCTCCTTAGTATCCATATTTTATTTCAAACTTTAACTATATCTTTATTAGCATGAATTATTTGCATAATATATGTGGTAATTCCACTAGAGAAGGGATGCAGGCATATAGTAAGCCACTCAGCTCTTCATCAGGTTCTGTCTGATCAGGAACCATGATTACTTGTATTCCTGCTGCCGCGGCTGATTTTACCCCATTGGGGGAATCTTCTACTGCAAAACACTGCCCGGATTCTTTCCCTAGTTTCTCACAGGCAAATAGATAAACATCCGGTGCCGGTTTTCCCTTTTCTACCTGGACAGCACTGACTATTTCATCAAAATAACTGTCAATTCCCGTTTCTTTCAGTTGCACAGTGGCTCGCTCTATGGGTGTTGCTGTACAAAGAGCAACAAAATAGTCGTTTTCCTTGAGCCATTTCAAAGTCTCCTTTACACCGGGTTTCAATTGAACTCCTACCTTGTCCAGATGTTCTTTCATCAATATCCTGCGATAATTTCTGATTTCATCATAATCGCAATCCGCTCCGAACCACTCTTTGAATTGTGCTGGAGCAAATGGTCTTCCCATACTTCTCAGTAAAAGGGCTTGTCCTTCGCTCATTGCATAGCCAAATTTTGCTGCTGCCTGTCTCCAGAATATCTTGAAGTATTTTTCTGTATCTATTAAAGTTCCATCTAAATCAAAAATTATGGTATCTGCCATAAAAACTTACCCCACTCGCCTGGCAATTATTTTATTGGAAGCATGCATATGTTTCCCTACTCCCGGATGTTCATCTTCAAATACATAGGACTTAAAATCAATAATTTCCCAATCCTTATATATTTCCTTCAGCTCTCCGTCATCAGCTAAACCAATTGCAAATTCCGCAATCTCTATGGAAGCAGGAACTATATTGGTAAAAATTTGCATAATATGATAACCGCCAACCTGAGTAGCTTTCTTAGCTTTCTCTATAAATAAATGCCATTCGTCTTTACTCACAAAGTGAAGAGTTCCAAAAGACATAATCAAACCATACTGCTTTTGAAAAGAAACATTCCTAAGATCAGCCACCTCAGCATTGATTGACAAAGCTTCCTTTTCCGCAAACTTATTCAGTTTCCTAATTCCATTTTCGGAACAGTCAACTCCTTCTACATGGACAAACCCTTTTCTTGCCAGATACAACACATTGGTTCCATCACCGCATCCTACATCAATGATATTACAAGACTTGTCCAGGTTATCTTCTATCTGAACAATGGACTGATTGGGGTCTTTACCAAATGCAAATATATTCTCATTTTGATACATATCTTCCCAAAAGGGTATCATATTAGTCCTCATACTTTCCACCAAACACTGATCCACCGTTCTTGGCATATGATTTTTCGTGGATAGCTGCTTCTTTATGATAATCCGCATTGGTATAATGCTTATAATAATATTCTACCAGCAGATCCAGATCTTTTCTATACTTCTCCACTTTCATGGCACAAACTCTGCTCCATAATAGTCGTTCTATGGATATTACAAACACTTTGTCTGTTTCAACTGCCTCTTTACTAAAAAAGGAATAGTCCAGGTGTGCAATGCTTCTCCAAATTTCAAACTTCCCAATTGTAACCCCTAAATCTCCATATAAGTCTTTACGGCTATCAGGGTACATCCCTGCAAGACTCTGATAATCTTCGTTTGTAATCACTAAGTCAATATCATCTCCGGATTTGCGCATATCATAATACTCCATTGCCCTGCCGCCAATTAGTATTGGTTTTGTTAAAAATGTTAAACCCACATCAGCCAATTCTTTTTCAATATGTTTTATTGTATCCTTCATCTGTATTTCCCTCCTGTTTGTGTCTTTACTATCCCATCAATTTAAGCTTTTCTCTTACAAATTTCAAAAGTTTTGTTTTCTCGTGATCTGAAATCCACTCTGTTAACCTTGCAGCAGCAACCGGAAGCATCCACTGTTCCACCTCTTTATCGGATATGCCTGTAATTCTCTTATATTCTTTATAATATACTTTTCCAATACGATTTTCAAAAAAATGTACGACTAATTTGACAATGAAACTGGCGTGCTGTATTTCACCGTACTTAAGCATTAAGCAGGTTCTGGCCACATCTGCACTTTCACTTCCGGTGCAGGCAGTCATCCAGTCAATCACAATAGGCTTATCATCCTGCATCATGATGTTCCCGGGATGAAAATCAAAGTGACAGGTTTTATTCCCATTGGGAAGAGTCATTAAATATTGCTTTACTTTTTCTTTTTCAATAGTGGTAAGTTCATTTTCCTCATCAATATTATTTCTTAGCTTATCCTTCACGGAATAGTGAACATCAATATCAACCTCATGTATTATAGCATGAATTTGTCCCATTTTCTTGGAGTAATAATTCATCTTACCCATTTCCTTTGTCAATATGGTTAACAAATCTATGCCCTTAATCCGTTCATAAACAATCCCATACCGATTTTGATAAGTAAGTAGGTCATATACCTTTGGCACGTTGTTAAGTTTATCCTGTAAAACCTCAGCTGCATGATACTCATATCTTATGGCTTCATAAGGCATTTTTTCTCTAAATAATTTTAATATCTTATCTTGATCATACAAATATATTTCAGCCGTATTTCCCTGGCTAAGCATTTCACGCAGTAAACCCGGGTCAAGGGGCTTTACTGATTCTGACTTTATTTCATCTCCCATGGCTATTTTCCTCTATTCATTTAAATGTCATTATTTTGTTTTATTTTATCATCTTTCCAATAAAATTTCTCCTATAAAAAGGGTATCTTCAGAAATCTGAATAATTTTAGAAAAAGATACCATACTGTAAAGGAATAAAAATACTGATAAATATCTATAAACAGGAGGCTCCTATGCAGGAAGTATTACCATACACAAATGAAGAGGGATATTATGAGTTTCGTTTGGAAAGCATTGGTGGACTGGGTGCCAATTTATGTGGGAAAATGTTGGGTGAGCTGGGAGCCTTATATCTATCACTCAATGCATCCAGCTTTTCCAGTTATGGTTCGGAAAAAAGAGGCTCACCGGTAAAATCCTATATTCGGTGGTGTAATGATTCTAAAACCATAAGAGTGAACAGTCCGGTAGTATCCCCCCATATCCTATGTATTTTTCATGAAGGTTTATTGGGAACACACCCTGTGGAAAAGGGAATTGTTCAAAACACTAAAATTATTTTAAATACTGCTCTTTCTCCGAGGGAAGCTTGTGAAAAGTGGAACTTTGCGCCAGGTACTCTTTATTGTATTGATGCTCTGAAGGCTGCCATGGAATGTCATTCCCGAATCAATATGGTGCTCTTAGGTTCCATTGCTAAGGTAGCCGGGTTTATTCCATTATCTGCAGTAGAGACGCTTTGTGAAGAAACTCTGGGAAAAAAATATCCTGCACTTATCAAGTCCAATCTGGAAGGCATAAAAATGGGATATTCTATGCTTTCTGAGGGATTTATATCTGACAGTTCCAATCATGAGAAAATGCAGGATGTCGATGACAATTCAAAATCTAATGTAACCTGGGGATATGACAATGCACCTATTGGTGGAGTAAACCCAAGAATAGGCAGTAGTGTAATAAGTGACCTTGCACCTTCCAGAGAAGGATATATTCCCTTATTTATCAAAGAAAAGTGCATCAACTGTGGTCTTTGTGATTCCACCTGTCCGGATATGGTCTTTCAATTTGAAAAGGGTATTTATATGGGTAAGGAGTGCATGGTAAATAAGGGATTGGATTACCATCATTGTAAGGGCTGCTTACGATGCGTGGAAATATGTCCCACAAATGCGCTAGTAAAGGCATTGGAAAAGGATTACCCCAATAAACCTTGGTTTATGCCAAATAAATATCTAATTACAGATTCCGTTCCCTATATGGAATCAGGCCCAAGTTCCTATATAACCAGTGATTCTTATTTGGATGAACAGCGTGTCGACGGAGGTGTTGTCTAATGGAAAAGCAGAAATTACTCTATGATAGTGGAAATGAACTGGCTGCATTCGCTGCTATGCAGATCAATTATCATATCATGGGATATTATCCTATAACGCCTTCCACCCAGATTGTGGAAAACCTGGATTTATGGGGTGCAGATGGCTTGCATGACATTAAACTGATTGCTGCAGAGGGCGAACACAGTGCAGCGGGAATCTGTTATGGAGCCTCTACCGGTGGGGGTAGAGTCATCAATGCCACCAGTGCAAATGGATTATTATATGCATTGGAGCAATTCCCTGTGCAATCCGGTACCCGTTTTCCCATGGTAATGAATGTAGCGTGCCGTACCATATCCGGTCCTCTGTGCATTAAGGGGGATCACAGTGATATAATGTATATGCTCAATACTGGCTGGATCATTCTGTTTGCCAGTGAACCTCAGGCTGTTTATGACATGAACCTTTTTGGATTAAAATTAGCTGAGGCCGTCAGCCTTCCTATTGTGATTGCTTTTGATGGTTTTTTTACCAGCCATCAAAAAAGAAAGTGTATGGTATTTGAAGAAAACAGTGTGGTAAAAGACTATATTGGAGAGAAAAGAGCTGTTGCTGACGTTTTAAATATAGAACATCCCATTACAGTAGGTTCCTATATGAATGAACCTGATGTAATTAACAATCGCTATCAGCTTCATCTAGCTATGGAAGAAGCCAGAGAAAAACTTCCATCACTGTTTGAAGAGTATGCTTCTCTTTCAGGAAGAAGCTACAACTTTTGTTCCGGTTATAGATATGAAGATGCCAGTGTTCTGCTGTTTATCCTAGGTTCATCCTATCATACGGCCATGGAAGCTGTGGACGCTCTCCGAAAAGAAGGTGTTGACGCAGGTGTCATAACCATTTCAGTAATAAGGCCCTTCCCAGGCAAAGAACTGTCTGATCTCTGTAAAAAGGCAAAGGTAATCCTAGTGGCAGACCGTCAGGACAGTTATGGTGGTTGTGGTGGAAACATGTCTATTGAAATCAAAGCCTGCTTACAACAATATAACTGTAAAGCAAAAGTTATCAGTCGTGTTTATGGGCTGGGTGGGAATGATTTCTTTGTTGAAGATGCCGTTAAATTGTTCTGGGAAGCCATGAATTTCAACGCAAAAGTGTTTGACTACTATGGCATTGTAAAAGGAAAGAATCAAGATAACGAACTGAAAGCCTATTTCAACCCCCTAACTGAACAGGATACTACATTAGACCTAATTAAGTGTCACTACAACAAAGAAACAGGAAAAATGAAGACAGAGGGAGGAATCGTAAAAGAGGCCACAGCCATGCCCTGCAGGCTTGCACCGGGACATGGTGCCTGTCCTGGTTGTGGCATTCCGGTAAATGTGAATCTGTTACTAAAGGGTATTGAAGGAAACGTAGTGCTGCTTTTCCAGACAGGCTGTGGCATGGTGGTTACTACACCATATCCACAGACTTCCTTTAAAATTCCATACCTCCACAACTTATTCCAAAATGGAGCCGCTACCCTGAGTGGCTTAGTAGAGATGTTTCATCAACGCCAGAAGCGAGGTGAATACCCCGAGGGAAGGATTACATTTGTTATGGTCAGTGGTGACGGAGGAATGGATATCGGTATGGGTTCCGCAATTGGTACTGCACTGCGTAATCATGGGTTAATTCTGTTTGAATATGACAATGGCGGCTATATGAATACTGGTTATCAGTTATCCTATTCTACTCCCATGGGAGCTAAAAGCTCAACTTCCCATGTAGGCAGTTTCCAGTTCGGAAAAACATTTTTTCATAAGGATACGCCGGAAATAATGGCTGCCACTCATATCCCCTATGTGGCTACCGCGGCGGAATCCATGCCCCAAGATTTTATCAGAAAGGGAGCAAAAGCTGCTGCTTATGCAAAAGAATTTGGTACCGCTTATCTAAAATGCCTGTCAGCTTGTCCATTGAACTGGAATGATACACCGAATAAGGAACGCAGTGTCATTGGGGCAGCTGTAGACTGCTGTTATTTTCCTCTTTATGAGGTAGAAAGTGGCATAACCACATTGAGCTACAACCCCGAAAAGGGTAACAAAAAAATTCCTGTCATAGACTGGCTTTCCATGATGGGAAGGACAAAACATCTGCAAAAAAGTGAGTACAAGGAAATAGTGGAGAAAATTCAGCAGGAAACAGACCGAAGGTTTGAACGTTTGAAAGCAAGAGCCGAAAATCCCCTATTATAGAGATCATATTCTACATGATTGTGTATATTACGCTTTATATAAAAACAACTTAATTAGTACCACAATAAAAGTTAGAAGATAGGAGATCTAAAATGGCAGTAGATTTTAAGGACAGCGTTACCAAAGAAAACCTGATGCGGGCATTTGCAGGAGAAAGTCAGGCAAGAAATCGTTATACCATTGCAGCCAGCGAGGCAAAAAAGCAGGGACTTCATGTGATTGAAGCAATTTTTAAATTCACGGCTGATCAGGAGAAAGAACACGCGGAGATATTCTATAACCACTTAAGCAGTTTAGCCAGTCAAAATATTCATATTGATGGCGCATATCCCATTGATATTAGTCAGGATGTTGCCAAACTGCTTCGATTTGCTCAGCGTAATGAGTATGAGGAGCATGATGATGTGTATAAAAACTTTGGTGACAAAGCAAAGGAAGAAGGCTTTCAAGGTGTTGCAGCTTCTTTTCAAATGATAGCTGAAATTGAGAAATCTCATGGAAACCGATTTGGCATGTTTGCCGATATGTTAGAACAGAATCAATTATTTGTATCTAATATTGAAACCTCCTGGATGTGCTTAAACTGCGGATATATTTATAAGGGTACCTCCGTACCTGATGCATGTCCCGTCTGTCATCATGATAAAGGTTACTTCATCCGCTTAGAGCTTGCACCATATACAGCAACCTTTACTCACTAATTACTAAAATTTGTTTTTGTGAGGTTCTATAGAGACGACTGCTCTCTGAAAAAGAGCAGCCGTCAACTTCGTCATTCTTCATCTATTCCCACTATGAGGTCTATTGTCTTTTCGTTCTCATCATAATATATTTGAATCCATTCATTGTCTTCCTTATTCGCTATATAGGTATAGGATCCTTCAGAGTACATTTCAGTTACATTATTGATAAAGCCTTTTTCTTTGATTTCCTCTAAATAATCCTCAAAATCCTTTTTATCTAATTCTTCAACATTTATGGAACACACTTGATCAGAAGTCAAACCGGCTATTATTGTTCCTTTGTTTAATTTGGGTAATAAATCTGCTGCTGCTCCGGTAGGCCATTCCACTCCACCAATTGTCATCACATTACCCTCTTCATCCTTTAATACAAACGTATCGCCATCAATGTCTATATTAGCCTCATCCCCGACTAAATTTTCAATGATCTCTTCCTGTTGCATCTCGTAGACCTTCTCTGATAACCCACACGATGTGAGTGATAGAGTTATTGTTAGCAATAATGCTATCATAGATAAATTTTTCTTCATTTTTCTTCTCCTTTTTGATTAAGTCTCATTCCACACTAGGGACAATACCACACACTCTTTGCAAAAAAAATCTGATATCTCCTCATTGATTCTGTAAATCACGTATGCTATATTCAAATTAAGATAGTTGTAATGACGATTACATTCAAATGTTTTTTGCTCCGGTTTTCTTTTCTTGTAATTTTATTTTATGAATTCTTTTTATTATGTCCCCACACCGAATTTGCAAAAGGGTGGGGAAAAACAAAATATTTTTTATTTTATAAAACCTTTTTCAATTCTGGTGGAAAATAGGTGAGAAATAGTATGTAAAAGTATAGTTGAAATTATTTTCATGAATTTTTGGAAAGGAAAAGTATATACCTTTAAGTGTGAAAGATAAATCTTTCACTTTGGTTTTGATCGTATGCGTGCTAAAGCACGCGGATGGGGATAAGTATGAAAAAAATCATGTTATTTGCTCTGATTGCCATACTGCTTTTCAACTGTTTGACAGGTTGTGGAAATTCCTTAAAACCTGACCCTCACAACCCAATCACTATCACTATGTGGCACAACTATGGCGGAGATATGCAGGAAGCAATGGACTACCTCATAGACCAATTCAATTCAACGGTGGGTAAGGAGCAAGGAATTGTAATCAATGTGACTGCCATTTCATCCAGCTCTGACTTAAACGATAGTCTTTCCATGATTTTAAGTGGAGACCCCGGCGCACCGCAAATGCCGGATATTTTCACAGGTTATCCCAAGATAGCTGTTCAGTTCCATGAAAAAGCGTTGCTTGCCAACTTAAATGATTATTTTACTGAAGAGGAACTTGATGCTTATGTAGACGCCTTTGTCGATGAGGGAAAGATATCAGATGGAGAACTGTATGTTTTCCCTATTGCTAAATCAACAGAAATTCTATACTTAAATCAGACTCTGTTTGATCGGTTTGCATCTGAAACCGGAGCTAATGCCGAACTATTTTCCACTTTTGAGGGAATTGCTGAACTTTCAGAACAATATTACCAATGGACAGACGCCCAAACCCCAGAGATTGAAAATGATGGTAAGCAGTTCTATTCTGCTGATTCATGGTTCAATATAGCTGAGGTTGGTATGGTGCAAATGGGCGACCATATTCTGGATGCTTCAGGAAAACCAAATCTGGGAAATGACCACTATTCACATATTTTTGAAACTCTCTACATGCCTGCTGTCAAGGGAGGCTTTGCTATTTATGATGGATATTCCTCCGACCTGTCCAAAACAGGTGATCTTATTTGTTCCACCGGGTCATCTGCAGGCATTTTATTCTACGGAAATACCATCACTTATTCTGACGGTACAGCCGAACATGTGGAATATAGCATATTACCATACCCTGTGTTCAAGAATGGGAAAAAGACTGCTCTCCAGCGTGGCGGCGGACTAATGGTAGCAAAAACTGACCCTCAAAAGGAGTATGCAGCAACTGTTTTTATCAAGTGGCTGACTGACTGCCAGCAGAATATGAAGTTTATCTCCAAAACGGGGTATTTGCCCGTAACAAAGCAAGCTTTTGAGGAGAATATGAATACATATCTTGAAACAGTAGAAGATCTGAGAATTAAAAAAATGCTTACTGCTGTCCTTTCCATGTACCATGACTACGAATTTTTCACTGCACCCAATTATAGCGATTTTGATGCTGTGAGCAAGGAATATGAAAATAATTTCAAAGCCCTGTTAACAGAGCAGCGGAATATCTTTCTTACAAAAGACCGGATTGCATTACAGGATGCACTAGCACAAATGAAAGAATAAATAAACCAACCGAAGGCAAACTGAAAGGGGAATGGCTTTGATTATGCTTAAAAACACAATGAACCATTGGAAAACCCATATCTTTCAAAAAGGTACCACACTGCAGCGTAGACTGATTCTCTTATTTATAAGTGTTACTGTTTGCTTGATTTTATCCTTTACTCTGCTTCTCATGCTTTTTGGCATCAATGGAACAGAAGCAAACACTGTTTATACCTATTTGAATAATGAGCTGGATCACATATCGACAGCCATTTACACAGATTTCGGGCATCTCTCTGTAGATGGCTTAAACATGGCTGCGGAAATATCCAAATCCTGCGATACCCTTTTTTCTTCCAACAAGATAACTGCCGGTGAATTGGCAGATAACCCTGACTTCATTCAGCCGCTGCTTGCAGATCAGATGCAGACCCTGTTAAGTGCAGTGAATAGTCATTCCTGTGGTGGAGTGTTTCTTTTATTGGATGCTACAGTACAACCAAAGGTGGAGAATGCAGCTGATTTTAAGGCAGGGATTTTTCTAAAAAAAACGCAGCCCACAACCACACAGTCAGTAGATCCAAAAATCTATTATTTGAGAGGTCCTGCACAGATAGCAAGAGAGCACGGGGTTGAACTTCTCGGACAATGGTCCATGGAATATGATATTTCAGAGGAATCCTTTTTTCTGAGTGTAATGGAAAACGCCAGAGCAAATACACTGTTACCCCTATCCCGACTCTATTATTGGACCGAAAGAGTCACATTAAAGAATAACAGTGAGGCTGGTTTCCTGTTGTGTATTCCCCTTCGAAGTGAAGATGGAACTGTTTTTGGAGTATGTGGCATTGAGGTTAGTGACAGAATGTTTAAGCAGCTGTATTCTCCAAGCGACAGTACTTATCAAAATGTATTTACCATTGCTGCTCCCTCACTTGAAGACAGCCTCTTAGCTTCCAGGGGAATGATTGCAGGAAACTATTATCTGACTGCAAACTATATACAAGAAGATTTAACCTGTTCGGCTAAAAAAAATGGTTTTAAATGCTTTGCCAATAACAGCAGCGTGTACGGTGGCGGAAGTGTTTCTTTGCGGTTGTATCCATACGGCTCACCCTATGAAGAGGAAAGCTGGTCTGTTGCTATTATGATGCCGGAAGTTCTGTTGGATGCTGCCATTACAGGAAACCTATGGCAGTTCATGGGCATAGTATTCATCCTGTTTATCATCTGTCTGGCGGTATCAATACTCATCAGTAACCGCTATGTACGCCCGGTAACTGATGCCTTCATATCCATTCGTAACAGTAACTATGAGGAAATGCAGAATACTACCTACCTGGAGATTTCTGACCTTTTTGACTATCTTGCAGAAAAGAATAGAGATCATGAAGAAGAACGGCACAAACTGGAACTGAGACGTCAGGAAGCTATGGCTGATGCCAATAGTGCACAAACTAAGCTCTCCCGTCTGGCTGACAAAAGACGTAAAGAAGTTGACCCTGACGCTTATGCCATGTTTCTTGCAAACCTAATCAGCCTCACTCCAAAGGAAAGGGAGATTTTGAATTTATATTTGGCAGGAAAATCAGCAAAGGAAATTATGGAACTGATTCACATTAGTGAAAATACATTAAAATACCATAATAAAAATATTTACAGCAAGCTTGGTGTTTCTTCCCGTAAAGAACTTTTGCTCTATTCCACACTTCGCCAATATAAATGACAAACTCAAAGTGGCCTTTATCTGTGTTTATTGAAACAGCCAATATACGCAAATCCGATTACCGGTAGTATTGAATTGTTACCGACTGTGTGTTATTGTGTTGATATCGAATTCGATAGACAGAATGATTAATGGAGGTAACAATATGTTTATAGAAGAACGTCATCAGGAAATAGCAGAAGTAATCAAAACAAGTGGAAAGATTACCATTTTAGAAATCACACGAAAATATGGAATATCGGATGAGTCAGCTCGCAGGGATCTGCGTTTGCTTGAGCAGAAAGGTGTATGTAAAAGGACCCACGGTGGTGCCATATTACCGCAACAGGTAAATGTGCTTCCACCCTCAAACCGCAATTTTGACACAATGCCCATTTATGATAACTACAAGCAAATAGCATGTACCGCTGCCAAGCTGATACAGAAAAATGATACCGTATACTTAACCAGTGGTGCCTTGGGACATATTATGATTTCTTTTCTTCCCAAGGACATCCCTTATACCTTAGTCGTTAATTCGGTTGACCTCGGGAAGGAACTACGCGATTTTGACAATATTATGGTCTATATGGCCGGAGGCAAAATGCGTCAAAGCGGTTCCGTGGTTGACAGCCTTGCCAATGAATTTGTCAGCCATCTTCACTTTGATATTTGCTTTATTACAGGAGCAGGATTAACCGCAGAATTTGGATTGTCAAACGGCACAGATGAAACAGCAACCTATCAACGAACAATTCTAAAAAACAGCAGAAAAAAATATCTGTTAATGCCAAGTGCCAAGGTGGGAGTTGATTCCTTTATCAAGGTATGTGAGGTTGATTCCTTTGATTCTATCATTACTGATTGGGATTGCGTGGAAGATCAGATTTCCTCTATCGAGGAAAAAGGTGTTGATGTCATTGTTGTTGAGGAACCATAATGAATAGAGAGCTAATATTAAGGAATCTTATTCTGGACAGATATGAGAGTCTAAGAAAATTCTCAATTGAAGCTGATATCCCTTATAGTTCGTTAATGACACTTTTGTCAAGAGGAATTGGCGGGGCTTCCTTTGATTCGGTTATTCAGATTTGTAAGAAACTTGGCATTGATCCTCTGGAGATTTAACCTGGATATAAAGGAATTATTTAGAATAATGAAAAGGGGACGCTTTAGCGTCCCCTTTTCATCAAATATAATTAAGCCTTTTTTGCAACAAGCAAATAGCGATGAATCATTCCATCTACACTTCCGTTTTGCTCTATTATTCTCTGTGCATTATACAATTCTTTTACACAATGATCCACTGAACGGATTCCTCTGCTTTCCACAGTTTCATTAATTCCTTTTCATTCATTTTTTATCTATAGTAGTGGACTGTATTATATAATTATAATCATTATATAAATTTCTTACTTTCTTTACGCAAAAACTGTCTACTACGTTCTCCTTTCTTACAAACTAAAATTTTCATTCAAAACGAAAAACACACGTTTATTATATAGAAACATAAAAGTCACTTGATTCAGTACGTTCATTACCACTTCTAAGCGCAATGATTTCCTTTACGCAGAATTCAACGCACTTACTAATATATTCGCAGATTATATCCCACTGTAAAATTTCAAGCTCACCTTTTTCACATTTATGGGCATAAAACTGACTTTGAAAATCACAGATCTTTGTATCAAAATTTTGCTCTTTGACTTCTGCATTTGCAATATGTACATTATGTATACTCAAATCATCTATTCCATATTGTTTCGGTAACAAATAATTTAATCTTTCATAATCCCTATAAACTTTCTGATAACAATCCTTCTTGATTTCTTTTGGATAGATTCGAATATAAGGATTCACAATATCATGAAACCAAATTGCATTCTGCATCAAATGGCACCAATAACCACAAAAAAACTCATCCTTCATTTCATTTTTATATTTTATAATAAAATCAGTCCAATTTATTCCTTTAATGGATTGTTCAGGAATTTTAT
>DATERV010000017.1:0-11307 GCA_035271185.1 Lachnospiraceae bacterium | reverse complement strand
GGTATCGATTTTACTAACTTCAAACATGAAAAAAGGAAAAGTTCTGTTTTTCAAGAAACAAAGCTGTTATAGAACTGAAACAAGGTTAAAGGTGGCATAAAAATGTTTGATATGACACTCTAATCAAACTTGTAGTAAAATCATTTACTACGTTCTTGAATTCCTTGTAATTTCAATGTTTTCACCTATAGTGGTTGTTTATTGCCATGGCAGATGAAAACCTGATTTGTAATAAAATCTGTTATTAACTTTTATGTACTAATTGCTAGCGTAAATATAACAAAACATTACTCAAAGCCACTGGATAAGTGATATTGTTCTTACAATGAGTTGGAATACATACTCCGTATATGCTATGCTAAATGCAGATTGTCAGGAAATATCAGAATCTGACAAGCTTGCTTTTCTGTCTCTTCTTGAATAAAACATTAACCTTTATTGAACTTATTCCCGCTTACTTCTGGAAGCATTTCTATGCAAAAAGAAGAAGATCCCGCAAATACCCTCTTTACGTTCTGATCTGGGTTCTTATTATCCAAGCGTGTCTTTTCCATTCTCGCATATTCGTGCTTATCCCGACATTCTGCATGGTTCTGTAGAGTGGGATGAAACATATAAGCAACGTGTTGTCGTAGAAAAATGTACTAATCATTTCAAGGAGCAACTTTGTGTTGCATGCAGGAAAACCCAAAATGAAAAAACCTTCCATGCTGATTTATTATTAGCCGGCATTACCCAGTTCATAACCGTTATTCTTGCCGATAAGATAAAGCATCTGTCTTCATTCACTTATTTGTTTCTCCTATTCATACCTGCATATAAAAATATACCACTGACTATATCATAACGTTACTTCGTTTGAAAAACAGCTCTCCTATATTGGTTGTAAATAAGCCTACCGACACATACGGCAAATTCAAAATGAGCAGCTTACTTATTTTCTTAGTATTCATCGGGTCTGCCCCTTCTTCTTTTCCTGCACCTTATGTGGCATTGCAGCAATCTTTTCCTTTAGCTTCCTAAGTACAGCCAGAGCACTAGGCTTGACCTATGAATTGACCTATCCATTAGAAAAACATAGTAAAATACCGCAAAATATAGAAAAACTTTTATAACTTATGATTGTAATAATATTCCCTGAAAAAACAACAGAAACGTTGTAATGCCTGATTTTAGGCACTAAAAAACCTGACAACATATGTTGTCAGGTTTTTGAACAGGGCAACCCCTGTTTCTATACAAAAAAACCCATGAACATTGGTTCATGAGTTTTTTAGAAACAGGGCTACAAGGATTCGAACCTTGAGATGACGGAGTCAGAGTCCGTTGCCTTACCGTTTGGCTATAGCCCTTCATGCGATAAACGTGATTACTTTGAGTATTATACATGAAGTATTTCCATTTTGCAATACCCTATACTGAAATACTTTGTATTTCTGTATGAACAATTGAAACAATTCCACATTGCATTTCCAAATTCAAGCCTTATGTGCCTTTCAAACTGTGCTAAGTAGAAGTGACCTGCAAAAGTGTCTCCTACTCAAAACTAATTTTACATATAGCACTGTGTATAGTCGCTATATGGACACAAAATGGTGAAAGTTCAAAGGCCACCCTTGATGTTAAATCATTATGGGTGACCTTATTTTAACTAAACAAGCCAAATTAGTCTTTTCTACCTACTTATACTAATCTGCAAGGTTATGTTGAGTATCTTCTATGCTATACCTCAAAGGTCAGATCTCCATAGGTAGGCATAGGCCATATAGATTTATCTACCAGCATTTCCAGTTCATCTATAGGTGTTCTTAATTCTTTCATCACTTCTTTTACGATATCCTTGTAACAGAATGCCTGTGCCTTCACATCCTTCATAGCAACAGCTTTGGCTGTTACCTCTTCCAGCTTCGTAAGGGCAGCTTTAGCGGCAACCAGCCTGGTGCTAACATCTGTTAACAGTTCAAACTGTGCAGATGCATCTGCGCCGGCTTCCTTTACTGCAATCACTGTATCTGCAAGTGATTTACTATATTTGATAACTGCAGGTATAATCTGCTTACTTGCCATATCGATCATGGTAAGTGCTTCTATGTTGATGGTCTTTGCATAGGTTTCATACAACACTTCTTTACGGGATTCCAGTTCTATCTTTGTAAAGATACCAAACTTTTCAAACAGTTTCACCGCTTTATCGGTAGTCAGGGTATCGACAGCATCTATCATGGACTTGATGTTAGGAAGGCCACGTCTTTCTGCTTCTTTTACCCATTCCTCTGAGTAGCCGTCACCATTGAAGATAATTCTCTGATGCTCTGTTAAGTATTTCTTGATTAGGTCATGTACTGCCATATCAAAATCGTCTGCTTTTTCCAATACATCAGCAGTTTCGCAGAAAGTTTCTGCCACAATGGCATTTAATGTAGTGTTAGGACTGCCAATGGAATCGGATGAACCTACACTACGAAACTCAAATTTATTTCCTGTAAAGGCAAAAGGAGAGGTTCTGTTTCTGTCAGTTGCATCCTTATCAAAGTCAGGCAATGTGGAGACACCTGTCTGCAGTTTTCCACCATCCAGGCAGTGTGCTGCTTCTCCTGTTTCTACCAACTGCTTCACAACATCCTCAAGCTGCTCTCCAAGGAAAACAGACATGATTGCGGGGGGAGCTTCATTGGCTCCTAATCTGTGATCATTACCCACATCGGATGCACTCTGACGAAGCAGATCAGCATGCACATCAACAGCCTTCAATATAGATGCTAGTACCAGTAAAAACTGTATATTCTCATTAGGAGTATCGCCCGGATCCAAAAGATTCACGCCATTATCTGTTCCCAGAGACCAGTTGTTATGCTTGCCGGAACCATTCATACCTGCAAATGGTTTCTCATGTAACAGACAGGCCATTCCATGACGGCCTGCTACCTTCTTCATAGTCTCCATAACCAGCTGATTGTGGTCAACAGCAATATTTGCTGTTTCGTAGATTGGAGCCAACTCATGCTGTGCAGGAGCTGCTTCATTGTGCTGTGTTTTGGCAGTTACCCCTAATTTCCACAATTCTATGTTCAGGTCCTTCATATAGGAACCAACTCTCTGACGAATGGAACCAAAATAATGATCTTCCATCTCCTGTCCCTTTGGGGCTGGTGCTCCAAACAAAGTCCGTCCTGCAAAGATCAAGTCTTCACGCTGTAAGTATTTTTCACGGTCAACCAGAAAATATTCCTGTTCGGCACCTACAGATGGTACCACTTTGGTAGCTTCCATATTACCAAACAAGCGAACAATACGAAGGGCTTGTACACTGAGGGCTTCCATGGAACGAAGAAGCGGAGTCTTCTTATCCAATGCTTCTCCTTTATAGGAACAGAAAGCAGTGGGGATACAGAGAATCACGCCTACCGCATCTTCTTTCAGAAATGCCGGGGAGGTAATATCCCATGCTGTATAGCCTCTTGCTTCAAAGGTTGCACGCAGACCACCTGAAGGGAAGGAAGAAGCATCCGGTTCGCCTTTGATCAATTCCTTGCCAGAGAATTCCATCAGCATAATACCTTCTTCGTCAGGATGAGTAACAAATGCATCATGTTTCTCTGCTGTGATTCCTGTTAACGGCTGAAACCAGTGTGTATAGTGAGTAGCTCCATTTTCTACGGCCCAATCCTTCATTGCCTTTGCAACCACATCAGCTGTTGCAAGAGGTAATTCTCCGCCCTGGTCCATCACTCCTTTTACTTCCTTAAATACGTTCTTTGGCAATCTTTCTCTCATTTTAGCTATGGTAAAAACTTTGCTGCCAAACAACTCTTCCACATTTATTACTTCACTCATACATATCTCCCTTTCTTTACAAAGATTTGTATCAAACCTGCATATCTGTGTCCGAAATGTTGTGCTTATACTAAATATGTGGTGCTTATACTAAAAAAGTGCTCCAAAATAGTTTTTGGAACACCCTTGTTCAATCTTTTTGGGTGATTCACTGTTCACATTGTACAATAATGCTATTTAGTGGGTCAATCATTATTTTTGATACGCAGTAAATCATATTGTTCCGGCATCTGTGACAGTTTTAACCAGACAATCTGTTTGGAGTGAGGTGCACTATCTACATATTCTCCATTATCATTATACATTGCTTCCACTTTGGTATCTACATTTCTTCCATCCGGTTTCATGATTTGAATCAGATCACCTACGCAGAATTTATTCCGTTGTTCTATTCTCGCCAGCTGCACTCCAGCTTTTTTAGTAGACAGCTCTTCAACAATTCCAAGATAAATATACTCATTCACATAGGTATTGTTGTCATAAATCTGTGTATTTTCATCTGTTCTTCCAAAATAAAATCCCGTAGTAAACTGCCTGTAGGTACATTTTGCTATCTCTTCCCTGTACCAGTTCAGATTTTCCCTGTACTTTTCCTCGGATTCCAAAAAATCATCAATGGCCTTCCGATAGGTTCTGGCCACTGTTGCCACATATAAAGCGGTCTTCATGCGGCCCTCTATCTTAAAGCTGTCAATACCAGCTCCCACCATTTCCGGTATATATTCAATCATACATAAATCCTTGGAATTAAAGATAAAGGTACCACGCTCATTTTCATAAACGGGCATGTATTGTCCGGGCCTGGTTTCTTCTACGATACCATATTTCCATCTGCAAGGATGGGTACAGGCTCCCTTATTGGCATCTCTTCCTGTAAAGTAATTACTGAGAAGACACCTTCCTGAATAGGAGATGCACATAGCTCCATGGACAAAACTTTCAATTTCCATTTCCTCAGGAATTTGCTTTCTGATTTCCCCAATTTCCCGCAGGGAAAGCTCTCTTGCAGAAACCACACGCTTTGCACCCTGTTCCCACCAGAACTTATATGTGAGATAATTGGTATTGTTCGCCTGGGTGGATATATGACGCTCAATCTGGGGACATACCTCTTTAGCAATCATATACATCCCAGGATCTGAGATAATCAGTGCATCCGGCAAATCCGGTTTCATAGTAGCTAATTCTGTAAAATAATTTCTGGCGGCATCCAGATCATAGTTATGAGCAAGAATATTAGCAGTCACATATACTTTAACACCGTATTGATGTGCAAAGGCAATTCCCTGTGCAATCTGTTCGATTGAAAAGTTTTTTGCTTTTGCACGAAGTCCAAACGCTTCCCCACCAATATAGACTGCATCTGCTCCAAATCGGACTGCTGTTTTTAAAACTTCCAGGCTGCTGGCCGGAATAAGCAGTTCAGGTTTTCTATTATTTTGCATCTGTATTTCCTTCTTTTTTTATACTTAATGACACGCCATCTCCTACTGGAAGTATTACTGTTTCCAAAATAGGATTATGGCTTAACTCAAACAAATAATCCCGCATTCTAGCATGAATGGTTCGGTTTCTTCTGGTAACTGCAAACCTTGATTCCATGACATCTCCATCCTGCAGCACATTATCCGATACAAGAAGACCTCCCTGTCTTAACAGGCGAAGCACCTCCGGCATGAAATGAATATACTGGCCCTTAGCTGCATCCATAAAAATAAAGTCATAGGAACCCTGCAACTCTTTCAGCCGGTCTACAGCATCACCTTCTAGCAGCGTAATATCATTTTCTTTTCCTGCTAATATAAAGTTCTGTCTGGCTATGGGAATTCTCTTGTCATATTTTTCTATGGTAGTAATATGACACCCTAAAGGTGCATATTCACTCATCAGTAAGGCAGAAAAGCCTACTGCCGTACCCACCTCTAATATCTCCATTGGACGATGTGCAGCCAACAAAAAACGAAGCAATGCCTGGGTCTGCGTTCTGATGATCGGGACCTGGTCGGCTTTTGCTTCCTTTTCAATTTGATTCAATAAAGGCGTATTGCCCTTATCAAATGCATTGATAAAGGCAACTATTCTCTCATCCGTTATCATTTACGCTTCCTTCTTCCGAAGTGCTCTCATCAGGCGCTTGCACGCCGGTTTCTATACTTTCCGTACCTTCTGTAGTTTCTTCAGGTTTCTGAGGGGACATGACTTCCATCATTTCGCTCATAGTCATGGAGGTATTTAATACATAAGAACCTGGCTTAAGAGCATTTTTATAATGCGAAAGAAAATTCTGCACGTAGAATAGTCTTGCATCTCGAATGAGCCCCTTGCTTTCCAACAATTCTCCAATCTGCATTGCACCTTTACCAACTGTGATATCAACCTGCACATTCATACCGGGACTTTCCGCTACAGGTTCCTCCTTGAAGACACGAAATCCATAATCATATCCTATGACTGCACCCTTATAGACCAGTAAAATCACCACCGCTGCTATTGCTACTTTCAGTACAGTGCCAAATACTGCCACCATAATCTGTTTGGTATTCATCCAGATATCCTCCTAATCAAAATCAAGTGACGCTGTTACCTTCATACTCAAATCCTGCATCATTCTGCAGAAATCTAGTTCTGCTTCCAGGAAATCTGATACTAGCGGGTCTTCCCTGAATTTTTCGTGCTCGTGTTCAAACTCTTCTATTTTATGAAAAAGTTCCTCATCATTGGTCATGTTCTGTAATTCATAATTTCTGTTTCTATATTCGTCAATCTGCTGTTTTAGTTCAGGGAAACGACTGACTTTTTCTTTTTCACGTAAATATGCCTGATATTCTTTCGTATCTTTAATTGCCGTAATCAGATTTCCCACAGCACAATCAAGTTCGGACATGGTTTTAGATCCCTTCATTGCTAATGGACTATACTTCCATAATAATTGGTAAAATCATGGGGCGACGTTTGGTTTTCTTCCATACGTATTCTGATAGTACATCCTTGGTTGTTGACTTTAATTTTCCCCAATCTGTAATGCCTCTGTCCACCAGATTCTGCAGGGCATGTTCTACCACCTGTCTGGCTTCCTCCATCAGTTCATCTGACTCCTTCACATACACAAATCCTCTGGAAACAATATCGGGTCCGGAAACAATGAAGCCTCCTACCTTATCCAAAGACATTACAACTATTAGAATACCATCTTCTGCCAAATGTTGTCTATCCCGAAGTACAACATTTCCTACATCACCAACCCCAAGACCATCCACTAAAATGGAGCCAACGGGAACTTTTCCAGTGACAACTGCTTTTTCCTGGGTCAGTTCCACCACATCACCTGAGGATAAAATAAAAATATTATCCTTAGCAATTCCCAGGTTCTCAGCAATCTTAGCCTGTGCTCTTAAGTGTTTGTATTCACCATGAACAGGAATTGCATATTTAGGTTTGACAAGTGAATAAATTAACTTGATTTCTTCCTGACAGGCATGGCCTGATACATGTGTATCCTGAAAGATAACATCAGCTCCCTTTCTAAAGAGCTCATTAATTACCTTTGTAACTGCCTTTTCATTTCCCGGTATGGGGCTGGAAGAAAAGATAACTGTATCCCCAGGACCAATTTGTATCTTTTTGTGCATATTGGATGCCATCCTGGAAAGGGCTGCCATACTTTCCCCCTGGCTGCCGGTTGTTATAATAACCTGCTGCTCATCAGGATAGTTCTTTAGCTGGTCCACATCAATCAGCGTCTTGTCCGGAATATTCAGATATCCCAAACTAGTAGCTGTTTCAATGATATTCACCATGCTTCTGCCTTCCACCACTACTTTTCTACCAAATTTATAGGCTGTATTAATAATCTGCTGAACCCTGTCCACATTGGATGCAAAGGTTGCCACGAAAATACGGGTACTCTTATGGTCAGTAAATAAAGTATCAAAGATTTTTCCTACCGTTTTTTCAGACGCAGTAAAGCCCGGGCGTTCTGCATTGGTGGAATCACACATTAATGCAAGTACACCCCTTTTCCCAATCTCTGCAAATCTCTGCAGATCAATGGCATCACCGAATACAGGTGTATAATCCACCTTGAAATCACCGGTATGGACTACCACTCCAGCAGGTGAATAAATAGCAAGAGCTGCAGCATCTACTATGCTGTGATTCGTCTTTATAAATTCAATTCTAAGCTGTCCTAAATTGATGGATTGTCCAAACTTCACCACCTTCATCTTGGTGGATTTATCCAAATTGTGTTCCTTTAATTTCTTCTGAATAATGCCTATTGTCAGCTTTGTGGCATAAATAGGTACATTAATCCTTCGAAGCACATAAGGCAATGCGCCGATGTGATCCTCATGGCCATGGGTAATCACAAATGCTTTCACTTTATCCCTGTTTTCTTCCAGATAAGTTACATCTGGAATAACCAGGTCAATTCCCAGCATATCATCAGCAGGGAAAGAAAGGCCACAATCTACCACCACGATACTGTCTTCGTATTCAAAAGCAGTAATGTTCATGCCAATTTGTTCCAGTCCACCTAAAGGAATCACCTTAAGACTGGAACTACTCATATTCTCTTTTTTCTTCAATCAAATTACCTCCGTAATATTAGGCTGTAATCTATATCCCCTGTGGAAATGTCATACGACAAATACACCAGAAAATCATAGAATATTTTCTTGCTACATACACATTCTACTCCCCAATATCAGTGTACATAAAATATTCCCAGGATTTACTGGTCAGCCGGATCAGTTACCTTGCCTGTTAAATTTATCTTATCCTCATAGCTTAGTTTGGCCATGGGGTAAAAATCATTCTAAAGTGATATCATCCATCATGCTTTGAAAGACCTGGGCTACAGCCTCTAGTTCCTCTTCCTGCTCTACAATGGCATAAATACTTTCTTCTTCTCCATCTTTTGAAAGGTCTTTTAAAATAAGGGCTTCTCCGTCCCCTTCTTCCTCTTCAGTTACTAATATATAGTTGGTTCCGCCTATTCTGGTCTGTTCCAGTACATAAAATTCAACTGCTTCTTGCTGGTTGCCATCAGGGATAAATGTAATCTTCTCCACTACTGCTTCTCCTTCATGCCACGCAAGTCCAGATACCCCTGTAAAATAAAGCAGGCTGCTATCCGATCTACGTGTTCCTTACGGTTTTCCCTTCGGATTCCCGCCTCTATCATAGCTCTGTCTGCTGCTACTGTAGTAAGTCTTTCATCCCAAAGAGTAACAGGCAGACCGGTTCTTCTCTCCAGCTTATCTTTGAAGTCCATTGTCAGCTCTACTCTGACACCTTCGGTGTTGTTCATGTTTTTAGGTAAGCCTAAAACAATTTCCTCTACTTCGTATTCCAGAATCAGTTCTTCAATACGAGCCAATGTCTGACGCAATTTATTCTCTTCTTTACGACGGATAATCTCAATTCCCTGTGCAGTCATCAGCAAAGAATCACTGATTGCAACACCCACAGTCTTAGAACCGAAATCAAGTCCCATAATTCGCATGTATTTTCTCCTCTATGATTACCAGCGGATGCTCTTAATGTATTCCGTAAGCAGTTCTTCCACCAGTTCATCTCTCTCCACTTTCATGATCAAACTTCTGGCATTGCGATGGCTGGTAATGTAAGTAGGGTCTCCACTCATGATATATCCCACAATCTGATTTACCGGATTATATCCCTTCTCAGTCAGTGCCTCATATACAGTTGATAAAACGACCTTTACACCTGTCTCGGCTTCCGTCTCCACTTTAAAATATTGTGTGTTTCCTAAGTCCTGCATATTATCTCACTCTCCATTTCCATCAGATTCCCTATATATCTATCGTCTATTGCACAAAAAAATTAAACTTTCCTCTATTTTAACCCATATCTTCTGAAAATTCAATGTATCTTTTCTTGAGTTTCCGTACTTTTATCCACAGACCCCTTGTTTCACTGGTAATGTAATGAACAACTTTCAAAAAATGCCCAAAATATAAGGAATCACCAGTCCTTTTGTAGTAGAATTAAGCTGCGAACCAAAATCTACACTAAACAATAAAGAAAGGGATTCCTTATGCTTAATTCTACAACAAATACTTACACTTTGAAACGTAAAATTTTAACTTTTACAAACAAAATTTCAAGACGACTTTCAAAACCTGAAAAGAAATTCACTGCTGACATTGCTTACGGCATTCTGGCATCCGGAAGCTGTCTCCTGACAGATGTCGTAGATCAACTTCACGAATCATCTAAAAAGATTAACGTCGTTGACCGTTTATCAAAACATCTTGATAAAGGGACTCCTGCAATTGCAGCAGCTTCTTATCTTCAGATAATAAAAAAATGGGTTCCTTCCGATCCAGTCATACATATCGATGACAGCGATGTTGTAAAGCCTGACGGATACAAATTTGAAGCTCTTGGTATTGTTCGGGATGGTTCTGAAAGCACTGCAACAAAAAGTGTTTATAAAAAAGGTTATCATGTTACGGAAGCATGTGTCCTTACTGGCAGTAATCATCCTGTCAGCATTTTTTCCAGAATACATTCATCTTCTGAGAAGGATTTTAAATCCGCAAATACCATCACATTTGATGCAATGGAGCAGGGTGCTGCACTCTTTGGTAAAGCAACCTTTGCCATGGATCGCGGGTATGACGACAATAAGATGTTCTTGAAAATGGATGAATTGAGACAGGACTATGTAATCCGTCTCAAATCAAACAGAAAACTGCTATACCACAATAAATGGACCATGGCTACAGAACTGCGCAACCGGCGAAAAGGCAAAGTTAAAACGAACGTATTTTATAAAGGCAAGGATCACGAAGCTTACCTCTCTCATGTTAAAGTGCAGATCACTGCATCAAGAAAAGATATTTATCTGGTATTAGTTTATGGTATTACAGAACATCCGATGATGCTTGCCACTAATAAGGAAATCAAGTCAAAAGAAGACGTAATCAAGGTGGCTCGCATTTACTTTTCACGCTGGAAAATCGAAGAATATTTCCGCTGTAAAAAGCAGATGTTTCAGTTTGAAAACTTCCGGGTAAGAAAGCTTGCTGCAATTAATGCACTTAATTTTTATCTCACCCTATGCATGGCATTCCTGGCTATGATTTCAATGGAATCAGAGACAAATGCACTTAAGGTTTCAATCATAAAATCAGCAGATCCGATAAAGGAAAAAGTTTTCTTCTGCTATTACCGACTGGCAAAAGGTATTTCTGGCATACTATCATATGCGAAAGAAGGCGTCAGGCTCTGGTTTAGGACGAAACGTCCGGTATACCGTCAACTCTGTCTTAAGCTAATCGCTTAAATAGATAAAAGAATAGTTCTCCCAAAGTCCGGTTCCGGCGGGGCTTATTAAAGTGCTTCTAATCCATGCACTGCCAAACTTTTATCTTTCAAAATACGGCAAATCGGCACTTTGGTAGGATTTATACATCATTAGATTACATTTTGCGGAAACTCAAG
>DATERV010000016.1:0-13272 GCA_035271185.1 Lachnospiraceae bacterium | reverse complement strand
GTGGCAGAAAATCTAAAATCATGGTAAAATATTATAATTATATTTACATAAGAATCGGATATGTTTACTGGAAAGAGGGTGTACAGATGAAAAGAACTAAGTGCATCATAGGAATGATTTTGTTAGGCATGGAAGTTGGTTTATTCACTTTTTCGGGATGTGGCAGCAATCAAACAGATTTATCACTGGCAGAAGGTATGCAGTATATAGAAAGGTTGGATTACCAATCTGCTCTGGCTGCCTTTCAAACAGCAGAAAAAAATGGAGAAGATGAAAGACTGACTGAGCGTGGCTTAGGCATTGTCTATATGGGACTTACTAATTATGATTCAGCCATAGAAAGCTTCTTACAATGCTTATCATTAAGTGATGGTATTGTAGAAGAGATGGATTATGATGTAAATTTTTATCTGGCAGCAGCATATCAAAAAGCAGGTAAGTACAACGAAGCTGAAAAGGTTTACGATGCAATACTGGCAATGCGTCCTCAGGACATAGATGCTTATTATCTTCGTGGGAATGCTCGTCTGTCACAGGATAAGTACGAAACAGCGAAGGAAGATTTTAATAAGGAAATCGTGTTAGAGCCATACAATTTTGGAAGGTTGATTGAAATATATGAGGTATTATCAGCCCATGGCTATAAACAGATAGGAGAAGAGTATTTAGAAACAGCCCTTTCGCAGCGGGATGCTAAAATGACAGCTTTAGATAAGGGGAAAATTAACTATTATCTATGTAAATATGAACAGGCACAAGTCTTTTTGGAGGATGCAAAGTCTACGGGAGAAGCAGAAGCCTTTCTTTATCTGGGGATGGCGTATGAAGCTACAGGAGATTACAATTATGCCATAAAAAATGTTTATACCAGTTACCTTAACAGAAACAAAGAAAATCCCCAGATTTACAATCAATTGGGGCTATGTTATATGAAGCAGGAAGATTATTCATCAGCACTTTCTGCTTTCCAAAGTGCTATGCAGATAGCTGATAATGAAATGATTCAGGCGTTGCAGTTTAATGAAATCGTTGCATATGAATTTTTAGGAGAGTATACACAGGCGGCTGTGCTATTAGGTAACTATATTAAGATGTATCCTGACGACGAAGCAGCAAGACGAGAATATGGTTTTTTGTCCACAAGATAAATGTCCCAATTGTTATACATTTTGTTATGTAAAAAATTATACATACAATATGTTGTGTTTTGCGTTGACTTTCCTACTAGAAAATGATACACTTTATGTAACGTTTTGAAAGGGAGGGATACTGTTGTTTCAAGTAATCAAAAGAGATGGAGAGAGGGTAGATTTTACTCTTACAAAAATTAGTGATGCAATTATGAAAGCGTTTACGGCAACCGATAAGCAGTACAGCAATGATATTGTGGATCTGCTTGCACTTCGTGTTTCGGCGGACTTTCAGGATAAGGTAAAAGATGGGGCAATACATGTCGAAGAAATTCAGGACAGTGTAGAACGGGTTTTGGGACAAGCTGGTTATGAAGAAGTTGCCAAGGCTTATATTTTGTATCGTAAACAGCGTGAAAAAATGCGTACCATGAAATCTACAATTCTGGACTACAAGGATGTTGTGAATAGTTATGTAAAGGTAGAGGATTGGCGTGTAAAAGAGAATTCTACTGTTACCTATTCAGTAGGTGGTCTTATCTTGAGCAATTCTGGAGCAGTAACAGCCAACTACTGGCTTTCTGAAATTTATGACCAGGAAATTGCAGACGCACATAGAAATGCAGAAATTCATATTCATGATTTATCCATGCTTACTGGTTATTGTGCAGGATGGTCATTAAAACAGCTGATAATGGAAGGATTAGGCGGCATCACAGGTAAAATTACTTCAGCACCGGCAAAGCATTTATCTGTACTATGCAACCAGATGGTTAACTTCCTAGGTATTATGCAGAATGAGTGGGCAGGTGCACAGGCATTTTCCTCGTTTGATACTTATTTAGCTCCCTTTATTAAAGCTGACAATTTGACATATCCAGAAGTAAAAAAATGTATAGAAGCATTTATTTATGGAGTGAATACACCCAGCCGATGGGGGACACAGGCTCCTTTTTCCAACATAACATTGGATTGGACTGTACCGGATGACTTGGCAGAACTGCCTGCCATCGTTGGCGGTAAAGAAATGAATTTTAAATATAAAGATTGCAAAAAAGAGATGGACGTGGTCAATAAGGCATTCATCGAGACCATGATCGAAGGGGATTCAAATGGTCGCGGATTTCAGTATCCTATCCCTACATATTCCATAACCAAGGACTTTGATTGGTCCGACAGTGAAAATAACAGACTATTATTTGAGATGACTTCCAAATATGGTACTCCATATTTCTCAAATTTTATCAATTCTGATATGGAACCTTCTGATGTCAGAAGTATGTGCTGTCGTTTGCGTCTGGATTTACGTGAATTACGTAAGAAGACAGGCGGCTTCTTTGGCTCAGGTGAAAGTACCGGTAGTGTAGGTGTTGTAACCATCAATATGCCCAGAATAGCATATATGTCTTCTGATAAAGATGAGTTTTTCAAACGTCTGAATCATATGATGGATATTGCAGCACGTTCCTTGAAGATTAAGAGAGGTGTCATTACCAGACTATTGGATGAAGGGCTTTATCCTTATACCAAACGTTATTTAGGTTCCTTTGAGAATCATTTCTCTACCATTGGTTTGATAGGTATGAATGAAGTTGGCTTAAATGCCAACTGGCTGCGTGCAGATATGACAGATTCAAAGACCCAGGAGTTTACCAAAGAAGTCTTGAACCATATGCGTAACAGATTATCTGATTATCAGGAGAAATATGGAGATTTATACAATCTGGAAGCGACACCGGCAGAAAGCGCCACTTATCGTTTGGCAAAGCATGATAGAAAAAGCTGGCCGGCTATCAAGACAGCAGGTCATATAGGAGATACCCCCTATTACACCAACTCTTCCAATTTACCTGTGGATTATACAACAGATATTTTTGATTCACTGGATATTCAAGATGAACTGCAAACATTATATACATCTGGTACTGTGTTTCATGCATTTCTGGGTGAGAAGCTTCCTGACTGGAAGGCAGCTGCCAATCTGGTTAAAACCATAGCTGACAACTATAAGCTTCCCTATTACACCTTATCACCCACCTATTCTATTTGTAAGGAACATGGATACTTGGCAGGGGAAGTGAATGTATGTCCACATTGTGGACAACGTACAGAAGTATACAGTCGAATTACTGGTTATTACAGACCTGTACAAAACTGGAATGATGGTAAATTACAGGAATATGCTAACCGTACCGAGTATGATCTTGGTCATTCTGTGCTGAAGCGTCCCATAAACACCGTGGTTACTTTGTCCAATTATGATGAGGATGTTGAAGTTACAGTAGAGAAGTCGGATCAAGTGATGTATCTGTTTACTACCAAGACCTGTCCAAACTGTAAACTGGCTAAAGAATATCTGAAGGGTCAGAAATATATGCTGATTGATGCAGAAGAAAACATAGAATTGGCGCAGCGTTATCAGGTGATGCAGGCACCGACACTTGTTGTGGTGGAGGATGACCAGTATAGAAAATATGTGAATACCTCCAATATAAAGAAATATGTGGAGAGTCTCGTAACTGTATAAAGGAAAAATAACAGGAAAAGGCATGCAGAACAGACTGTGTGCCTTTTTTCTTGCTTAAGTGTATTCAGTATGCTAGAATGCTAAAAAGAAATTGATTGGATATGGAGAGAAGGAGAAAAGAGAAACATGATACAAAAACTAATTTCCAATATTAAGAAGACAAATGCTCCCATTGTAGTGGGATTGGATCCCATGTTAAATTATGTTCCGGAGTTTATAAAGAAGAAAGCATTTGCAGAATATGGAGAAACAATGCGGGGTGCTGCTGAAGCGGTATGGCAATATAATAAGGATATTGTAGATGCTGTTTCAGATTTAATCCCGGCGGTTAAGCCTCAGATTGCTATGTATGAACAGTTTGGTCTGGAAGGTATGAAAGCATTTCAGAAAACAATAGATTATTGTAAGGAAAAAGGATTGGTTGTAATCGGAGATATCAAGCGCGGTGATATTGGTTCTACTTCAGAAGCCTATGCGGTTGGTCATCTGGGGAAAACTTCAGTAGGAAGTCAGTCATTGTATGGCTTCAATGAAGATTTTGTGACCGTTAATCCCTATCTTGGATCTGATGGCATTATGCCATTTCTAAAAGTTTGTAAAGAAGAAAAAAAGGGCATTTTCGTACTGGTTAAGACATCTAATCCCAGCAGTGGCGAATTTCAAGATAGACTCATTGAGGGAAGACCTCTTTATGAGTTGGTTGGTGAAAAAGTAGCCGAATGGGGTGCTGAATGTATTGGGGATACCTACAGTTATGTAGGAGCTGTAGTAGGGGCTACTTACCCTGAACAAGGAAAAAGATTACGTCAGATTATGCCCAAGGCATTTATCCTGGTACCCGGTTATGGTGCACAGGGAGGTAAGGGTGCTGATTTGGTACATTTCTTCAACAAAGATGGATTAGGCGCCATCATCAATTCCTCCAGAGGAATTATAGCAGCCTACAAGCAGGAGAAGTATGCTTCTTTTGGGGAGGAAGGCTATGCGGATGCTTCTCGTCAGGCGGTTATTGACATGCGGGACGATATTGCAACAGCTCTTGCAAGAGTATAGAATTTAGGTTGAAAGACAGCGGTTGACATGATATACTTTATAAAGTGTAAAAATCCATGATGGGGAGAATAATATGGAACAGTACAAACAAGACTTTATTCAGTTTATGGTGGACTGCCAGGTTTTGAAATTTGGTGAGTTCACATTGAAGAGTGGCAGAAGGAGCCCGTTCTTTATGAATGCCGGGGCATATGTAACCGGTGAACAGTTAAGAAAACTTGGACGCTTTTATGCCCAGGCTATTTACGATCATTATGGAGATGATTTTGATGTATTATTTGGTCCTGCATATAAAGGGATTCCCCTTAGTGTAGCCACAACCATAGCATTTAGTGAACTATATGGAAAGGAAATACGTTACTGTTCTAATCGTAAAGAAATAAAGGATCACGGAGATGTGGGAATATTACTGGGAAGTAAGATTCAGAATGGGGATAAGATAGTGATCATTGAGGATGTTACTACCTCCGGTAAATCTATTGAAGAGACATTCCCTATCATTACAGCGCAGGCAAATGTAAATATCAGAGGATTGATGGTTTCCTTAAATCGTGAAGAAGTAGGTTTGTCCGGTAAAATGGGTGCACTTACTGAAATCAAGAATAAATATGGTTTTCCTGCCGATGCCATTGTCAGTATGTCAGAGGTAACAGAGTATTTGTATAATAAACCATATAAAGGCACCATATATATTAATGATCAAATTAAGGATGCAATAGACATGTACTATGAACAGTACGGTATTCATAATAAAAAGTAAAGGAGAGAATGATTATGGAGGAGAAAGTGTACAAGACCATGCGCGGAACAGGCGCAACAAATATAGTAGTTGGGGTATTGACTCTAATCGTAGGGATTACCAGTGGTATCCTCTTAATTATCAGTGGATCAAAGCTACTATCACGGAAGTCTAATATTCTATTCTAATCATAGATGGGCATTTCCTCAGGGGGTGCCCATTTAATACTTTTATGGAGGCTTTTATGGGACGGAAACCAAACTATATATTTACCAATAAAAGGCATTCCAACAGAGCAATTATGTCAACTATTCTGGGAATCATCAGCATTATGTCGTTGGGATCAGTTATTTATCTGACTTACGCGCAGGGTGGGCAAACTCCCACAAGCTATGGAATAACAGGTCTGCTTATCGCAATTTATTCCATAACAGGATTATTATTGGGTATACTGACAGCAATGGAAAAGGATCGGTATAAACTATTCTCATGCCTGGGTATTATATTTAACTTAATTGCCATATTAGGGATCGGGTTAGTGGTTTATGTCGGCACATTTATTTAGAATTTAGAAAGGGTGAACAATGATGGATGAATTATTACAGGAACGTTTTTTACTAGCAAAAGCTAGAATTACACAGATAGCTGATGAAGAAATATCTGATGCTTCATTTTCCCAGTATTTTAGTGAGGAAGCCAAGTGGCTGATGCATCTTTTTGATACATGGGTGCTAATAGAAGAAGGCTCCTTTCAAAAATTGGATATACAACAGCTACAGGAGTTGAACAAGGCGCATTATGCAGAATTGCAGGGTGAGAATTATAATCGTAGCTATGCCAACCCCACATATGCGGTTGAAAAGCTGGGAAAAGAGTTCGGAGCCTTTTTTTCGGCAATTCATACAGAGATGCGACAGTGTATTGCAGTAGTTTATGAGATGAATGGGGAGGAGTTTATTGCTGCCGCAGAATTATTTTTAGAGATCTGCAGTGCTTTTTCCTGTGCCTGGGAAGAGAAGCAATTGCCTGTATACGAGGAAATTAGACAGATATTCTACTGGTACATGAGTGATTATGCAGATATCCGCTCAGAAAGACAAATCAAAGAAAGAGTTGTTCCTGTGGGGGATGATGAAAAGTCTATTCCACTGAAAAGTGACTTAACAGATTTACGCTATCTATATGGTTATGGGCTGAACGTTTCTGACTGTGAACTGCGTACAGCAGATTTTTTGAATTCCCTGCCGGAAGAAAAAATTGCATTAATGGCGGATACCTTTACAGAAGGATACCGTATTGGTTTTATTACCGGTAATAAGGATATCAGTATTAAAAAGAGCGTTAGTATTTATTATAATCTGGGATTTGAAAGAGTGGTCAAGAAAGCTACTGAGAACTTTAAGAAGATAGGTCTGAAGACTATAATCAGCAAAAACTGTTATCAGAGCACACCTGCAAACAGACAGTATACCTATGACCATAAGGATGACAGTGTGTTGTTTTTTGATAAGCAGTATATGAACCGAAAACTGGAAACATTAAAGGTTGCTTTTGAGCAACGTAGGGAAGAAGCAGCGGTATATGGCGGGCCTGCAGTTATGGAGGTATTTGGAGAAACACCATTTGCACCTGTTTCCAAAGAAGAAGCATTGAAACCGGATGATAAGTATCAGAAGCTGATGGTTGAATATATGTCAGAAAGCAGACAGCAGCAGAATGAGTTTATTAAGGAAGAGGAACGAAGCTTCACGATTATTGCGTTCCCTACACCGCAGATTGGGGACCAGTTTGAAGAAATATTTGATGAGATTATACGCATCAATACCCTGGATTATAAACTATATCAAGGAATACAACAGACGTTGATTGATACTTTGGATCAAGCGGAATATGTGGAAATCAGGGGTATGAATGGCAATCGGTCCAATATGAAGGTAATGCTTCATGCTATAAAGAATCCGGCAAAAGAATCCAAATTTGAAAATTGTGTAGCAGATGTCAATATTCCTGTGGGTGAAGTGTTTACTTCTCCTGTTTTAAAGGGTACAGAGGGGACATTACATGTGAGCACGGTGTTCTTGTCAGAACTGGAATACAAGGACTTGGAGATTACCTTTCAAGATGGTATGATTGCGGATTACTCCTGTGCAAATTTTGACAACTTGGAAGAAGGAAAGAGATATATAAAGGACAATGTTCTGTTCCATCACGAGACACTTCCTTTAGGAGAGTTTGCGATAGGAACTAATACCACAGCGTATGTGACAGCAAAGAAGTATGATATTGGAGCAAAACTGCCAATCCTGATTGCGGAAAAGATGGGGCCTCATTTTGCTGTAGGGGATACCTGTTACTCCCATGCAGAGGAAGTGAAGGTTTATAATCCTGACGGAAAAGAGATTATTGCCAGGGAGAATGAAGTTTCCGCACTTAGAAACGAGGATATGTCCAAAGCATACTTTAACTGTCATACAGACATTACCATCCCTTATCATGAATTAGGGGAACTCACTGCTGTCAGGGAAGATGGCAGTAAAGTAGTGATCATCAGAGAGGGGCGATTTGTTCTTCCCGGATGTGAGGAATTGAATAAACCGTTTCAATAGTTTCCATATTCTGACAAAATGATAGAAAAATCAATTGCATAGGATAAAAATATTTAGTACACTGAAAGTAATTATGAAAGTATAATTTTAACAGTTAATTGCATTTACACGAAAGGCATAATGCACTTTCTTTGTAAATCAATTAACTGTGATATACTATATAGCATTGCAAAATAATGTACGGGTACTTAATATTTTTTACCTTGAAGGGAGAACGACATGGCTCAGGTAGGAATTGTCATGGGATCCGATTCAGATATGCCCATTATGGCAAAAGCAGCAGATGTATTGGAGGAATTGGGGATCTCATATGAGATGACGATTATTTCAGCACACAGGGAACCAGATGTTTTTTTTGAATATGCGAACGGTGCAGAGAGTAAAGGATTTAAGGTTATTATTGCTGGTGCTGGTATGGCAGCTCATCTGCCGGGTATGTGTGCAGCTATTTTCCCCATGCCGGTTATCGGTATTCCCATGCATACAACTTCCCTAGGAGGTAGGGATTCCCTTTATTCCATTGTACAGATGCCCTCCGGTATTCCGGTAGCTACTGTTGCAATCAATGGTGGAGCTAATGCAGGACTTTTAGCTGCCAAGATTTTGGCAACTTCAGATGCAGAACTTTTAGAGAAACTGAAAAGTTACAGTCAGGATCTAAAGGAACAGGTACAGAAAAAGGATGCTAAGCTTAAGGAAATAGGCTATAAAAGATATATAGAAAAATAATGGGAACCAAGTCCCAACAAACAGGTGAGGAGAGAAACAATGGATTACAAGAACGCAGGTGTTGATATTGAAGCAGGTTATAAGTCAGTTGAGCTGATGAAGAAACACATCAAAGAAACCATGAGACCGGAAGTACTTAGCGGTATCGGTGGTTTTTCAGGTGCTTTTTCTATGAATGCATTCAAAAACATGGAAAAACCAACCCTTGTATCGGGAACCGATGGTGTGGGAACCAAGTTAAAACTTGCATTTTTACTGGACAAGCATGATACAATTGGTATTGATTGTGTGGCAATGTGTGTAAATGATATTGCCTGTGCAGGTGGAGAACCTTTGTTTTTCCTGGATTATATTGCATGTGGAAAAAATTATCCGGAAAAGATAGCAACCATTGTAAAGGGTGTAGCTGAAGGCTGTGTGCAATCCGGTTGTGCTCTGATTGGTGGAGAGACTGCTGAGATGCCAGGATTTTATCCGGAAGATGAATATGATCTGGCAGGATTTGCAGTGGGTGTTGTTGATGAAAAGGATTTGGTTACAGGGCAGAATATAAAAGCTGGGGACACTTTGATTGGGATTTCATCATCAGGTGTGCATAGTAACGGATTTTCTCTGGTAAGAAAAGTATTTGATATGACCAAGGAGAGCCTGAACACCTATTATGAAGAACTTGGTATGACTTTAGGGGAAGCATTACTAGCGCCCACAAAAATATATGTAAAGGCCTTAAAGCATATTAAGGATGCCGGTGTTACCGTTAAGGGTTGCAGCCACATTACCGGTGGTGGTTTCTATGAAAACATACCTCGTATGTTACCGGAGGGAATCGCTGCTGTTATGAAGAAAGACAGCTATAAAGTACCTGCTATTTTTAAGTTGATGCAGAAAATCGGCAATTTAGACGAGAAGATGATGTATAATACCTACAATATGGGACTGGGCATGGTTCTTTGTGTGTCACCTGAAGACGTTGAAAAAACAGTAGCAGCGATTCAAAATGCAGGAGAAGTTGCCTATGTGGTTGGTAACTGTGAAGTTGGTGATAATGGAGTTACGGTATGCTGAAAATAGTTGTCTGTGTTTCCGGAGGAGGGACCAATTTACAAGCTATCCTGGATGCCATTGACAATGGAAACATTACAAATACGGAGATTATTGCTGTAATCAGCAACAATGCGGGAGCCAAAGCACTGGAAAGAGCCAGAAACCATGGAATTAAGGATATTTTGATTTCTCCAAAGAGTTACGCGGACAGGGAGCAGTTTAATGAGGATTTTACCAACCAGATGATAAAGCTGGATCCGGATTTAGTTGTTCTAGCCGGCTTTTTGGTAAAGATTCCACAAACGATGGTACATGCTTTTAATAATCGGATTATCAATATTCATCCCTCCTTAATACCCTCCTTTTGCGGTGTGGGATTCTATGGACTTAAGGTGCATGAAGCGGTCTTGAGCAGAGGAGTGAAAGTAACAGGAGCAACAGTACATTTTGTGAATGTTGGCATGGATGAGGGTCCAATCATTTCTCAGAAATCTGTTTTGGTGGATGAGGAGGATACCCCTGAGATTTTGCAAATACGGGTAATGGAACAGGCTGAATGGATCCTGCTTCCAAAGGCTATAGATGATATTGCAAATTCCCGAATTGCAGTGAGGGAAAATCGCGTATATCAGAACGGACCCAATAAGGGGGAGGAAGTTTCATGAAAGTATTGATAGTGGGCGGTGGCGGCAGAGAGCATGCCATTGCTGTTAGTATGAAAAAAAGTAAACGGGTAGATCAAATATATTGTGTTCCAGGCAATGCCGGTATTGCACAGATTGCTGAGTGTGAACCATCTATTGGTGTAATGGAATTTGATAAAATCATTGCATATGCCAAGAAACAAGCTGTTGATCTTGTTTTTGTGGCACCGGACGATCCATTGGTAGGTGGATTGGTGGATGAGTTGAAAAAAGCTGGATTACGTACCTTTGGACCTGATAAAAAAGCTGCTATTCTGGAGGGAAGCAAAGCATTCTCCAAGGACCTGATGAAAAAATATCATATCCCTACAGCTGCTTACGAAAATTTTGATGATCCTGAGAAAGCCATAGATTATCTTAAGACAGTTGAAATGCCCATTGTTCTCAAGGCAGATGGCCTGGCATTAGGCAAAGGGGTGTTAATCTGCAACAACCTGGAGGAAGCTGAGGCCGGTGTTAAAGAAATTATGCTGGATAAGCATTTTGGAAGTGCCGGTAACTGTATGGTGATTGAAGAGTTTATGACAGGCAGGGAAGTATCCGTGCTTTCCTATGTGGATGGAAAGACCATAAAGACTATGACTTCGGCACAGGATCACAAACGTGCGAAGGATGGAGATGAGGGTCTGAATACCGGAGGCATGGGCAACTTTTCTCCCAGTCCGTTTTATACAGAAGAAGTGGATGAATTCTGTAAAAAGTGTATCTACCAGGCTACTGTAGATGCTATGGCTGCAGAAGGAAGAGAATTCAAAGGGATTATTTTCTTTGGACTCATGTTAACGCCTAAGGGACCTAAAGTATTGGAATATAATGCAAGATTCGGAGATCCAGAAGCACAGGTGGTTCTATGCAGAATGGAAAATGATATCATGGATGTGGTAGATGCCTGTATTGATGGTACCTTAGATCAGGTAAATCTTACTTTTGAAGATAATGCAGCTGTTTGTGTGGTATTAGCGTCAGATGGTTATCCTGTTTCCTACCAAAAAGGGTTTGAAATAAAGGGATTGGATAGATTTGAAGGTAGGGACGACTATTATTGCTTCCATGCGGGCACTAAGTTTGATGAGAATGGCAAAGTAGTAACATGTGGTGGGCGTGTACTTGGAGTCACTGCCAAAGGGAAAACATTAAAGGAAGCCAGGACTAAAGCTTATGAGGCGACTAAATGGGTAGAATTTGATAATAAGTATATGCGTCATGATATAGGAAAAAAAATAGAGGAAGCATAATTTCCAGCTTTAAAAAGTGCGGGAAGGAGATTCGTGTATGAGTTCCAACAAGGAATTGATTAAGCTAGATGAGTATCATACACCAAGAGTCTGTGAAAAATGTGGCGGCGTAATGATATTTAAGGGAGTTGGCGAATACCATTGTGAAGATTGTAAAGCAGTTGCATTTGATGATTATGGTAAAGTGCGCTTATACATAGAAAGCCATAGGGGTTCTAATGTATCTGAGATAGAAGCAGCAACCGGAGTAAAGCAGAGAGTGATCCGTATCATGTTGAAAGAAGGAAGACTGGAGGTTACTCCGGATTCCAAAATCTTTTTACAATGTGAAAGATGTGGAAAAGTAATTCGTTATGGAAGACTTTGTTCAGAATGTGAAATCAATTATCATAGAAGAATGGAGCAAGAGCAGCGTCTGAAACATAGTGTTAGTTTACGGGGATTTGGGTTTGGGACGGAGACTGCTACCGGCGAAAAGAGATTTAGGTTGGAGAAGTAGTATTGGATACGGATTGGAGGAAATTATGGGATACATCAATGAAAAAATCAAAAAACGGTTTAGGATGAGCGTGAAAATGGTATTGGGTTTTTGCTGTGTACTTATGATGATACTTGTGTTATCTATGGATGCATTGGCAGCAGAAGGCGTAGTGCAGGCTTCCTCAGCGAATATTCGTTCAAGTGCAGATCCTGGAAGCACGATATTGGCAAGTGTTCTGAAGGGAGATAAGCTGACAATCAAAGAACAGGCAACAGGAACTGATGGGAAAACCTGGTACAAGGTGTTTATAGATGGAAATACACTGGGCTATGTCCGGTCTGATTTGCTTAGTACCACCGAAAATGTCCCTGTCTCCACCACAACAACTACAACAACCACACCGGAAGTTACTCCTGCTACAAATAATGACAGTTCAAGTCTGAATACGAATGTAACGGTAAATACAGAAGGTGTATCAAGTGTTCAGCCGGTTAGCGGCTCTGTAGCAAAGGATCAGGTCAGAGTACGAGCTGATAACACAACCAGTGCAGGCATTGTTACTACCATTAAAAAGGATGTTGTGTTTACGGTAAATGGTACTAAGACAAATGCTACTAATGAAATTTGGTATCTGGTGAACTGCGTTGTAAATGGTACAGATGTTACTGGTTATATTCGTTCAGATTTTGTCACGTTAACCGGTGATTTACTTCCGGTAGAAGAAACACCAGTTGAGACAACCGAAACATCGGAAGAAACTGTGCCTGTAGAAGAGGTTGAAGTGCCTAAGGATTATGAGACAAGGCAGGAAGATGATGTCTGGTATCTGGTGGATAATGTTGCCAGTGCGAAATATCAGATTAGTAAACTGATTACCACTGCCCAGCAGAATGCCACAGACTTAATCAGTGCACAGAAAAAAATTTCCAAGCAAAATGTGATTATAGTAGTACTTACTATCATTCTTGTAGTTATGGCATTGGGAATCACATTACTGATCTTTAAAATAAAGGATTTGATGGAT
>DATERV010000015.1:0-11168 GCA_035271185.1 Lachnospiraceae bacterium | reverse complement strand
TAGTTGGTTTTTGTTTCGTCACTTTAATTATACCAAACAAAGAGTCTGGATTCCTTATATTTTGGGCATTTTTTGAAAGTTGTTTATTGTAAAGCTGATAAAATCCGCAGTTGTGGATAAAACTGCGGAAACTCAAGAATTCTTGTATTGGAAGATAATGCATTCTATGCTATAATGCACTAGTAAAAAACGTTGCATTTTAACTGGGAGGATAAAGGAAATGATTTCATACTTCATTACGAATAATAACTCACTTCTTGCATTTGGAGGAATCTTAACTGCCTTTATTGCCACATGTTTCATGATTAGTAAATGCAGTCAATATTTGCCGAAGGATCAAGGAAGAGATTTTGCAGTAGAAGGGAAGAAATCTGCCGGTAAGCCCAGAGGTGCGGGAATTGTTTTTGTACTTGTATTTGCCGTTACCACACTTTTGTTTGCTAACTTAACAACAGAACTATGCATCTATTTAATGCTTGTAGTAATAGAAATGTTAACCGGTTTTTTTGATGATACAGCGGACAAACCTTGGGGTGAGCTGAGGAAGGGTATATTGGATCTGATTGTGGCAGCAGCAGTTTCCTTCACCTATTTTTACTACAATTCAAGCACATTAATCGTTGGACCATATACAATTACCTTGCCCCCTGCTGTGTTATTGCTTTGCGCTATTGTATTGGTATGGGTATCCATTAACGTAACAAACTGCGCAGATGGGGTGGATGGTCTGTCCGGAACATTGACCATCATTACCTTGATGACTATCTATATATTTAGTAGCATACTGTCTCAGGGGGAAGAGTTTGCTCTTCCTATACTTATTTTTGCTGTGTGTATTTTAGGTTATCTTTGGTATAATGCCACACCAAGCCGTTTACTTATGGGCGATGCGGGCTCTCGGGCTATGGGTGTATTTATCAGCATTGCTATTTTAAAAACAGGAAATCCCATTTTATATATTCCTGCTGCTTTTGTATTGATTATGGATGGCGGACTGGGCTTGGTAAAGGTTGCACTGATTCGTGTCTGTAAAGTTCATATACTGAAAAATGTATTAACACCGTTGCATGATCATGTTCGCAAAAAATCAGGCTGGTCCAATACCCAGACAGTTTTTCGATTCGCAATTATTCAGATTGTCATTTCGATAGCCATGGTTTATATACTTTTAATATAAAACAGTAATAATCTCACTAGAAATAGTACTAAAGTCACAAAAAAACAGCGAAAGTTTATGAAATTGTACTATTTATATAGTGCCTTCTAATCTGCTATACTAGTTAATATTACTAGGTGCATGTATTGTATATAGTAGAAAGAAGTGACGAAATGGGTGAAAAATATTCTGATGGTATGAATTATAAGGTCATAGCGTTTGTACTGGCATGCTATTCCAATGATGAGCAATTGAGAATGATGAAAAAAGTTGCCCATGAATGTAAAAAGCATGACTGTAAAGTTGTGTTTTTTTCCACCATTTCTGATTTATACCTAAATGATTTACTTGATGCCGGAGAAAAAAAGATATTTGATACCATTAGTGTGGAATGTTTTGATGCCATAGTGCTTATGTCAGAGTCATTTAAGCAGAATGAAGACCAAATCAGAATGATTCAAAGAGCCCATAATGCAGGAGTTCTAGTTATAGCAGTGGACAAATATATGGAAGGATGTATTAATATTTCTTTTCATTATGGGGACGCCTTCCGCGAAATTGTTAAGCATATGATTGAGTTTCATGGGTACCGTACTATTAATTTTATGGGAGGTATACCGGGAAACAGCTATTCAGACGAAAGACTGGAAGTTTACAAAGAAGTATTAAAAGAAAATCAGATCCCCTTTGACCCGAAGAGGGTTTATTATGGATACTTTTGGAAAGACCCAACTGTAGTAGCCATGCAGAAAATGTTTGATGACGGACTTCCGCTACCGGAAGTTATTATCTGTGCAAATGATGCTATGGCTATTACTGTTTGTACATTTTTACAGGAGAGAGGGTATCGTATACCCGAGGATATTGCAGTCAGTGGTTTTGATGGCATTGAGATGGAAAAATATAGCCGTCCCAGAATGACAACCGGTATATATAATGTGGATGGATTTGTTGATCTCATGTTTAATATAGTAAATAATCATTATTTAGCTGATCAAGAAGGAAAAAGAATACCTGTTTATAACAAAATGCAGATAGGAAGATCGTGCGGCTGTGCTGGGGGGGGAATGGCTCATGTCTGCTCTGAAATGGTTCAGTTAAAAGCAGATTTGCAGAGAGAGATCAAAAACCAGGTGATGATGAGTCAAATGGTTGCCAATCACGGCAATGCAGAACGTCTGACAGATGTGATCCATGCCATTCCAAAATATATGGAACCTTTGCACTACAAAGATTTTTGGTTTTGTGCCAATCAGAATCTGGTAGAAGAAGCCTGGTATATGGAATTGCTCCATGAAAATGAGTTTGTGGCTAACAATCCTAATTACACCCGTAAATTGAGTGTCTTACATTACCAGAAAGATACCGACATGCCAGTAGTGGATTACAGCCAGAAGATTAGTTTCGGGGATTTAATTCCACAACGGGATAAACAATTAAAAGAGAACGATTATTTATTAGTGCTAACAGTACATATGAAGGGAGTAACGGCTGGATACGCTGTGGTGAGCTTTGACATAGATCAGTTTTGGTTTTCTGGGTATTCATCATTCATTACTAATTTCAAATACTTAATGGAAATGCAGAAGGTACAGATGAAGCTGATGCAGTTTTATCTGTGCGATTCCCTAACAGGTCTTTTTAACCGCACAGGATTTAATCAAAAAATGCATGCTATTATGGACAATTCACAAAAGCTGGATATGTCAGTGATTTTGCTGGATATGGATGGACTGAAAAATGTAAATGATACATATGGACATAGTGAAGGGGACAACGCATTAAGGGCTTTAGGCCACATTATACAGAACAGTATAGATCGGGAGATCGCTGTTAGGATTGGTGGCGATGAATTTTTGGTAGCCTTCGTAGGAAAAGAGATTGGTGAACGAGCTGAGGAGATTGTAGCAAATATTAAAGAGGGAATCAAAAAATACAATAAAACTAGCGGTAATAAATATGAAATTCATGCAAGCATTGGCTGCTATACAAATCACATCAAAGACCGTACCATGGATGATTTCCTGATAAAAGTGGATAATCTTATGTATGCAAGAAAAGCTATGCATAAAAAATATGGAGATATTTAATAAATGATTTTCATATACATTAACAAACAGACAATAGGTTAAAGATATGTTGAACTATATCTGGGCGTTTATGATTATAGTAGGGGTGCTATATGCAGCATTGACAGGAAATATGAAAGCGATTACGGATGTTGCATTAGCCTCGGCAGGAGAAGCAGTTTCTCTTTGTATTACCATGGCTGGAATTATGGCCTTTTGGATGGGACTAATGAAGATAGCGGAAAGCGCAGGGGTGATTGGCAGATTATCAAAGGCCATTCAGCCCTTTTTATCGTTTCTTTTTCCACACCTTCCCAAAAATCATGAAGCAAGAAAGTACATAGCAACAAACTTTATTGCAAATATCTTGGGATTAGGATGGGCATGCACTCCAGCGGGTCTAAAAGCCATGGATGCATTAGCAAAACTGGAGCAGGAAAGAGAAAATTCTGCCTATATGGATTATGAGAAAGGTACAATAGGAGAAGTGCGGGTTGCCAGTAAGGAGATGTGTACTTTTCTAATCATTAATACATCCTCACTTCAATTGATACCGGTTAATATGATTGTCTATAGGACTCAATATGGAAGCGCAAATCCGGCGGCGGTGATTGCACCTGCAATCCTTGCTACGTTGTTTAGCACGCTGGTAGCTTTAGTATTCTGTAAAGTAATGGATAGAAAGGAAAAGTAAGATGGCGCAGGTTTTTGCAAACTTTTCAAATATTATTATACCAGTCATTATATTTTATATTGTAGCGTCTGCTGCTATCAATAAAGTGAAGGTTTACGAAGAATTTGTGGAGGGGGCAAAAGATGGAATAAAGACAGTAGTGCAGATACTTCCTACACTGGTAGGACTAATGGTGGGTGTAGGAGTACTACGCGCTTCCGGTTTTATGGGTTTTATTGGTGGACTACTTGGCAAATTCACTGAAGGAATCGGTATTCCAGCAGATATTGTTCCGCTTATCATTGTGAAAATGTTTTCCTCATCAGCAGCAACAGGGCTTGTGCTGGATATCTTTAAGACCCACGGAACTGATTCTTATGTAGGAATGATCACATCTATTCTCATGAGTTGTACAGAAACCATTTTTTACACCATGTCAGTGTATTTCTTAGCGGCTAAGGTTAGCAAGACAAGGTATACACTTGCCGGGGCTTTGGTATCTATGTTTTCAGGATTAGTTGCCAGTGTTTTTTTAGCTGGCATGTTCTAGATTAGTCCAAGAGTCCGCAATAGGAAAAGCCAAAGGGTTATGGAAACGGTACTTAAGAAGGTGGTGCTTATCACAACACTGGAAGTCAATGTCCCTTCGTGTCCCATGTTCTTTGCCATAATATGACAGCTGACTGTAGTGGGGGCTCCTAACATAATCAAAATAGCCACCATTTTTTCATCTCGAAAGGAAAGCCATGCAGCGATTGGTAAAAAGAAAAGGGGCTGTATCAGAAGCTTTATGAGGGAGCAAACTATTGTAGGCTTAATCTGTTTTAGTGCTTTACGTCCTTCGAAGCCTGCACCCAAGCCGATAAGTGCAAGAGGGGTAGCAAGAGAAGAAACGTTGTCAATAGATTTTTTAATAATAGATGAAAAGCTGATTCCGGATACAGATACAATCATACCTAATACAATACCCAAAATAATGGGGTTGGTCAGGATTCCACGAATAGATGCAAGTAAGGATTTTTTATCAATAGGTCCTTTATTCGGACCAGAAAATGATAGAATCAATACTGCTGCTATATTGTAGAGAGGGACGGTTCCGATGATCATCAATGGCGCCATTCCTGTATTTCCATAAATACTCTGAATAAAGGCAATACCAAGAACCGCTGCACTCCCCCGGTAAGATGCTTGTACAAATTCACCTGTATAGCTGCCCTTGTAGAAGATCATTGCTAAAATACCTATGATTACAATACAGGTTAAGGTAACAAAAAAACAATATAACACATAAGTAGTATCCCAAACAGTAAAAAAATCTGACTCTGCTATGTCTCGAAACAATAAGACTGGCAGGGTTATTTTATAATTAAAAGAATTTAGTGTTTTAATAAAAGGCTCGTCCACTACCTTCAGCAGTTTTAGTATATAGCCCAATACCATTAACAGAAAAATGGGGATTGTAGCATTTAGACTGAATATAAGGCTTTCCATGACAGGTTCTCCTCTAAAATTGATTAGCATAATCTTCCTGCAAAGTATAAAGCGGAGGAAAAAAATTGTCAACCAGGCCGGACTATATGCATTTTTAGTATGATACAGTCCAGCCTGTTAAAATTTTACTCTTGTACTAAAGCTTCAGATAGGGACGTAAAGTCTGATGGTCCGCAATTCAGAAAGAAAGTATGAAAGCGTAGGTCGCTGTATTCATTTCCCCATAATGTTAGAGCTTCTTCCTTGAGCTTAAGTATCTGGAGATAGCCTAAGTAGTATTTCAGATAGTTCCCAGGTTCCTCAGCAATATAGTCATAAATACGCCTAGTAGCAGCTGTATTGGAAATGCCCAGTTTGGATAGAACCTGGTGCACTTGTTCATAAGTGGCACCATCATAATGAATAGCCACATCTAAAACGGCATACAGGCATAACTGTACATTGCGATTCCTCTTTTCAACCTGATAAGCAAAGGCCGCGTCCGTATTTCCTTGTTTATTCGCCAAAGCTGCAGCATAATCATAAGAGATGAACTCTACATAAACTGCCCAGCCCTCCTGATAACCACCGTACCACAGAATCTGGCGAACTGGAGAGATATCCTGTTTTTGCATGGTAAGCTGATGAAACACGGACTGATACAAATGTCCAGGATAGCCTTCATGTGCCAGTGTAGTATAGAGGGACAATCCACCTGTTGTACTTTTCTCATTGATATAGATGACATTATTTTCCGTATCATCCAGTGGTGGTGTCAGGTAAAAAGCAGGTGCACAATAATCCTGCATGCTGGAGGAAACGGATTTTACTGATAATCCGGGAAGAGTAGTAGCTGAAAGGCCCTTTGTTGGTAAGGGTGGAAAATCAGTCTTCATCTGAGACTGCAGGTTAGCTAACATTTCGTCAGGAGTGTAAAGGAGGACCGGATCCTGTTGCACGGTATCTGACCAAATAGTGACAGCATCCTCTCTGGATAACAAAAGTTCCCGAAGGGCCTCATATGACTCATCAAATTGTGGGTATAGAAGTGCCTTTATTTCTTTAATAGAAAGACTGGAGCCGGTATTCTTTCTTACCAGCCATTCATAGTATTCTTTTCCGTCAGGCTTTGAAGAAAGCCCTTTTGGCAGTGATGTGCCATCTCCCATAAGCAGAAACAAACCATCCGCTAACGCTTCGTAGGCAGGTTTCATTACGGTTTTTAGTAATCTGTTATTTTGCGCCTGGTATTCTGCAAATTCATCTTCGGTGATAACTTGCTGTTCCACCAGAAGCTGTAGTCTTTCCTGAAAAGTGGTTTGTAAAAAATGAGTTCCGTTATCTAGCTCCTCACTGGTCAGAATAGTATAGCACTGGTCCTGTACTTGTATTAAAGAACTGTCAGCCGGCAGTAAACCTACTTCTTTCTTTTCCTGTTCAAAAGTAAGCAGGGATAAGAAATAATCATCGGTCTGATCCAGAAGTGCCAGGTAATCATCTATATCCTGCTTGTTACGAAAGGTATATTCAGCAAAAAGAATGGGAAGTTCTGACTGCATCCCGGAGGATGGAGATAGTACATCACTATAGTATGCAAAGGTGTTACCCTCTTTTTCTTGTTGGAGATAGCGATTTAGCAGTATGTACACATATTGGTTGTTTTCATTCAATTTATGAATGTCTATGCTTTGTAGTTTATCCAAATAGCCACTCACTTCCTGCTCGGATTGAAGCTGGGCCTCCTTGCTGTAACAAGGCAAAGTAGGATTATAGTGATTAATTCCGTAGTTGTCGGGATAGGCCAGCGTATAGTGTAGGTTTAGGGTATTCCCGATTAATTCCCGCTTGAAAATGGTATCGGTAAGTTTATTAAAATTTCTGTTATCACGTCCGGAATAAAAAAGAAAGAAAGTAAGTAGAAAGAGGACGGGAACAAGAAGATACAGCGGTAGAAACTTCTTTTTAAATGAGAATCTAGACATAGGGGTAATCCTAGTGTTTTGTTCATGTATATGCATGATAAACAGTACAATATAACATTAAAAGTTCTAGATTGGAGTAAGTTAAGGTGGACTAGATAGGAAAAATATGATAAAGTAAAATATGTATGAGCGTATGACGGCTTTAGCCGTTAATATAAAGGAAAGGCATGGGTATTAAGATGAAAAATTTAGAACTGCAAAAATTAGCGAATAAGGTTCGCAAAGGCATTGTAACCGCAGTTCACGGTGCAAAAGCCGGACATCCCGGTGGTTCTTTATCTGCAGCAGATTTGTTTACCTTCCTGTATTTTGAAGAGATGAATATCGATCCTGCAGCTCCTGATCAGGAAGATAGGGACAGATTTGTATTATCAAAAGGACATACAGCACCTGGTCTGTATTCTACATTAGCAAACAGGGGATTCTTCCCGGTAGAGGATCTTCCTACTTTACGTCATTTAGGATCTTATCTCCAAGGGCATCCCTGCATTCATATTCCCGGAGTGGATATGTCTTCCGGTTCCTTAGGACAGGGAATTTCAACAGCAGTGGGAATGGCATTAGCTGCTAAAATGGATGAAAAGAATTTCCGTACTTACACACTTTTGGGAGATGGTGAATTACAGGAAGGTCAGGTTTGGGAAGCCGCGATGTTTGCAGGACATAGAAAACTGGATAATTTCTGTGTAATCGTGGATAACAACAACTTACAGATTGATGGTCCTATTGATCAGGTATGTTCTCCTTATCCCATTGACAAAAAGTTTGAAGCATTTAATTTCCATGTGATTACCATAGATGGTCATGATTTTAATCAAATCAGAAGTGCCCTAACAGAAGCCAGAAAGATGAAGGACAGACCTACATGTATCGTGATGCAAACGGTAAAAGGAAAGGGTGTATCCTTCATGGAGAACAATGTAGATTGGCATGGAAAGGCTCCTAGTGATGAGGAATATGCATTAGCCATGGCTGATCTTGAGAAGATTGATAAAGAATTGGAAAAGGCAGGTGAACAGTAATGGCAGAAGAAAAGATTGTGAAGAAAATTGCTACCAGAGAAAGTTATGGTAATGCGTTAAAAGAACTGGCAGAAGAATTTCCTGATCTGGTTGTTTTAGACGCTGACCTTGCTGCCGCTACCAAGACCGGTATCTTCAAAAAGGCATACCCTGACAGACATATAGATTGTGGTATTGCAGAATGTAATATGGTAGGTATTGCTGCAGGTATGTCTACTATAGGAAAAATTCCATTTGTAAGCTCCTTTGCCATGTTTGCAGCTGGGCGCGCATTTGAGCAGGTTCGTAACTCAGTAGGTTACCCTCATCTAAATGTAAAGATTGGCGCAACACATGCAGGTATATCCGTAGGAGAGGATGGTGCAACTCATCAGTGTAATGAAGATTTGGCATTAATGCGCACCATTCCTGGCATGGTTGTTATGTGTCCTTCCGATGATGTGGAAGCTCGTGCAGCAGTTCGTGCAGCTCTGGAGTATCAGGGACCTGTATATATCCGTTTCGGTCGTGCAGCAGTTACTGTATTCAACGACAGACCTGATTATCATTTTGAAATTGGTAAAGGTACTGTTGTGAAAGAAGGTACTGATGTAACAATAGTAGCTACAGGTATTTGTGTGGAGTCTGCATTAGGTGCGGCAGCTTTGTTGGCTGAAGAAGGAATCCATGCAGAGGTTGTTAATATCTGTACCATTAAGCCACTGGATGAAGAACTGATAATTAAGAGTGCAAAGAAGACCGGTAAGGTTGTTACTTTAGAAGAGCATTCCGTTATTGGTGGTCTGGGAAGCGCAGTATGTGATGCTCTTTGCAAGGAGTATCCTGTGACGGTATGCAAGCTTGGTATGCAGGATGTGTTTGGTGAATCTGGCGCTGCTTCAGCCCTCATTGAGAAATATGGACTGGATGCAAAGGGTGTAGCTAAATCAGTGAAGGATTATTTAAGTAAATAGGATCGTTTCCAATTAGGACCTCTCTTTTTCGTATCGCTACTATGAGTACAGAAAAGGGGGGTCTATTTATGTATAGAAAAGGGCTGGCAGTTCTGGTTAGGCATAAGCCAGATGAATGAATAAGATATTTGTGAAAAAAAAGTAAAAAGACTACCTTTTCTTAGCTAGATGAATTATAATGTTAAGGCATACGATGTGGACAATCCATAGGGAGGATTATGAAAAATATACATATCGTGGAGGAAAAGGAAGGAGAAATTAAAGTGTCAGATAAAGAAACTTCACAAAAAGAAACACCACAGAAATTGGTGACAAGGTACGATAAAAAGGTACAGAAGAGAAAAGATGAAGAAAAGCGCCGCAAAAAAGAAAAGAAAATAGAAAAGATAGTGGGAATTGTATTACTGGCGGTGATTGCAATTGGCTTGCTTTCTATTCCTGTTCGTAAATTTGCAGCTGTTAACTCTACCTATATTACCATAGGTGACCATGACATTACCAAGGTTGAGTTTGATTATTATTACAATTTGGCAAGTAAGAATTATATTAGTAATTATGGAACCTATTTATCCTATATGGGATTGGATGTAAATTCAGATTTTTCCAAACAACCATATAGTGAAACCATGACATGGAAGGATTATTTTGATCAGCTTACCGTTGATAGCATCAGACAGAACAAAGCATTATATGATGCTGCATTAACTGCTGGTTTTTCGTATGACACTACTGCAGAATATGATGCCTTTAAGCAATCAATCAAGACCGCTGCTTCTCAGGCAGGAGATACACTTGGAAAGTACTACAAGATGACATTTGGGGAATATGCAACAGAGTCCCGTATCAAGCCTTATGCAGAAGAGAGCTATGTGGCATCTGCATATTATGATTCTGTAGCTGATACCAAAGAACCTTCTGAAGAAGAAATACAGACATATTATGATGAAAATACAGCCGATTATGACAGTGTAGACTATTTGTTTACAGAAGTAGTAGCTGATATTCCAGAAGTAAAAACCGTCACTGACGGAGATGGAAACGCATCCACAATAGAGCCTACAGAGGAAGAGATTCAAGCAGCAATGGATATAGCCAAAAAGGATGCTGACAAGGCCTTAGAAGTGATTGCAACAGAAGGGACTGAAAAGACCAACGTATTGAAGGCAACGATCTCCTTAAAATATTCTGAATGGTTGTTCGATGATGCCAGAAAAGCAGGAGATACAACAATTGTAGAAGATACCGATAGTGATAAATATTATGTTCTGCAGTTTGAAAAGAGATATTTAAATGAAGCAAAAACCGTTAATATTCGTGCAATTCTGACCACTACAGGAAGTGGAGAGGATATTCTCGCTGAATGGAAGGATGCAGGCAGCACGGAAGATGCCTTTATCAGTCTGGTAGGGAAATATAGTGAGGACATTTACACCAATGGTAATGGTGGACTATACGAAGAGCTTCCAGCTTCTTCCTTGGATGACACATTAACGAACTGGCTTTATGACGATTCCCGTAAGGCAGGGGATACCACAACGGTTAAACTGGATACCTATACTTATGTAATTTACTATTTGAGTGAAGGTCGTGCAGAGTGGCAGACTAAGATTGCAAGTACACTGCTGAACACAATCATGTCAGAATGGTTACAGGAACTGAAAGACGGCTTAATCGTTTCAGATCCCAAGGGAAAATTAACCTACCTGAAGGTACAGGCGGCGGAGACAGCAACAGCTGAAACTGCATCAATCGAAACAGCAAGTACAGAAGGTGACGCCACGGAAACAGGCAACACTGAGGAGACTACCACCAAACCAACTGAAACAGTTACAGAATAACTGCT
>DATERV010000014.1:0-5743 GCA_035271185.1 Lachnospiraceae bacterium | reverse complement strand
AGTGATTACTCAAAATTTGATCCAATGTGGCAAGTTTTTTATTGTCAGAAGGAAAATCTTCGTTGGGATTCAAAATTGAAAAAGGAATATAAATGGTTTATAAGTATAGTTTCAACTATTATATTCTTGATTTTGATAATGCTTTCAATTGCTATAAACCCTACGGTATTATCTTGCATTAGTGTAATTGCTTGGATTTTTCCTGTAGCAGATTATACATATAGTGTTTATAGGGAATTATGTGATGAAGCCGAGCGATTTAAGAATATGCAGATGGAAAATGAGAATATTGATATTTTGCTAAATAATAACGAATATAGATTAGCGTATTTCAAACAAATTGAATTGCAAAGAAAAATCTGGAACAATAGGAAAAATTCTATATTAGTTCCAGATTGGTTTTACAAAAAAAGAAAGGATAAACACCAACATGCGGAAGATTCTATTGCTGAGAATACTGCGGCTATAAAATCTGAAGAACAGTAAAATGCTCTTTTTAATGGATATCACATGATAAAGAGTTAATGGAATTGAAAGATGAGAAGAGTTTTTCGCGATACTCCAACGCCTTTTCCATCTTATGCCATCGACTGTATAAATTATGCAAATACCGGTAGCAGGTCTTGCTGTAATCATTGTCAGCTCCCATAACAGCAGAGATTTTATGTTCAGCTTCCAGTAAGTACAACTCCGCTTTTTCGGGGTTACTCTGAGATAGCGCAATTATCCCCTTCCCCATCTGGCAGATAGCATAATCAAAACTGTTATCGCCTTCATTCTCTAGCACTAGGGATTCATATAGTGATAATGCCTGATTTGCAAGATCATAATCCTTTGCAATAATCAACATATTGGTCAGATTCATAAGCTGTTGCAAGGTGTCATGAGTTTCAAAAATCCCATAATCCCTACGAATTTCAAGAGCCATTTTTAAATGTTCCGCTGCTTCTTTTCCGTTTTTCAGAAACAGGTACACATTAGAAATATTATTATGCAGATTGGAAAGTAGGGCAGCAGTTTTTGCATCCATTTCTGCTAAAAGAATATAATGCAGTAATTCCAGCGCCTTCAACCGTTTCTTAAGTGCGTTTCCGTAGTCTTTACGGATAACAAATAGTTCTGCTTTGTAATCGAGTAACAAGGCCCTATCACAAATAGAATTAAGTCCATGCTTTTCCATGGTATAACTTATTCGTTCCGCTAGTTTTGGCAGATAGTCCATGACCAGATATTTATCCAGATAAGGAAACATGTCCTGTAGGAATAAAAGATAAACTTCTGGTTCATCCACAAGAACGCGCTCTGCAACGCTAATCAAGGACTGAATCACATTTTCTGGACGTCTGACTTCTAACCCGTGAGTTAGGCAGATAAGGTGTAAGCTGTCAATCAAAGTCCTGCAATTAGATACAGAAGGTATCGTTTCTAACAGAGCCACATCCTGAATTAAGGGATGAAGGCTTATTTTTTTGTTCTCTTCGTCATCCATGATAAATCCATATCGTACTAGATGGTTCACTTCGTTCAGAGTCCCAAGCTTTAGCCACTTCTTAAAAGCATTCTTTAATACACCAGAGTTCGGAAGCAATGATAGATTCCGTAAAATATCTATCTGCTCCGCTGTTAATTGATTTAACTGTAACAGCTTTCTTAGGTGCTCTATCATTAAAGCTTCTGAAAATTCCTCATCTTTGTAGATTTCTACTGCTTCACCAGAATGAATATTCAATCCACAGCTCTTTAATTCAAGCAATAATTCCTCTGCCTCCATGCCACTTGCGGAAAGAGATAATGCGGCAAGGCAAACGGTTAGAGTATGTCCCTTTAATTCATTTATTATGTCAGAGGTAGTCTCTGGTTCTGCTTTAGCAGCAGGGCAGTATTGGTAAAACAATGTTGTCAATTCCTTCTCTTTATCCAATTCTTTTATTTCCAGTGTTAGAAAAGATGTTATTTTACATCTGGTCGTAATCAGAATCTGGAAATCATTCCGGATAAACTCCTTAAAAAACGGATCATCTTTTGGTAGAACATTAAAATTATCCAGAATAATCAGACTGTCGGAACGTAGTTTTTGTAAGGTCTGGTAGTGATTCTGGAACAATTCATCTTCGGTCATTTCGGCAGTGTCACCTTCAAAAGATAGCCCAGCAATGCATTTCTTTATACTTCCCTCATAATGAAAGAACAAAATATTGGTATACTTCTTTCGATTCTTATTTGCGAAGGTCTTTGAAAATTCACTTTTCCCAATACCAGCAATCCCAGTTACAAAAAGTAGTGCATGTTCTTGTAATAGAGACAAGGCAGATTTTAATTCTTCTTTTCTTCCAAGAAATGCTTTCGTTGCAGTTGGTACTTTAGAAGAAAGCAATACTTCACCTAAATCTGGTGAATACAGCGTACTATGGTTATGGTCGTTTAAAATGCTGTAGCGAATTATTCCTGTAAAGAATTGATCCAATGCCTGAATTGCCAGTATTTCATCAGCTTTCTGATTTCCGATTACAGTTCTGCTATCTTCAATCAAATCTTCCATCTGTGAGCGAGCTTGTGTCTCGTTAAGCAGGTTTGGAATAATCTTATCCTTAAAATCATCCTGCATAAAATCAAAATTATCCTCCTCTTCATAAGTTCTGATGATTTCAAGAGGTATCGGTCTAACACCATTACACCAATTACTATATTTAATGCTATCTGTATCTGTAATTTCAGCATATTCACTGTCATCAAGAGAAAGTGAGAATAGGCTTCTTACAAGCTGATGTTGTGGATAGGTTTTCTTTTTATTATCCAGAAGAATGCCAATGACATTCGAAAAGGTAAGTCTGTTTTTCAATCAAATTCCCCCAGTTCAAAAATTTTGCTAAGTCTATGCTAAGTCTCCGTCAATAGTTGGAGAGCGATTTCGTTGGTATCATTAACCCATAGATTGGTAGCCAGATGAAGCGTAAATGCAACAAACGGATACCAAAATTATAACACACAAACAAATGTTCGGAAAGAAAAAGTTTATGTTTGTACCTCGAAAAACAATTCTGAGAAAGCCAAAAGGCAGAAGCAGAATTCATAGGCTGTAGAGAAGGGGAAGTCCACTTTGCCAAGATGATTGGAATCAGAAATACCGATTTCAGCCGGAGCGAAGAAAATGGAATCACGTCAAGTTGGGAGAGGATCTCGCGCAGGAGAGGCCCACAGTTATTTTCACAGATAATTGGATGGAAGCGAAAGCTACCGCCCCGCTCTACGAATGGAAGCCAAGCAGTCCAATAACTTTTGCAACAGCTGTAATTCACTTTTATAAGAACCACCGCTAGGTGGAAGGAAAGAAGGTGATCAATGAAAGATTAGGAGAAGGAGGTGCCAAAGATGACAAATGAGATGGAATATGCGAAGTGTATCGCTGCATTAAGAAAATTGTTTCGTATGGGAATGATTTCAGAGGCAGAATATACTACAGCGAGAAACAGATTAATGGACAGATTTCTGATTGTTGGAGAAAATAATTCAAAAATCGCGTAAGAAATCAGTTGCGATATTCGTTCATAATTAAATACGAAGATAAAATGGCAGTATACAAAGGATTTACCATTTGTATGCTGCTATTTGCATATAGACAAGAGAAAGAAATGGAGGAGTCAAATGAAAGAAGTACAAGTATTAGAAGCAAGAAGAACCGCCCCAAATAGTAGGGGAAGAACAAGATCAGAAGGTGGATCAATTACCGTTGACCGCATTCGTGTAGCAGCTTATTGCAGGGTATCCACCGATGATGATGACCAGTTAGGGAGCTTCGAATCCCAGAAGTTGTATTATGAAGAGAAGATTTTTACAAACCGAGAATGGGTCAGTGCAGGTATCTTTGCAGATGAAGCGATTACAGGAACAAAAGTAGATAAGAGAGATGGATTTCAGTCAATGATTCAGAAATGCAAGGACGGAGAAATTGACTTGATTCTTACTAAATCCATTTCCAGATTTGCAAGAAACACGCTGGATACTTTACAATATGTGCGAATGCTCAGGGAACGAAATATTGCCATTTTCTTTGAAAAGGAAAATATCAATACCTTGGATATGAATGGGGAATTGCTCCTGACAATTATGAGTTCCCTAGCACAGCAGGAAGTGGAGTCCTTATCTGCAAATGTAAAGATGGGACTTAAGATGAAAATGAAGCGTGGAGAAATGATTGGTTTCAATGGATGCCTTGGGTATGATTATAATCCCGAAGATAAAACTCTTTCTGTTAATGAAGAGGAAGCAGATATTGTCCGATTTATTTATGACATGTATATACTGGGGTATGGAACAACTACCATTGCAAAACGCCTAATTGATCTTGGAAAAAAGAACAAAAAAGGTGAAGTCAGCTGGCATACCCATGGAGTTATGGGAATCATTAAGAATGAAAAGTACAAGGGAGATATTCTTCTTGGAAAGACATTCACTACAGACCCGATTTCTAAACGAAGACTTGCCAACATGGGAGAAGAGGATCAGTTTTATATCCGTGATCATCACGAAGCTATTGTTTCTAGAGAGATTTGGGACGAGGCAGAGCAGATTCGATTAAAGAGATCTGTTAATAAAGTAGTGGAGACTACGGGTAATCGGGAACGCTACACTAGACAGTATGCTTTCAGTAGTATGTGCGAATGTGTTTTTTGTGGAGATAAGCTGACTAGAAGGACGTTGCACAGCAGTTCCAAATATGAGAAACCAGTCTGGAAATGCATGAATGCCACAAAGCATGGAATTAGTAATTGTCCAAACTGTAAATCCATTGATGAGAACATATTAGAAAGAGCATTTATAGAAGCTTTTTCTTTACTGGCGGGTAATTTTGATGATGTGCTAGATGTTGTTATGAATTATGTAGAAGAAACCGCGAATAATGATGAGGATATCCGAAAGCTAAAGCAGCTAGAGAAAGATATTTCTGCCTTAGAATCAAGAAAAAGCAGAATGACAGATATGCTTATCGATGGTACTATTACAAAAGAGGCCTATGATGATAAATTAACAGAAGTAATGAGAAAGCTCCACATAAGTATGGAAAAGAGGCTTTTATTACAGGAAAGTATCGGTAAGCAGAAAGATGTTGGCAAGCGAATGTCAGACCTTCGGGAGACACTTAAGCAAGAAGATATCCTTGATGAATTTGACCGGGTGGTATTTGAAAGTATCATCGACAAGGTTTATGTCGGTGGGTACGATGAAGATGGAAATCCGGATCCGTATAAGCTAATTTTTGTATTAAAGGGCAATCAAAGCAGTACAATTCCCAATGCAAAAGAGAGCATGAAGGCAAAGAATTCAAAGAAAGGGATAAAGGTGTCATAAGATGAAGAAACAGCTGGCAGAAGTTGTTGATGGAACTGAAATCAAAGAAACTATTGAACAAGAAATTTTGTACTCATGTGAGAATGACGGGGCAAACGAAATGTGCACATCAGAGAATGACGACACACGTGGAAACAGTTGTTCTGTTGTCCCAACAAAAACCCAGTGATAGGATTGCTGTTGATCTGGACTTGGATGAGTTGGATGTGACATCGGTAGAGAGCAAAGCGACCTATGCGGAGATTAAGGATTATGCGTTGAAAGTGCATGGACTTAAAGTTTCTAATCTTTATATTTCACAGATAAAAAGAAAATGCGGGATTGAGGTTGGAGAGAATTATAATTTGGCTAAGTCAGAGGATGCGAAGCAACCGAATTGCCCGGACGAAAAGGAAAA
>DATERV010000013.1:0-33677 GCA_035271185.1 Lachnospiraceae bacterium | reverse complement strand
TCGTAGAATCGGTAGAATCATGAAACAGGAAGGTCTTGTTTCAAGTTATACTACTGCGCAGTTCCATTCACAGAAAGATACTTGTAATGAATCCAAAGTGGCAAATGTTGTGAATCGTGAATTCGATGATCAATCATATCGAAACGTAGTCGTAAGTGATTTGACATATGTCCGAGTTGGACTCAACTGGAACTACATATGTGTCCTTGTAGACCTCTTCAATCGTGAAATAATCGGTTATAGTGCAGGTCCACATAAAAACTGCAAAGCTTGTAAAAGAAGCATTCATGACTGTCAGTGGAAGTCTGAAAGACGTCAATATATTTCATACCGATCGCGGTAACGAATTCAAAAACCAACTGATAGAAGAAACACTTGAAGCATTCGAAATAACTCGTTCACTCAGTCACAAAGGCTGCCCATATGATAATGCTGTTGCAGAAGCGACTTTTAAAATCATCAAGACTGAATTTGTAAAAAATCAGATGTTTACAAATCTGGCAGCTCTAAAACTGCAGCTTGCTGATTATGTGAATTGGTTTAATAATCACAGGATTCATTCCTCTCTTGGCTATCTAACACCAGTCAAGTACCGGATGAACACCCTTAAAAAAATTGTCTAAGAAACTGTTGACAATCCATAGCATGATTGGAACTATAAAATTTAAGATTGCAATGATAACTGAAATAATGCTCGTAAATATTATAAGCTTTGTAGTGCTATATAGTAATCTTGAATTATATTCTTTAAAACTCATTTTTAAACTTTTCCACTTTCAGATATAGTGGCTCAGTTGTTATATATATTAGTACATAAAAATAATATTAACCATAACATAGTTGTCATATTTTAAACTTTTTAACTACATAGAAGTAAAGGATTCTAGTTTTTAATTTGGAAAAATGTTCAAATTGTTGTATAATATTCTATTAGAGTGAGTTTATCCATCTATGTAAGAGCAGCACGGAAGGAGAATTGAGATGAGAAAACGATGTAACTACTCGATGCAGTTCTAGTACTGACAGCAGATTGTATCGAGGTTAATTGTAGGTTTTGCTTATGTTGTCAGAACTGCATCACTCAAGAATATAAGAATTTGGAAAAATGTTTATTTTTGAAAGGAAGGCAGTTAATGATGATTGAATATTTCAAGAATTTAAATCGAATTGAGTTTGTAGTAACAATGGCATGTACAGGCCATTGCAAGCATTGTTCCGAAGGTGAGCACTGTGCTGTTGGCGAACATATTAACGGTGATTATGTCTCAGAAGCAATAAGAGATGTATGTGCGAATTATCAGATACAATCTCTTATGACCTTTGGCGGAGAACCATTGTTGTACCCAGAGGATGTTTGTAAGATTCATGCAGCCGCAACTGAGGCTGGAATACCCCAAAGAGAATTGATTACGAATGGGTTCTTTAGTAGAAATAAGGAACGAATAAAGAATGTTGCACACATGTTAGCTGAAAGTGGCTTAAATTATATTATGCTTTCTGTAGATGCATTTCATCAGGAAGTAATACCTTTAGAACCTGTCAGGTTCTTTGCTGATTGCGTAAGAGACGAGGGAATATTGATTGAGCTTAATCCCGCATGGCTTGTGAGCAAAGAAGATGATAATCCATATAACAGGAGAACAAGAGAGCTTCTTTTGCAATTTACAGAAAATGGATTTGGGGTGTCATATGGCAATCTTATTTGGCCTGAAGGAAATGCGAAGAAGTATTTAAGCGAGTACTTCGATAAAAATATGGAGTATTTAAATCCGTACGATGATGATGATCCGAAAGATGTCTGGTCACTTTGTTTTAATCCTAATGGAGATGTTTTGAATGGAAACATATACAAGAATCATATTTTGGATATTTTAAGTTCATACTTAAAAGAAGTCTGAATACTTATTTTGGGATGACAAGAAAACAAATGTCTGTGTAAGAACTAGGGTGTGTGAACTGCACACCCTAGTTCTTTCGAATAATGAGGACGTATCGTCTTATTTACGATTATACCACAACGTAATAAAGCGAACCGCTAAAAACGGTCCGCTAATGTTATAAATATTCAAAATAGAATAATAATCACTTGTTAATGTATAAAATCAATACTTGAAATCGGTAGAATAATAAGGAATAACAAGATACTGTCCTGCTGACACATACTCATCTTCCAGATGATTGATTTCCATCACTTCATGAATATAGTCTTTGGCTGATGCATACTCACTTCCTATATGTGCTTCTGCTATTGACCATAAGGATTCCCCATAATTAACTTCTACGCTGGTATAATACTTATAATTAGTCTCTTCATCACCAGTATTTGCCTCAGATAAAATAGCGTGATATGATATTGACAAGACTAAAACAAGTATAATTGTCAAAGATAGCAGAATGAATCTTCTACGTATTAATCTCATTCTCTTGATCTTATTTCTTCTACTTCTATATGCACTTCTATCTAAGGATTCATATACACAGGCATCCATTATTCATTCTCCTATATATTCATAAGTTTAGAATCTAGAGCTTTCGCGAACGTTTGTTCTTATATGCATTATATCGAACATACTTTCGAATGTCAATACAATTTTTGGTATTTTTCGAACATATTTTCTGAATATATGTTTGCTTTTTAAAATTTGGTATGCTATACTTTTTTTATAAATTAAATGGAGGGATATCGAATGAGTCAAGGAAAGATAACTGATAAGCAGTTAGAAATCTTAGAATATATAAAAGAAGAGATCTTGAAAAGAGGATATCCGCCTGCTGTTAGAGAAATCTGTGAAGCGGTTCATTTAAAATCGACATCCTCTGTTCATTCTCACTTAGAGACCTTAGAAAAGAATGGATACATAAGGAGGGATCCTACCAAACCCAGAGCCATTGAGATCTGTGATGACAGTTTCCAAATGGTTCGTACAGAAATGGTTAGTATTCCTGTGATAGGCACTGTAGCTGCCGGTCAACCTATTTTGGCCCAGGAGAATATTGAGAGTTACTTCCCTGTTCCTGCGGAGGTGGTACCTTCAGGTGATTCTTTTGTTTTAAAGGTAAAAGGTGACTCCATGATTAATGCCGGTATTTTCAGTGGAGATCAGATATTTGTACAAAGTTGCAATACTGCAAAAAATGGAGATATGATTGTTGCATTGATTGATGATTCAGCAACGGTCAAAACCTTCTATAAAGAAAATGGTCATATCCGTCTGCAGCCTGAAAATGATGACATGGATCCCATCATAGTGGATGATTGTCAGATACTGGGTAAGGTATACGGTATCTTCCGTTTATACAAATAAGTTCATATGTATGAAAAAAGCAGCAGAATCTGAATGTTCTGCTGCTTTTTAGATTGACTTGGATTTAAATAAATTACCATTTCATTAGAAAACTTCGCCAAAACGTACTTTTATGTATGCTTTGATTTCTTCCACACAGCGATCAAATCCCAGTTTGGAACTGTTCAGGCATAAATCATAATTTCTGGCATCAGTCCATTCCCGTCCTGTATAATATTTATAGTAATCTGCTCTTCTTTTATCTGTTTTCTCAATGAATTTCACAAGCTCCCTTGTGTTCATGCTATGCTTCAAAGCTGCCTGCTCTAAACAAAAATCTGCAGGTGCATGAATGAAAACACTAAGGACATTGTCAAAATCCTTCAGTACATAATCGGCACATCTTCCGATAATGATACAGGACTCCTCTTTTGCTAACTCCTTAATAATTTTAGCTTGGTAGTTAAACAGATTATTATTAGAAGTAAATTCATCCTTTTCAGGTGGAATCAATTCACCCTGGTAAACTCTTTTTGCTATTTTAAAAAGGGATGTATTCTTAACAGTTTCATCTGCTTTTACAAATAATGCTTCATTGATACCACTGTCTTCTGACGCCAGTTTCATCAATTCCTTATTGTAATAATGGATTCCTACATCATTTGACAGCATTTCACCTATGGTTTTACCACCACTGCCATACTGTCTGGCAATTGTAATCACAACATTTTTCATTTCCATGCTTTTGCCCTCATTTCTATTGGATATTTTAGAAGAACAAATGATTATTCACCTAAATATGCTTTCTTAATAGAATCGTCATTCAATAATGCGTTAGCTTTTCCTTCCAATACAATATTACCTGTTTCCATAACATACGCCCTGTCTGCGATAGATAAAGCTTTTTTTGCATTTTGTTCTACCAGAAGAACAGTGGTACCGCTTTGGCTGACTTCTTTAATAATATCAAATATTTCATTTACAAAGATGGGAGAAAGGCCCATGGATGGCTCATCCATCAATATAATCTGGGGATGGGACATCAATGCTCTTCCCATAGCAAGCATTTGCTGCTCACCACCGGAGAGAGTTCCTGCCATCTGATTTTTTCTTTCCTTTAAACGGGGAAATCTTTTATAAACCATCTCAAGGGTTTTTTCTAATTCACTCTTGCTTTTTCTGGTATAAGCACCAAGTTTTAAGTTTTGTAGTACTGTCAGGTTAGAAAAAACACGTCTCCCTTCCGGTACATGTGCCATTCCCATTGACACAATCTTATGTCCGGGCACTTTTGTAATATCTTTTCCTTCAAATATTACGGAACCACTTTTGGGGGAAATCAATCCTGTAATAGTATGCAAAATTGTGGTCTTACCTGCACCATTTGCACCAATCAATGCGATTACTTCTCCTTTATTTACTTCAAAAGATACATTCTTAATGGCTTGAATCATACCATAATATACCTGTAGGTCTTTCACTTCCAACATTGCCATGTAATTCCCTCCTATTCACCCAGATAAGCCTTAATTACTTCCGGATTGTTTAATACGTCAGAGGTTTTACCCTGACATAAAACACGGCCAAAATTAAGAACCGTCAGTTCTTCACAAATTCCAGATACCAGCTTCATATCATGCTCAATCAATAAAATGGTCATATCAAATTTTTCACGCACAAACCGAATCGTATCCATTAATTCCTGGGTTTCATTAGGATTCATTCCCGCTGCAGGTTCATCCAATAATAATAATTTTGGATTTGTAGCAAGAGCTCGGGCAATTTCTAACTTTCTTTGTTTTCCATAAGGAAGATTGGATGAAAGAAAATCTTTTTCTTGATCCAGATCAAATACTTTTAGTAAAGAAATTGCTTCTTCATCCATCTTTTTTTCAGTACGTTTATATTGAGGCAATCTGAAAATACCCTCAAAGGTATTATAATGATATTGATTATGAAGTCCGATTTTAACATTATCTAAAACAGTCAGATCTTTAAAAAGTCTAATGTTCTGAAAAGTTCTGGCTATTCCAAATTTATTGATATCGATATTTTTTTTGCCGGTTATATTCTCTCCACCCAGTCTAATAATTCCTTCACTTGGCTTATATACGCCTGTTAAGAGATTAAAAACAGTAGTTTTACCTGCTCCATTGGGACCAATCAATCCATATAATTGTCCCTTTTCTATACTTAAATTAAAATCATCAACAGCTCGCAACCCACCAAAGGAAATGCCTAAGTTTTGTACCTCTAATAAAGCCATACTTATTGTTCCTCCTTTTTCTGGTTGGAAGCCTTATGACTTAATTTCCATTTTTCTTTTCTAGATACCCACATCATCCTGCATTTCACACTTACTCTTTCCTTATACAGTCTTGCTTTAGGGCTCCAGTTAAATAACATCATCACAATCAATACAATGGCATAGACAAGCATTCTGTATTGGGACATAAAACGCAATACTTCCGGCAGTAAGGTCAATATAGTAGCTGCTATAATAGATCCTTTAATATTACCGATACCACCTAAAACTACAAATACCAGTATCATGATGGACATATTATATCCAAAATTATTGGTAGTGGCTTTGATATTACTGAAGTTATGTGCATAAAATGCACCGGCCATACCTGCTAAAGAAGCTGAGATGGTAAATGCCATCAGCTTATACTTGGTTATATTAATACCCACAGATTCTGCAGCAATCTGGTTATCACGAATAGACATGATGGCACGACCATCCCGGGATTTTACTAAATTAGTAATTATAAATACAGTAAATAGAATGAGAATCAAACCAACTGTAAAGTTTGCAACGGTTGGCATGCCAGTCACACCCTGTGCACCTTTTATTGCTAATACTCCATCTTCTTCCATATTTAAGGATGCTAAATCATTCATGGAAAAATGAAGCCCTTTACTGTCATAGCCCAAATAAACAAGGTTCACAAGATTTTTAATAATTTCTCCAAAGGCAAGGGTGACAATGGCAAGATAATCCCCATTTAAACGTAGGACAGGCATCCCAATCAGAAACCCAATGATTCCTGCGCTGATCGCGCCAACTAATAATGCCAAAAGGAACCTAATAAACCCATTGGGAATTGCTTGTTCCATACAGATAGAAAAAGAGCCTCCTAAAAAAGCACCCACACACATAAAACCTGCATGACCAAGACTTAACTCACCTAGGATACCTACAACCAGGTTGAGTGAAATAGCCATAATTACATAAGTACAAACAGGTACCAATATACCTTGTAGCTGATAAGATAATACTCCTGATAGAATCAATATTTCCACGATGATGTAAGTAACGATTAGCATTACATAGGTAGTAAGATTTTTTTCTTTTGTTTTATTCCATAATGATTGTAACATCTTACTCCTCCTTATACTTTCTCTTGTAGCTTTTTACCTAATATACCGGTAGGTTTCACCACAAGCACAATAATCAGCACGCCAAATACGATGGCATCCGCCATTTGCGACGAGATATATGCTTTACTCAGTATTTCAATGACACCAAGTAGTATACCTCCAATCAAAGCTCCGGGAATAGAGCCAATCCCGCCAAATACGGCAGCTACAAAGGCTTTGATACCGGGCATAGAACCTGTATAGGGAGTTAATGTGGGATAAGCAGAACACAGTAACACACCCGCAATGGCGGCCAAACCGGAACCAATGGCAAATGTCAGTGCAATGGTACCATCTACATTGATACCCATCAATTTAGCAGCTCCCTTATCTTCAGAAACAGCTAACATAGCCTGGCCAGCTTTGGTCTGATTAATAAACAGCGTCAACCCGATCATAACCACAATACAAGTTATAATGGTAACGATAGTCTCTCCTGAAATAGAAATATTACCATTTGCAAATTTCAGACTAGGTAGATCAACCACTGATATAAATGATTTAGGTGCAGTACCAAAAATAAGCAGTGCCAGATTCTGTAGCAGATAGCTAACACCAATTGCCGTAATTAATACCGCTAATGATGAAGAGGCTCCTCTAAGGGGTCTGTATGCCACCTTTTCAATGGTAATACCAATAACAGTACAAATGATAACTGCAATTAAAACACCCAGCACCGGTGGCAGACCTAATGTACTGACTATGGTAAAGGTTGCAAAACCACCCACCATAATGACATCTCCATGAGCAAAGTTTAGCATTTTAGCAATACCATAAACCATGGTGTAACCAAGCGCTATAATAGCATATACACTTCCCAAACTAATACCATCGATTAAATAAGAAATAAACTTCATATTCAGCACCTCAATATCTTTTCTAACTTATCATATCTTGCATATTATACCAACAATCCATTTATCATGCAAGACTGTGAAAACTGCAAACATTCATTTTCGATTTATATAATTATAAAAGAGGGCTGCAGAATTCTGCAACCCTCTGTGATTACTTCATTTACAAAATTATTGAATTGATTTGTAAGAACCATTCACGATTTTCATTGCTTTTGCAGCTTTATTTACTTCTCCGGTTGCACTCCATGTCATGGCCTCACCTGTAAGCCCATCATAGGAAATCTCCGTCATGGCAATTTTCAGTTTCTCACAGATACCAGAAACACCATCTGCAGGTGTTGCACCACTCTTTTCAATGGCTGCTTTTAAAATATATACTGCATCATAAGCATCAGCAGCAAACTGATTTGGTGTATGTCCATATTTTTCATTATAGGCAGTAACAAATTTAACTGTAGCGTCATCTGTTGCATCAGCAGCGAATGGTGTCAGAAGTATTACACCTTCAGCAAGACTTGTATCAAATCCTTCTACATCGGTAAGAATACCATCAAGTCCATCACAACCAAAGAATGTAGGGGCATAATCCATACCTGCAGCCTGTGTCAGAATCAAGGAAGCTTCCTGATAATACACAGGAAGGAAAACCAGCTCAGCACCTGCTTCTTTTGCTTTCTTTAACTGTACAGAAAAATCAGTCTTGTTATCATCAGTAAATGCTTCTTCAGCAACTACTTCGAATGAATGATTCGCAGCTTCAGTCATAAATTTTTCATACAAACCTGTTGAGTAAACATCAGAGCTGTTGTAGATAACAGCAACTTTTTCTGCCATCGCGTTTTCTCCAATGTAATTTGCAGAACCAATACCCTGGTTTGGATCGGTAAAGCAAACTTGGAATACATTGTCATTCTTGATACAGTCAACTGCAGATGCAGAAGGTGTTAACTGGAACATATTATCCGTAGCTGTCTTGTCAGAAACAGCAATACAGCATCCACTGGTAACACATCCAATCAATACATTCATACCCCAGTCTTTTAAGGCATTGTATGCATTAACAGATTTTTCATTGTCCATTTCATCATCTTCAAATCTGTACTCTATTTGTACTCCGTTAATACCACCTGCAGCATTGATCTCGTTTACTGCAAGCTCGATTGCATTTTTTACACCCTGACCATAAGCAGCTGCACCACCCGTTACAGGACCGATACCACCAAATTTCCATGTGTCTGAGCTTTTACTTGCGCCACAACCTGTCATCATGCTGATTGCCATAACAACAACAAGCATCAGACTCAGAGTTCTTTTACATTTTTTCATAATTATTTCCTCCTTTTATAACAATAATAATACACCTAACTTATATATTATAACCGTTTAAGTTAAAATATACACTTTATGCATTTTTTTGTCAATCTTTTCTTAAAAAAAGCCTTCATATACGTTTTAGATGAATATTTTTCTATTTTTGTTGCAAAATAAGCTTATAAAGGAGGGCAAAACAATATGAAATGGCTTGATGTTACAGCATTAATTATTACTGTTATTGGTGCCATAAACTGGGGATTAATTGGATTGTTTAGATTTGACCTAGTTGCTTTTATATTTGGCGATATGTCATGGCTATCGAGAATCATTTATACACTTGTAGGAATTTGCGGATTGTATCTTTTAACTTTCTTTGGTAAAATCTGTAATAGTACTGAGGACTGATTTGAAAATAACCAATTTGGTAAACATAAGAAAAGGATGCTCTTTCGCATCCTTTTCTTTTATGATTCTTCTTATATAATATTATAATGAATCAATTTGCTTTCCATCACGCCAAATTCTTTCCAGATTGTAAAATAAACGGTTTTCCTTATCAAAGATGTGAACAATCACATCACCAAAGTCCATTAAAATCCAGTTTGCAGTCTGATAGCCTTCTACCTGTTTCATTTCATAACCGGCTTGTCCAAGCGTATCCTGCACATTATCTGAAAGTGCCTGCATCTGACTTCTATTATTTCCCGATGCGATGATAAAATAATCAGCTATAACGGATACTTCACTGATATCAATAATGCGGATATCTTCTGCCTTTTTATCTTCCAGTGCTGAAATAGCCAGTTTTGCCATCGATTTAGAAAGAGTATTTTCCATTCTTATTCCTCGCTTTTTTTATAGTACTCATAAGTTTTTAGTGTCATGGGATCAATCTCTCCCTTAGATTCCTTTAAATAACCAAGTGTATCACTTAGAATCTGCAACATAGCTGCATCCAGATTCGTAAATGCCAGTTTCCTAATACTTGCCAAGTTAGGAGCCTGTTTCCTACCAGGCTCAATATAGTCTGATACAAAAATGATTTTTTCAAGCAAAGACATACCGGGTCTTCCTGTTGTATGATTTAAGATTGCATTAATGACATCCGGATCATGAACCTTATAGGTATTCATAGCTAAAAAACTTCCTACCTTGGCATGAAGAAGAAAAGGATTGCGTTGCTCAATCTCACTCATACTGATATGATGTTTTTCGCATATAGAAATACGTTTATCGCCATCCATACACTTGGCACAATCGTGCAATAAACCAGCCAATTCTGCATTCTCTATAGAGGCATCATATCGCATTGCCAAAGCTGCTGCTGTATATGCAACACCAAGGGTATGCTCAAAACGTCTTTCATCCAAGACCTTTTCCATGGCTTTTCTAATTTTTCTACGATTTGTAGTTCTCATGATCCCTTTGCTCCATTCATTTTCGGATTGTATAAGTGATTTTCTTCAATGAATCCTCTGACTTCTTCAGGAACCATATAGCGGATACTTTTATTTAAAGCGATATGTTTCCTAATATCAGTGGAGGAAATTGCAGTTTCCGGAAATGGTATAAGAAACGCCTTCCCATGAAACAGATGCATCAGATCATCACATTTATGATTCATCTGCGTAACGTCAACTCCGTTTCGCACAGCTGCCAATATGGTACAGTTATTAAAGATAACCTGAGGATTTTTCCATTTTTCAATAGAAAAAAGGCAATCTGCTCCACATATAAAGAAAAAGCTGTCATCGGGATATTCCTTTTTTAATTGTTGCATAGTGTCACAAGTATACGTATTACCCACACGCTTGATATCCATATCAGATGCAAGGAACTTGGGATTACCGGCAATAGCCAATTGTACCATTCTCATTCTGGTATCAGCTTCTTCTATTGTGTTTTCATCCTTCATATAGGAGTTGCCACTGGGTAAGAACATAACTATATCTAGGTCATACTCCGTTAATGCAGCTTGTGCCAATAACAGATGTCCTATATGGATTGGGTTAAAAGTTCCACCCATTACTCCAATTTTTCTACCGGTTGTTTTTGATTCAGAGTTCATCATAGTATGACCTCGCTAAACAGGTAATTCAATTTTTTTATTTTTCCTATTTTCTTTATAAAGAATAATTTTCTTTCCAATAACCTGCACAACAATGGAATGCGTCCTTTCTGCTACCATACCGGCGATTTCCTTTGGGTCGTCCATGCAGTTTTTTAATACAGCCACCTTAATCAGCTCCCTTGTATTAAAAGATTCGCTGATTGCTTCAGTAACTTCAGGTGTTAAGCTAGCTTTTCCAATCTGAAAAATAGGTTCCATGGTGCTTGCCAGACTTTTCAGGTAAGCTCTTTGTTTACTTGTCATTTTCTTCTCCATATTCACAACACACACATTATTTATAGTAGTCAAAAGATAATCCATACATTCTGACAGTATCGCCTTCCTGTATGCCCAATGCCTCTAACTCCTTCAGAATACCATTCTCTTTTAAGAAACTTTGGAAGAAGGTAAAACCTTTCTCACTTTCCAAATTCGTATATCCAAGCATTTTTTCTATCTTGGGACCTTCTATCACATATTCATCTGCATCAGCATCATAATTTACTGTATAAGGCTCATCGCTGTTCATTAAAATCTGATCAGGGAAGTATTCCTGTTCAAAGACAATAGGTTTTTCATCCAGATGATCCAGCATATCCCTTACCTGGTATAAAAGTTCTTTCACACCCTTTCCACTGACAGCGGAAATAGGAAAGACTTTGATTCCTTTTGATGAAAATTCTGCATTCAATTTATCAATTATAATATTATCATCATCATATATGATATCCATTTTATTTGCAGCAATCACTTGTGGTCGCTTCGCTATTTCGGGATTATAAGCTTCCAATTCTTTATCAATGGCATAAATATCTGCAATGGGATCTCTACCTTCAGAACCTGCCGCATCTACCATGTGTATAATTACTTTTGTTCTCTCTATATGTCGCAAAAATTCATGACCTAATCCAATTCCCTCTGATGCACCCTCAATCAACCCTGGGATATCCGCAATCACAAAGCCTTTCCCATCACTTAAGTCTACCACGCCAAGATTAGGATTTAAAGTAGTAAAATGATAATTTGCAATTTTGGGTTTTGCATTTGTTACCTTTGCCAAAAAAGTAGATTTGCCCACATTGGGAAATCCAACCAGTCCTACATCAGCGATAACCTTTAATTCTAACAGCATTTTTAGCTCTTTTGCTGCTTGTCCAGGTTGGGCATATTTGGGTGCCTGCATGGTAGGGGTTGCATAATGCTGATTACCATTACCACCTCTTCCACCCTTTAGTAAATTAATGGTTTTAGTATCCCCTGACATATCTACAATTACTTTTCCACTTTCAGCCTCTTTGATTACAGTTCCGGGTGGAACCTTAATGATGATATCATTGCCATTCTTACCTCTGCACTTTTTCTTACCGCCATCTTCCCCATTTTGAGCCTGGTATTTACTGATATGCCTAAAGTCGGTTAAAGTATTAAGGCCTTCATCTATTTCGAATATAACATCTCCGCCTTTACCACCATCACCACCATCAGGACCTCCATTGGGTACATATTTTTCACGGCGAAAGGAGACATGTCCGTCTCCTCCTTTTCCACTTTTAACATATATGGTTGCTCTATCTGCAAACATTAAAAACTCCTTTGATTTTAAAAATGGGCTTCAAACTGCTGTTTGAAGCCCGTTAATACTGCATCTTATTTCTCTACTGGATATACAGAAGCCCGTTTTTTGTCTCTGCCTTTTCTTTCGAATTTCAGGACACCGTCTACTTTAGCATATAAAGTATCATCTCCACCGATTCCAACATTAACGCCGGGATGAATCTTGGTACCACGCTGTCTGTATAAGATATTACCAGCTGTTACGAACTGACCATCAGCTCTCTTAGCTCCTAATCTCTTAGATTCGGAATCTCTACCATTCTTGGTAGAACCAACACCTTTTTTATGAGCGAAAAATTGAAGGTTCATATTTAACATGGATTTACACCTCCTCGAATTTGACTTGTAAATACTTTTTTCCATATTCTTTCTGAATACGAAGCAAACCATATACCATTGCATCCAAAAGAAAAATGGAATGTTCATGTAAAGGATGAGAAAAGTCACACCGGATATACCCGTCTTCCTCATTAAATACTGTTTCAAAAGATTCTTTTCCTAAATCTTCTAATGCATTGACTGTGTTGATTACCAAAACAGAAACAGATGCACATACAATATCTTTTCCGGCTTTTGCAAAACCGGAATGACCTTTACAAATTAGTTTTCTGTAAGAACCATTCTGATCCTTACTAATTGTTATCAATGTCATACTCACACTATCTCATGATGCATTACTATGCATTAATCTTATCGATTTTAACCTGAGTGTATGCTTGTCTATGACCATTCTTTTTGTGGTAACCGGTTTTTCTCTTGTATTTATATACAATAACCTTTTTACCACGACCCTGTTCCATAACAGTAGCGCTAACAGTTGCTTTTTCAACATCAGCACCGACTTTTAAAGAACCATCGCTAATAGCAATAATCTGGTCAAATGTAACAGTATTTCCAGCATCGGCATCAATCTTCTCAACTTTGATGATATCACCTTCAGCTACTTTATACTGTTTTCCACCTGTTGCAATAATTGCGTACATAAGGTACCTCCTATTCATGAACCTGTGTCCCCACCAAAATCATTCACTTCAATGAAAGGATTTCAGCTCATTTTACTCGCTAACTACGGTGGCAAAAAACGCACTTTTACCTCGTTATGCGGCATACTCAGATATCATATCATTCGAAAGATACCTTGTCAAGCAATTCTTTATACAGTTTTGCTCCTTTTTTCATAGTCTTCTATATACTGAACAATCAGCTTTACTGTACCATCCACTCCTAAAATGGAGCTATTGATACATAGATCATAGCTGTCTGCTCTACCCCATTTTTTAGAGGAATAATAGTTATAATAACTTTGACGCTGTTTATCTTTTTTTATCATCATGTCTTTTGCTTTATTTTCAGTCAGACTATACTTTTCCATGATTCTTTTTACTTTATTCTCTTCATCCCCAAAAACGAACAAATGAATACAATTTGGATTTTCAGCCAGCGCATAATCAGCACAACGACCAACAATGACGCAGGGACCTTCTGATGCTATTTTCTTGATCGTATCAAATTGAGCCAGAAAAACCTTGTGACTGATCGGCATATCAACATAAGAAGTAGAATTATAACCAAATGAATAGGTATCCATTACTAAGTTATACAAAAATGAATTGGTAGGTCTTTCATCATGATTTTGAATCATTTCTTCACAAAATCCACTTTCTTTCGCAGCTCTTGTTAAAAGTTCCTTATCATAACACTTAATTCCAAAGTATTCAGCTACCTTTTCACCTATTTCACGACCACCACTACCAAATTGACGACCAATCGTAATCACTGTATTCATATAAATCCCCACCTCTCTGTTTTGGTAATTTCATTATAAACAATTTGACAGTGAATTTCCAGTATTTTGTTCGTTTTTTAGTAATATTTACTCGTTTTGCATCATTTCTTCAAATTTTACCCTAGCTTCCATTCCTGCACTTGTAGCAGCCAGTCCACCTAAAGCAGTCTCTTTCAGCGACGCATCCATCTTATCCCCAATTTCCTGCATGGCATCGATTACCTGATCAGGCGGAATTCTGCTGGTAATGCCTGCTAATGCCATATCAGCCGAGGACATGGCATTGACAGCACCTATAACGCCACGTTTGATACAGGGCACTTCCACTAATCCTGCAACAGGATCACATACTAGACCTAATAATCCTTTTAAAGCAATGGCTGCCGCATGAATGATCTGCTCTGGAGTGCCTTTGCTTAAAGCGACAAGAGCTCCGGCTGCCATAGCGGAAGCAGAACCAATTTCAGCCTGGCATCCACCCCTAGCACCACTGATAGATGCTCTTGCTGCGATTACCTGACCAATTCCTGCAGATACATACAAAGCCTGAATCATTTCTTTCTTTGTGCCTTTTTCATGATAAAACCATGGTACTAAAACAGCCGGTAGAACGCCGCAGGCACCTGCTGTTGGAGCCGCTACGATTCTTTTCATACAGGCATTGGATTCACCCATTTTTAGAGCTTCCATAATCACTTCACCCATAAATGGATCACAGATCGAATGGCCCTTTTTTAGGTACTGCTCCATCTTACCACCATCACCACCGGATAGCCCGCTATAGGAATGATCTTTTGTCTGATAGGCATCCGATGCATGGAGCATAGCTTCCCACATACGGGACATTTGTTCACCGGATTCCTCCCTATTCACATTTCGTTCTTCACAATCATCATCCATGATAACCTGCCAAAAGGGCAGGTTTCTTTGGTCACAACGTTCTACAATTTCTGTCAGGGAATCAAAGGACATGGTGGTTTTCCTCCAAATTAATATATGTGACTTTGCTGATCCCGTCATATTGTTCCAGGGCCTCTATCACTTCTTTTGGTACATTTTCATCCAACTCCAAGACCATAACTGCGTAACCACCTCTCTTGGCGCGGTATAGCTGCATGGTAGCAATATTGATTCCTTCTTTGCATATTGCTGACGTTACCTGTGCGACATACCCCGGCATATCCTGATTATATACCACAATGGTTGGTTTTTCTGCCGAAAAGCTGACATCAATTCCATCCATTCTCTGAACCATGATGCGTCCGCCACCAATAGAAGCCGCCTGTATCTGTAAAGAATGTCCTTCTTTTCCTGCAATGGTCAATACAGCAGTATTGGGATGAGCATCCTTAATGATCTTTGATGTAAATAAAAATTTAAGTCCTTCTTTTTTTGCTATAGAAAAACTGTCAGGGATACGAATATCATCCGGTTGCATACCCAGAAGTCCCGCAATCAGCGCTTTATCAGTACCATGCCCCACACCTGTGGTAGCAAAGGAGCCATGTAAGATGATATCCACATAAACCGGAGTATCCTGTAAAAGTTTTCTTGCAATATGGCCTATTCTCACAGCACCGGCTGTATGGGAACTGCTTGGGCCTACCATGACCGGGCCGATAATATCAAAAATATTCATGACATGTTTACCTTCCTATAAAATATCCAGCAGATGCTGAAAGTAATCCGGTAATGGTGCCTTTATTTCCATGTAAGCACCTGTTGTAGGATGAATAAATCCCAAAGTCTGTGCATGTAAAGTCTGTCCTTCCAGCTTAAAAGCAGACTTCATGTGGGAATAAACATCATCTCCTAATATAGGATACCCAATGGATGACATATGTACACGAATTTGATGTGTACGTCCTGTTTCTAATACACACTCAATATAGCTGTATTTTTCAAATCTTTGTAATACTGTATAGTGTGTAATTGCGAGTTTACCATTTTCTACCACAGCCATTTTTTTACGATCTACAGGGTGCCTACCAATTGGCTTGTTTATGGTGCCTTCGTCCTCTTTGAAAACACCATGACAGATCGCCTTATAGCGTCTGTTTATCGTATGTGCTTTCAGTTGTATAGCAATACTTTTATGTGCAATGTCATTTTTGCATGCAATAATAGAGCCGGTTGTATCCCGGTCGATTCGATGTACAATACCGGGACGCATTACCCCATTGATACCGGATAATTCTCCTTTACAATGAAACATAAGTGCATTCACTAAAGTACCACTATAATGACCAGCTGCCGGATGAACCACCATTCCCTTGGGCTTATTTACAACAATGACATCCTTATCTTCATAAAGAATATCAAGGGGAATATCTTCAGGTTCTATATCAGGTTCAATGGCTTTGGGAATACTAAAAATAACTTCATCCTCCGACTTCACACGAAAACTCCCTTTTACAGGTTTCCCATTTACCAGTACAGCCTCTTCCTTTATCAGTTTTTGAATATAGGAACGTGACAAAGAATCGATAAGCATACTCATACACTTATCGATTCTCTCATCTTCCAATTCTTCAGTTATCAAAAAATGAAATTGATCCATATAAGCTCCCTTACTTTACCTGACGGAATTTCGTTTGTTTAAAATTCAGGAAGGAAAGGTCTTCTTCTTTATATACAAATAGAAATAAAATTCCAATGATTATTATAGAAATTACAATGCACATATCTGCAACATTAAAAATGGGAAAATTAATAATAGAAAAATAAATAAAATCAACCACATAACCCAATCGGATTCTATCTATCATATTCCCTATTGCACCACCTGACAGAATTCCCGTGAGGATATAAATAATATGAAACTTCTTTTGATTCGGCAGTTTAATGACACAGAAAAGAACCGCCGCTAATAATATGATTCCTGTAAACAAAATAAAAAGAATCTGTCCTTCTAACATACTCCATGCAATTCCCGTATTGGAAAAAAATTGAAGCTCCAATACTCCATCAATAATAGAAACAGCTTCTTTCCCTCTTAAATTCTGCAATACCAGAATTTTTGTAACCTGATCAAAGGCAATAGCCAAAACCATCATAAGTAAGAATATGTACAGCCATTTTATTTTAGTTTTATTCTTAATCATTTGTTTCTTCTCCACTAAAGTATATTTCCTGAATAGCATCCTGTATTTCCTGGTCTGTTATAGTATTATCCATAACAGCTTGTCCAATACCTTGTAGCAGTATAAACTTAATTTGTCCATCTTCCATTTTCTTATCTGCCCGGGTCAGTTTCACAACCTCATCCAGATCGATATCATCGATACTGATTGGCAGATTAAACGGAACAAACATATCCCTGATTTCCAAATATTCTTCTTGGCTGATCATCTCCTTTTTATAGGAAATATAGGCAGCACACACTATTCCAAGAGCTACACATTCCCCATGCAGCAGCTTAAATCCTTTTGCTTTTTCAACAGCATGTCCTATGGTATGACCAAAATTGAGCAATGCTCGCTCCCCCTGCTCAGTAGGATCATTTTCAACAACCTGCTTTTTTATTTCACAACTATGATAAACCATTTCTGTCAGAGTATCCACATCTCTTTCACAGATTTCATACATCTTATCTAACAGCCACATATAATAACCTTCATCTTTAATCAAACCATGTTTCATGATCTCAGCAAATCCGGCAAAATACTGTCTATCATCAAGCGTACTCAAACTGGATATATTCATATATACAAGTTTTGGCATTTTAAATGCGCCTACCATATTCTTATATCCATCAAAATCCACACCTGTTTTGCCACCAATAGAACTATCTGCCTGAGCCAAGAGTGTGGTTGGAATCTGGATATAATCTATCCCTCTCAGATAGGTAGCCGCCACAAACCCGGTCAGATCCCCCGTTACTCCGCCACCCAATGCCAATAGCATATCTTTTCTGTCAAAACCTTCTTTTATCAATAAATCATACACAGCTTTTACAGTATCTAAATTTTTACTTTCTTCTCCTGCCTGAAAAGAAAATACAACAACCTTTTTACACATCCCGGATAACATTTCTTTTACTTCATTGCCATATAAACTCGCTACATTAGAATCTGTTACAATACATAATTTTCTATTTTGAATTGAAAACGATTTCAGTTCCTCATATAATTGATCAAATGAAATATCAAATACGATATCATAACATGGTTTTTGATTTAATAAGATTGGTAATCTTTTTGTCTGCATCATTCACTCCTGCTAGTAAAGTAATATACAACTTTTTCCTTTTAAAAAGGACAGATGATGATCTGTCCTCTATGTATCCTAATATCCATTATTAATGGGAGTTTCAAATGAGCCACTATTCAATATATCCTGGAAATCACCCGAAATATCCACACTGGCGGGGGTAATGATAAATATATAGTGAGATATCTTTTGTAAATTACCACTAATTGCAAAACAGGAACCTGATGTAAAATCTATGATTCTCTGTGCTATATCAACATCAAGGCCTTCCAAATTCAACACTACAGTTCTGTTAGCCAATAGAGTCTCTGTAATCTCCCGTGCATCTTCAACAGATGTGGGCTTAATGACACATACCTCCATGCCTCCTGCACCCGGCATGCGTCTTGTATTATTCTTTGGCATCGGAGTAACCTTTGCGGCGGTTTTTTTTGCTATTGGTCTCTCATCAGATTCCTGATCCTTAAATAATTTTTTGGACTGTTCCTGAGTATACTCCTCATCATCATCCAAATAATCATTGTCAGTTTCATATTCATCTTCATCATTTAGCTTCATATAATTTAAAAACTTATCCATTACTCCCATAATACAACTCTCCTTAGACTAATTTGGAATATCGTAATTCCTCTCTCCAAAAATGCCGGTACCTACTCTTACATAGGCAGCACCTTCCTCGGCAGCAACAACATAATCGCCTGTCATTCCCATCGATAAAATGTCCATACTGACATTATCGATTTTTTTGTTCTTTATGTCAACAGATAAATGCCGTAATTCTAAAAAACATTGTCTGTTTTCCTCTGCATTTTCTACAAATGGTGCTATAGTCATCAATCCTTTGACGTAAATACCCGGCAAAGCAGAAATTTGTTGAACCAATTCCAAAGTTTTCTCACAACTGACACCAAATTTGCTATCTTCTCCGGAAACATTTACTTCCACCAGAATATTTACGGTGACATGCTGCTTTCCTGCTTCCCTGCTGATTTCTTCTGCAAGTCTATAGGAATCCACGCTGTGTATCAAATATACCTTATCTACAATATACTTCACTTTGTTTCTCTGCAGATGTCCAATCATATGCCATCTGATGTCCTTTGGCATTTGTTTCCACTTATCTACCAATTCCTGTACTTTGTTTTCACCAAAATCAAGACATCCCTCTTCATATGCTTCCCAAAGCATGGAAACAGGTTTTGTCTTGCTTACGACTATCAGTGAAGTGTTTGAATTTACTGCCGCAATCTTCTCTCTAACAGAAATGATATTATCTTTAATCAATCTCCTACCCTCTTTTATTTCTCAATCAGCTTATAGGTGCCTCATTTACCTTACACGTAAAGGCAATAAATAGCAGTATATGCTCATTAGCCTTACACGTAAAGGCTTTCTGAAAACGTCAGTACTTGATTTTTGAGCGTATGCGAAAAAATCTTAGTACTGCTACGTTTGAAGTTAAGCGAGAGCGCGCCTTTACGTGTAAGCCTAATGAGCCATTATTTATAAATAAATTGCTCATCTTTCACTATGGATGCGTCCTGCACAATCAGATCATACACATTTAGGCCGTAATCTGTATTGGATTTTACGATTGCATACTCATTATTTTGATATAAAATATTAATCTGTTTAAAATCAGCATATCCTTTATTCATATTATATACACCGATCAAGGTAGCACGTTTACTAATGGTAAAACTTTCTGTAGAATCAGTCTGATATAAATGATCTCCGCTCTTTAGTACATCCGCATCCACATAGTATTCTCCATCTACATTGCTATAAATACTGATTTCTACATATTCTGTACTTCTCGTCCCATCTTCCAAAACTGCTTCACGTAAAACACCGTAGGAATCGGTATCTCCACTTTGTGTCACATATTTTTCCGGTATCAGATAAAATTCCATTTCAACAATAGAGGAATTAGGAATTTTTAACCCTTTTTCTTCATGAAGTAAAAGTTCAATCTCCAGGAAACGGTCACTTGCATAACTAACCATAGAGTTAGTAAAGGAGAGCTGGGCATAAGTATTCCCATCCTCATTATGAAGAATTTGCACAGAAGCCCAGGATTCATCCTGGTTTTTCATAAACCTAACCTTTACATATTCTGCATCTAACAATTCCTGCGCTTTGGCATCATCCACTTGTATCAAAATGGACCAGTTTTCATTAGCACATATTTTATATACGGTATCCTGCTCAGAAACCAATTCATTACTTAATAACTGCTTCTTTTCATAATCCTCTTTACTTAACATGGATGAAGTAACCTGATCTGCGGTCAAACTCTCATATCCATCAGTCCAATACATGATAATGCCTGTTTCAGTAGCATAAGACAGATTCACAATAGCGCCGAGGTCAGTACCTTTTAAATCAGAGATACTTTCCATAAGCGAAGTATTTGCTAGTTTTAATGCATTACCCTTTATTCTATACTTAAGATCGTATACAGTAGAAAAATCTGTGGCAGAAAATCCATGCACAAAGTTTGTCATTTCACTTTTCAACTGCTTCAAATCTTTATCTGATAATGTATTTTCACCCAGCTTGTCACTGCTTATGTAATCGGAAAGTTTGCCTGTTTCGTCTATGGTGTAGACAAGGTTACCTACGGCAACCCTTTCTCCTTCCTGAGCATAATAATTCACGTATCCTGCTTTATTTGCATTTACCGCTGTCTCTTGCCTGAGTACAATGCCTGTATACAGGTTTGTGCTGGATAAGGATCCTTCCCTTACTTCATATGGTTTGATATGGTTATCTTTAAAGTACATCATAATACAAATACAGATATATAGAAAAATGGCCGCAAATATAATCATTCCTATATTGATATTTAACGGCTTTCGGTATTTTTTTATCTTTGAGACTTTGTGATTTCCTTTACCAGCCACTAGTAGCACTCCTTCTATAAAAAAGCCTCGGAAAAGCATCCGAGGCTTTGTCTGACTCATTTATGTTTATAAAGAAATAATTATCTTCGATTTTACTGCTTCAGGAACTTCATTTTCATCAACGGAAACACTAAGTACAAAATCCAAATGAAATTTATCACTAAGTTTTTCTAATTTCGTAACACAATACGTAATATTCTTATTTTCAAGTTTGGCAATATTCAAAAAACTATCGAAGTACATCTGTTGTAAATCATGATCCTGTGAAATAATACCACTGATAAAGCCAATAAATTCATCCGTATCTTCAATCAAATATTCAGAGACATCAATTAATCTTACTTTATTATTCAGTTCATACATATGTTTGGGACTCTTGTCTAGATATACAATACTTCCCGCTATATCCTTAACTTCTGTGTTAACCTTTTCCAGCAAGTGTTTGGTCTTGCCTTTTCCCTTATTTCCTACAATCAATTGAACCATCGGCGAACCCTCCTAAAGTAAATTGATACTACGATTTGAATGAATACCTAAAATTATTATAAAATAGAACACAGTAAAAAACAACTACTATTTCCCTATCTCACCAAGTAAATTGCTCATCTCCGTATATAAATCATCTCTGGTATCCGAGCGCAGTATGACTGAAATATATGGATCTCCTGCTGTGTCTCTGGATAATAATATCAGACAATGTCCTGCGGCATTTGTGGTCCCTGTTTTTCCACCGACCACAGTCGCATTCTCCGGCATTTCATAATCTCCTCTTAAGAAAAGATTAGTTGTATTACAGGAGAATTCTTTTTCTTTGCCATTTGTATCATAATACACAGTATTATAGGAAGTCATATGTATCATTTCTCTGAATGCTTCATACTTTATAGCTTCGTTAAAGATCAAATATAAATCATATGCAGTTGTATAATGGCTATCTGCTGTAAGTCCATGTGGATTTGCAAAGCTGGTATTCGTGGCACCAATCTCCTGTGCTTCTTGATTCATAAGCTCAATAAAATGATCCACACTTCCGCCAACACCTTCCGCTACCATCATGGCAACATCATTGGCAGAATAAAGTAAAAGAATGTGTAAAGCCTGAGACAAAGTCATGGTATCACCTGTCTTTAAACCACAAAGCTGTGCCCCGCTTTCATTTATATTGATACAGTTTCCAGCAGTCAGAATTTGATCCATGGATCCATATTTGATTGCTACAAGTGCCGTCATTACTTTTGTAAGGCTGGCAGGATTTAGCCTTTCATGCGCATTTTTTGAATATAATGTTTCAACATGATTCACATCACATAATAATGCTGCGTTGGATCTAGACATATCAATACGATCACCATTTGTAATATCCTTTTCTACAATACAGTAATCTGCAGCAAAGGATGTTGCAAAAGATGCGTTTGTTGTATTGATAATTTGAAAACTGCTCACACCATATTCTGCATTATAGGGAAATGCATAGATTCTGCTCCCACAACCACATAGAGAAGAAAGCAGCAGTAACAATGTAATTCCCAAACAGACTCTTTTCATCCTACTTGTACATCTCACGCCACTCTAAATCTCCTCTGTCCAAAGACTTGATCAATAGTTCCGCTGAAGCAAGATTTGTCGCTAATGGTATATTATGCATATCACATAACCTCAAAACATTATTCACATCCAGTTCATGATATTTAGGATTTAGGGGATCCTGTAGGAAAATAACAAGGTCAATTTGATTATTCTCTATTTGTGCACCAATCTGCTGTTCACCACCTAAATGCCCTGCAAGAAATTTATGAACAGACAGATTGGTAACCTCCTCAATTAGCCTGCCTGTTGTTCCTGTAGCATAAAGCTCGTTTTTACTTAAGATGCCTCTATATGCAATACAAAAATTTTGCATAAGCTTTTTTTTTGCATCATGTGCAATTAATGCAATGTTCATAAAATTAACCCTCTCTTTATATTATCCCCAGTGTGGTAGACAAAATAAGCTTCATTATCATTGACGTTTACACTGTAACCTTACGTTTAGTACAAACCCCATACCAATATATAAACTAACCAGTGAAGTAAGACCATAACTAACAAATGGTAACGGTAATCCTGTATTAGGCAGAAGAAATGTTGCAACTCCCATATTGATAAAACTTTGAAAAGAAACTAATCCGCCCATTCCACCAGCAATAATAGTTCCTGCCAGATTCTTTGATTTAATAGCTGTAGAAAAACATTCCAAACAAATCAGAAACAATAAAACAACTAACAAGCAGCTGCCTTTAAAACCAAATTCTTCTCCAATAATTGCAAATATAAAGTCGGTCTGTGGTTCAGATATATAGTTTCCATTCTTAACAGAACTAATCTCATTTGTTCTATATCCTTTCCCATCCAGTTGTCCGGATCCAATCGCAGTAATGGAATTTAGCTGTTGATATGCTTCTTTGTCTGCATATTCCTCAGGATGTCTAAATGCCATGATACGATCTTTTTGATAATCCTCTAAAATATCCTGATCGGGCTGTAGGACAACACTCATAAAAATTAGGAAAGCCGGTATCAAAATAGCAAGAACACCTAGAATGATTTTGTAGCTAAGGCCTCCTATATACATAATCACACAAAAAACCAATAAAATCACAACGCTTGTTGACAAGTCGGGTTGTTTATATATCAATGCCCATGGTGCTGCAATCAGTGAAATGCACAGTATAATATACTTGAAGGTATTGAGATGTCCCTTATGTTTCATAATATACTGTGCAAAGAATAAAATCAATATGATTTTGGCAGTTTCTGATGGCTGAAACCGGAATCCACCAAATTCAAACCATCTTTGTGCTCCTCCGGCATCAGCACCGGCATTTGAGAAAATAACGGCAACCAGCAAAACAAGATTCCCTGCATACATCAGCCAATATAATTTAAGCACCAAATTATAGTCAATTAATGAAATACTGATCATCAGAAATAAACCCAGAACAACACCCAGTATCTGCTTCGTCTGTAATGTTTCTTTTGCACTTCCGATGGCCAGTATTCCCATGGTAGATGTAGCAAGTATCAGTATAATCAGTTTGAAATCATAATCTCTTAACCGGTAATTCTTAAGCATAATCCTTCTTCCTGCCTATTGGTTCAAATCAATAATGGGAATATTTGCATATAATGTAGGCATTTTAGAATTTCTGCCGCCTCTGCTTCCTGTCTTACTGATTTGTATTTCCATGCTTTTGGCATCAATCTTCATGTATTTAGATATCACTTTGGCAATATCAGCTTTTATCATTTCCATCATTTCCGGAGAGCAATTTACCCGATCCGAAATAAGTAAAATTTTTAGCCTATCCTTGGCTATTTCTTTTGAACTCTTTCTTCTGAAAAAATGTCTTATCATGTAGACGCCCCCTTTATATTTTATGGAAAATACCGGTTACACGTGTCCAGAAGGAAATACTCTTTTCAAAATCCATAAAAGGTACTTCCTTGCCACTCACTCTGTGACAAATATTCTGAAAAGCAATTCCCGCAGGCGTACCATTCCCTACAAGAGGTTCTCCCTGATTCGTTGAAATCACAATATTTTCGTCGTCCGGTACAATACCAATTAACGGTATGGCCAGGATATCTACTACATCCGTAGACGACATCATGTCTCCTCTTTTTACGAGATCTATTCTAAGGCGGTTAATAATAAGATCAATTTTCTTAAATTCATTTGCTTCTAGCAAACCGATAATTCTGTCAGCATCACGAATAGCGGATACCTCAGGAGTGGTAACAACCAGAGCTCTGTCCGCTCCGGCAATGGCATTTCTAAAACCCTGTTCAATTCCTGCAGGGCAATCCAATATAATATAATCAAACTGTTCCCGTAGATGTGATAACATTTTTACCATCTGTTCAGGAGTTACTGCTGTTTTATCTCTTGTCTGAGCGGACGGCATTAAATATAAGGTCGGATTCCGTTTATCTTTGATCAAAGCTTGTTTGACTCTGCAGTTACCTTCCACAACATCAACTAGATTATAGACAATCCTGTTTTCCAGTCCCATTACAACATCCAGATTTCTTAGTCCGATATCTGTATCAATCAGACATACTTTTTTCCCCATACGTGCCAGACCCGTTCCTACGTTTGCAGATGTGGTGGTCTTACCCACACCGCCTTTTCCTGATGTGACGACAATTACTTCACTCATATTTCCTCCTTTTGCCATAATAACCGGCTGAAAATAATATTTCGTCCACCAGTACTCTGCCATTTAGGCTAAAAAGTACTTAGTAATTCTTTTGTCAAGGGTTCCAAAACTATCTGCGCATCGTTCACATAAGCTATTTTGGGTTGTACTTTGGGTTTGATACTCCATTTACTCTGTTTATTACCTTTATATTTAAAATCACCTATGGTAAGTTTTTGTGGAGACATTTCAAGAGCTACAATGAAGTGACCTTCCTCTCCATTACCACCTGCATATGCTTCCCCATACAGACCTCCCAGGACTATTATATTATGGGCTGATATAACAGCGGACCCAGGATATACATCTCCTAACACTACAATACTGGATTCAGTTTCAATCAACTGGTTATTTTTTAAAGTCCCTCTGTAAAACTGGCCACTGGCATCATTATGGGATAAGTGATGGTTTACTTTTTCAATTGCTTTAACAAAATCCTGTTCCTTTTCTTCATCTTTACCAATTAAGCAGATGATATCCAATTTTGTACACTTTTGGATGGTCACAATCATCTTTATCTGTTCTGAATCTGATAATTCTCTTCCTTCTATGGATAATGCCATTTTTGCGTTCCCAAAAAAAGTTCTGGATTCTGTAAACTTAAAGGTAACCTCCTCTAGTAACTCTTGAAAACTGCATTCTGAGTCCAACCAAAGAGATATTCCATTCTGATAACTTTTTATTATGACTACATTTTTCATAAGGCAGAAATCTCCTCCCCTTAATCACCATAAGTTGCTGCATCCATCTCATCCGCTTCTCCGGTAACGATGTCTTTATCATTTGCCAGGTCATAATAATACTTAATGATATCCCTGCTTGTCTGAGCTGCAAAGCTGGAGGAATAACCAAAGGCAATTCTTGTAGCAATGGCAATTTGGGGATCGTCGTAAGGTGCATAACCAACAAACAATGCATGGTTTGATCTGGTAGTACTTTCCTGAGCAGTACCAGTCTTACCTGCAACCTCCATACCCAAACCAGAATAATAGGACATACCTTCAACCACCTTACGCATGCCTGTATGAATTGCATTCCAGTACTCTGTAGGCATTTCTATGGTATTTCGAATATTAGGTTGAAATTCTTCAATGAGTTTCCCGTCCTGACTCATTACTTTATCTAAAAGGGTCAGATTATAGCAGGTGCCGCTATTTGCGACTGTAGATACATACTTGGCCAATCCAGCCGTTGTATAGCTGTTACTACCTTGTCCAATTGCTGACTGAATAGGAAGTTCGTTAGAAACATCCGGTGCATATTCAGCAACTTCCACACCTGATTTTTCAGACAGACCATATAAATCAGCATATTTGGCCAATATACTGAGACCAGCTTCTGCGTTATAGGTGCCCGTTAAGGTACTCATATTATAGCCTAACTGATAAAAAAAGTTGTTACAGGAACGCTGTATAGCTCCGGTAACATTGAGTGAACCATGTGCACCCGGATAAATCCAGCATTTAGGAGGAGGCGTAACAATATCAAAACTTCCCCTACAGGTAACAGTAGAACTTGTGGAGATAATATTTTCCATCAAACCTGCTGTAGCTGTTACCATTTTATAGATAGAACCGGGAGCTGACTTATACTGTGTAGCATAATTCAATAATGGGTGTGCCTTATCAGACTGTAACCTGGCATAATATTCCGCATCCACTGTATTGGCCATCAGATTATTGTCATAGCTAGGATAAGAAACCAAAGCAAGGACATCACCGGAATTCACATCCGTTATCACAACGGAACCGCTACAAGGATCCAGCGCCAACATGGCAGGTGTAATGTCCATATTTCTAATTCTATTCAGCATGAAGTTATATGGTGATAACTTTCCTTGATAGAAAAGTGTAACATCCTGCTCGTCAATCTCTACTTTTCCTTGTTCACAAAGTATATAACATACATCCTTACCTGTAATTTCATCATTTCGAAGCATGTACTTAAATAGCTTCTTTTGGTATTCGGTTGTATTGTCCAAAATCAGGAAAATACTATCTACAATCTTATTATATATCTCTTCAGAATCTGAATATTGTCCTTTCATATCCAGTTTCGTCACATCAATCCACCCCATGGAAATGGCATAATACAGATATTCGGAAAGACTGATTGTTTCTTCCTCACGCCATGCTTTATATTTGGCATCCTCTGTATCAACAAGATTTTCATCAATAATACCACGTTTCAATAGATATTCTACAATGTTGCTTTCATAAATCTGATATTCCTTACTAAGCTTATTGTAGGGCGTTTTATTTTCAATGAGTTCTTGTCTGAGTCTCTCATATACTTTTTCTCTGTAATTTAGATAAACTGCATAGACCTTCTGTTCATATTCACCTGCGCGATCAGAAGACATATTTTCCAGATCAATGGTACTATTATCAAACAAAGCAAAGTATACATCATAAATGGGAATATACAATTCTTTACTGGAATTGGTTTTTCCGGTATATTCTTTTACATTCCGCAACTTATCAAGCAGGATACCTGCAATCTTTTGTTCCAGGATATTGGTAGCAGCGATTTGAAGATCCTTGTCTATGGTGATATAAACATCATTGCCGGCTACAGACTCCCAGGATTCCTCTTCATCCACACTGATTACTTTACCTGTATTATTGACATAAACAGTTTCAATACCCTTAGTACCCTGTAATGTTGTTTCCATGTAGGCTTCTATACCTGTTTTTCCTACAACATCATTAATAGAATACCGATTACCGTCACCGCCCTCATCTTTATCCTGTAAATTCAATGCTTCCAGTTCATCTGAAGAGACCTTGCCTATATATCCCAAAATCTGAGCAAAATATTGACTATCTACATATCGTCGTACCGGATCCTCTTCTATGGATACACCATCCAATTCAGATAGATTTTCCATAATGACAGCTCTTGTTTCTTCACTAATATCTTTCGCAATGGTGGTACCTATGTACTTCTGAAAGGATGTAAGTCCCATAGCATATCTAATGGTTATCATTTTAAGCAAAACACTACGTTCATAGTCTTTACCAACGATAAACTCCGTTTTTCTGTCAGAGGGATCCTCATATTGACCAATGGCATAACGTTCTCCCAAGTACTTTATTACTTCGTCAGGAGTAGCAGTTTGTTCTTCCAACAACAATTCTTTGATATAACTTCTACCATACACATCTGCCAAAAAACGTAATCTTTTTGTATCATCTGAACTACTGAATGTAAATTGATTATTTACATCTAAAACAATACCAAAGTCTGTAATGGTGCTATCTCCATTTTTTTCAATTAACTGGATAAGTTTATAAATATTGGCATTTAATTGTTTGTTTTTATTCCTTCCAGTTTCATATACATCCTCTATTTTTACAGAATAAGCCAATTCATTATATGCTAAAAGATTCCCATAACGGTCATAGATATTTCCCCTCGTTGCTGTTACTTCCCTGGTTTTCTTACTCTGCAGGATAAAGTCATTCAAGAATTCCTCTCCTCTAACAATCTGCAGATTAAAAAGTCTATAGATCAAAACACCACTAAGAGCAATCGAAACAATTAAGATAACTATTATTCTACTAGTTAGTATTTGTATTAAGCGTTCCTTGATTCTTTTAAACAAATTTTTGAGCACCTCTTTTTTCTCTGTTTTCCATTCGTACATTGATAAACAGAATCAGTGGATATAACAATATGGTAACTACAGTCGTATAAACTACTTCAGGTAGAATAATATTTAGAAAATAATATGGGAAGTCTAATTTCCCACGTAATAAAAACAAACAGATATAGCATATCATACCATAAGAAAGATCACTCATGACAATAAGCGCCATGGGCAGTTTGATATCTTCGGGATAAAATACACCGGAAAATTTACCATTTAAGAAGCCAACATACATCATGACAAGAGCATGAAAGCCAATTATATCACCAAATAATATATCATACAAAAAGCCACAACAGAAGCCGATGATCAACCCTTCTTTATCTCCTCTCATAAAACCAAAAGAAGCTGTTAATACAATCATCAGGTTTGGGACAATCCCATTAAAGGCAATGCTTTGAAAGAACGTGCTTTGCAGCACAAAACAGAATAGAATTAATATTGCTGTAATTATTTTTCTTCTCAATACATTTCCTTTCCACATAGTATGAGCAAGCCAACATATGTATCCTTTTACTGATTTTCAACCGTCTGCTTCATTTTCAAAATGACCAAAACTTCACCTAAATGTTCAAAATCTACAGCAGGAGTAAGTGTACCGGATTTTGTAAGTTTATTAGCGTCCAATGTAAGCTCATTGATGTATCCGATCAAAATATTCGGCAGATATTTATCGCTGATATCGGAAGTGACAATCTTGTTACCGTTTGTAACTGCCTGTGCACTATCTAGAAGTTGTGAAAAACGGATCATCCCTTTTTGCATCATTTCCAAGTCACCTGAGACAGTCAGATTATCTCCTGTTGCCAGTACCTTACCTGTTACATTGCAATTATCAGAAATGATGGAACTAACTTTTGCCCAGTTAGGACCGACAGAAATAATCCTGCCTACCAGGCCACCATCCGCAATCACATTCATATCCACCATCAGTCCATCGTTATAGCCTTTATCGATGGTAAAGGAATGATACCAGTTACCAGAATCCCTAGCAATGATTCTGGCACCCACCTTCTCATAATCTGAATATTGTTGATCCAGTTTATACAAAGACTGTAAACTGTTCAATTCATATTTATCCTGTTGAAGCTGGATATTCTCTATTGTCAGTTCATCTACCTGTGTTTTTAAATTCTCATTTTCCTCTATCAGGGATCTGATTTGTATTAATTCTTCAGAACGTTTGGACAGCCATCCACCTACATCACTGATTCCACGCTGAAACGGTATGATAACATACCCAGCCACTGCATTTAATGGTCTGTTAAATAAATCTGTACTGAATGTCATTAACATCATCCCTGTACACAATACTGTTAAAATAAAAAGGAGATATTTACTTGGCAAAGTAAACCTCTCCCCTCTTCTCTTGATAATCGGGCTCATTTACTCATTCCTTCGATTGAATATGCTACAGATTTATAGTTATCCTCTTTGATAATCTTGGAAAGACCCATTACCACGCTTTCAAGTGGATGTTCAGATACATTGACTTTTAGTCCGGTACCTTCAGCGATTCTTTTTGACAGATGGCTTACCTGAGAAGCACCACCGGTAATATAGATACCCTTTCGATAGATATCTGCCGCAAGTTCTGGTGGGGTTCTTTCCAGAATTACCTTGATATTATCAATAATGGAATTGAAGTGCTCCTGTAAACAGGCGTCTACCAGAGCAGTGGGAATCTCTCTTTCCACAGGAAGTCCGGTTACAATATCTCTGCCATAGACTACCGCTCCTTTTCCTTCTTTTTCCAGTTCACTTAATGTAATTTTTACATTTTCGGCTGTCTTTCCACCAATAATGAGAGAAAATTCTTTACGAACAGCATTTTTCAGTGCTTCATCAAATTTCTGTCCACCAACTTTGATCAGTTTGCTTAAAACAATCCCTCCCAGTGAAAGAATAGATATTTCGGTAGTGTCGTACCCTACATTTACGACTATCACACCTTGGGAATTTTTCACATCAATATCCATGCCCAAACCATCAGCTACAGCCTTTTCTACTACCATGATTTTTTTGGCTTTTACATTGGCATCCCTGAACAAATCATAAAATGCTCTTTTTTCCACCTCGGTAACATCCGTAGGTACTGCAATATAATAGTCTGCAGGTTTTATATTTCCCTTCATAAGGTCATTAATAAAATACCTTACGATAGTTTCCATATTCTTAATATCTGCAATGACACCATTACATAGTGGATAAGTAATGTGAATATTTGCAGGTGCTTTTTCATACATTTCAAAAGCAGAATTACCATAAGCAAAAAGTGTATTTTTGTTTTCTATGGCAATCATATTTTTCTCTACAATAATATTGTCATCATTTCTAGAGTATATTTTTATATTATTAGTACCAAGATCTATGCCGAATGTATTATTAGCCAAAATATTAACCCCTTTCTATAGGTAACCTTGTTCTTTAAAACTAAAATAATTATTATCACCGATTATGATATGGTCGATCAGCGGTATATCCAATTTGATACCAAGTTCATCAATTCTTTTGGTAATGCTTATATCCTGATGGCTTGGAGTAGAATCTCCACTTGGATGATTATGAAGCAGAATGATATTCACTGCTTCCGTTTTCAGCGCTTCAATAAAAACTTCCCTTGGTGACAGTAAGGAGGATTTTACCGTACCTTTTGACAACTCAGTCTCTTTCAACAGATGTCCTTTGGTATCAAGTAATAGTAGTATGACACATTCCTGCCTTCTATGACGAAGAGATTCCATATAATAGGATGCAACAGAACCCGATTTAGTAAAGGAAAGGTTTTCTTTGGCTTTTGATTTTGCTACCCTTGTACAAAATTCCATAACACACTTGATCTGTATCGCTTTTACGCGGCCAATTCCTTTGATCTGTAAAAGCTGTTCCAAGCTTATTCTGTGTAGTCCCAAAAGTCCCTGTGTACAGTAAGTCGACATCTGCAGAATATGCACCGCAAGTTCTTCAGCATCTTCTTCTTTGGTACCTGTCCTCAAAATTACTGCCAAAAGTTCACTTTCCGTCAGGTTTTCAGCCCCAAATTGCATGAATTTTTCATAAGGGCGTAATTTGATTTGTTGATTTTCTTCTTTTTTATCCATACGTATCTCCTGTTTTGGCACGTATGAACTCCTCAAAATATATATGAAATACTTTATTTGATGAATTTATATACTACAAGTGCTATGCTTACCCCAGTTACACATGCAATATTAATCTGGATTCATCCTCATTTCATTCTTCTTTATTATAATGCATTCACATATGGAAATAATTTTAGCACAATTCCCCCATTCTGTATATGAATTTTACGGAAAAAGTTTCGACACAATTCCCTTTTTCACAAGGGACTGGAGGGATTTTAAAATACCAAATTTAGCATGCTGCCAAGTCAAGCCACCTTGAAAATAAGCAGCATAAGGAGCTTTCAGTGGACCATCTGCCGACAATTCAATAGAGGAACCTGATATAAAGGCGCCTGCAGCCATAATTACTTTGGCATCATAGCCCGGCATCTCCCAAGGTACGGGTGTTACATGACTGTCTATCGGTGCAGCTGCCTGTATTCCTTCACAGAATGCAATCAATCCTTCCGGTGTCCCAAATTCAACAGCTTGTATAATATCATGTCTGCTTTCTCTTCCGTCAGGTACTACTCTAAATCCTAATCTTTCATAGATATTAGCAGCAAAAATGGCCCCTTTTAGTGCACTGGCAGTAACAGTTGGTGCCAGAAATATACCTTGATAAAAGGAACTTAGTGCACCTAAGGATGCGCCAACCTCTTTACCAAGTCCGGGGGAAGTAAGTCTATAGGCACAGTTCTCTACACACTCCTTTTTTCCTGCAATATACCCGCCTATAGGAGCAAGTCCGCCTCCGGGATTCTTGATCAAAGACCCAACTACCATGTCTGCTCCTACATCAGAAGGCTCCATTCTTTCTACGAATTCTCCGTAACAATTGTCTACCATACAGATGACATCCGGTTTGATTTCCTTTACAAATGAAATCAATTCGCCAATCCTTTTGACTGATAGTGTAGGCCTTGTCTGATACCCCTTGGAACGCTGAATGGTAACCAGCTTTGTTTTTTCATTTATATGATCCCTAATTTTTTCAAAATCAAAACCACCATTCTCTAAAAGATCCACTTGTCTGTAACTGATTCCATATTCCTTTAAGGAACCCTTGGAAGGGCGGATACCAATCACTTCTTCCAAAGTATCATAAGGTTTCCCCACCGGTGACAATAATTCATCTCCTGGTCTTAAATTGCTC
>DATERV010000012.1:0-4181 GCA_035271185.1 Lachnospiraceae bacterium | reverse complement strand
TACGACTACGACCCGTTTGCCACCATTGATATCGATGGTGTCGGTAAGCTGGTCCAGATTGCCAGTGATCTTGGAAAGAAAGCAAATCCTAAGATCAAGTTGGGAATCTGTGGTGAGCATGGTGGAGACCCCAAGAGTATTACATTCTTTAATACTGTAGGTCTGGACTATGTTTCCTGTTCTCCCTTCCGTGTTCCTATCGCCCGTCTTGCTGCAGCACAGGCTGCGATCATTGCGAAGAATAAGAAATAAGGATAGCAATGTAACAAGCTGACGTATTGTGCCGAACACCCCCCAGGATACATCCTGGGGGGTGTTCTTTGGAGTAAAGAAGTGAAGAAAATCAACGAAGTTGCAGGAATTTCACTATGCCTTATGGTTATATTTGAAGATACATACGAAAATGCAAAAATGTATGTGTGGACTTGTATAGAAATAGATTTTATGAGGTATACTAGTTTTTAATATATCAAGAATATTCAGATGTTTCAAACATTATTATTCATGGCATACGTTCCAATATATCCATTACTAGCGGAGAATGAAATGAATAATCCCAAGTTGCTGAAGTCAAAGCATGTACTATGCATAGTAGTAGTTTTATTTTTTGTGTCCTTAACCGGATGCACTTCAATGAAAGCCGTCAATGATATTAATGAGAACCCTGACAATATTTCCAGGGGTAATCCGGACAATCCTTTAATGGTAAAGGAATTCCTAGAAGACGTTTTGGTTTTTCCTGACGGACGTGTCGTGAAAGCCTATAATAGAAGAGCGTATTCAATTGATAATAAAAAGAGCTTGTTCACCTATCATAGCTATTATGTTTATCTTAAAGACGGCGAGGTTGAACACACAATAGTATATACTGCGACCCCTAAAGGATCGGAACGAAATGGAAACTGGATGCTGGATGCACAAAGCGATCTGGACTCCTATGCTCTGTTCTTGAACGCAGACAATCCTTGGGAAATGGAAGAATATAAAAATCCTAAAAAGGAAACTAACTTGAATCTTCTGCAAACAACACAAAGCATTCTGACGAGGTTGGAAAAGGATTATTCATTTTTCGGACCGGCAAGTATCAGAAATCTTCCTTGGTATCATCTTCTGTGGATAGCGGTAGCTCCACCACCAATTCTAACTCTTGGGTCAGTATTAATTGTAGGGATACATAAGGATAACTGCAATTCGGCGATACTCGAAACTATGGTATGGGATAAATAACACTATAGGGTAGACATAGATTACAATAAGTTTGTATTTCCTGTATTAGAGATTAAGAGATGCATATTTTACGCAAACCAACCTTTATTCGAAAAGGAGTGAAGGTTTTTTGAGAAAAAGTTCAAGTAGGAAGACCCTTCATGGAGAAATCCACTCAATTCTTTGATGGTCTTTGTTTCCAAAGTTTTAGAAATGGTAAAGGCTAACCTTTTAGGTAAATATTGCCCTCTCTAATTCATGATTATGGCAGTTGGTATACCCAACATACCTGATTGGCTGTGCAGAATTATCTGTCTATGAATGAGAAAACTCATAGTCAGATATGAAATATGTTATATTTTTCAAAATTATTCATTGTAAAATGCTTTTTCCTATGAATTTAGAAATAACAATGGTATAACATAAACGTTATGCAAATGCTCGTGACTTTGTTTGCTGAAGTGTATCAATTATTTGCTTTCTGGATGGGAATCCGGATACAGAAAAATTTAAAACATAATAACAGGAGTTTCCTTGCACAACTTTCACTCTGCACATGCTTCTTAATTTCTAAACTAACATAATAAGTCTCTTTTCGTGCCCTTCTAATAATTCTAAATATTTGATTCGCCCATTTTTCTGTACATTTTATTATTTTGTCTCAACTTTTTGTATGCAAAAGACCTTTTTCTTTTCTTTGGAGGTAGTGATGTCATTTCGAATTCGTACTCTGTTATGTATTAGCATATTGTTTAGTGCCTCTATGGCATCAATCCTTGCATCAGAAAAATCTGTAAGCATTCAGATCAGGCCAGCAGCTGAAACCATTCAGGCAATACGCTATCAGAGTGGCCCCATGCCGGACAAGCCATGGAAAATTGCACCCATGAAGGTGAGCCCAATAGAACTTAAAGAGTTTGATAGCGAAACGGATTTCCTGTTCGTCCAGCAAGCTCAAGCCGAAAATAATTGGAGTGACTTGTATACATATCAGTACAACAAGCAAGAAAAGAGTTGGGCAAGTGCGGAATTTCCTCCAAAAGGTTTTGTCAGGTTTAGAATCAAGCCAACCGATGGCGCAATTGAGATGCTCCGATTCCAGTATGGCAAAAATGAAGACCAGTCTTGGAAAACGGCAGATAGTTCTTATCCCCTTGTAATTGAGGCTTTTGACAGTGGTAAGGAATTTTTGTTTGTCCAGCAAGCAGCATTAGGGAAAGAATGGAGTAGCACCTACACATACCAGTATGATTACTTACAAGAAAGATGGTCCCTTTTTGTACCTAAAGAAGAGACCAAAAATGTAAACAACATATCCCTTGACGTGAAGGCTTATGGCCTGCTTCCCACTGGGTGTACCAGCGAATTATATTCGTTTCTGGGCGGTGGCGGCATCCAAGCTAACATCTCCCTAGGGAAGGTACTTGGCTATACAGGGCTTACCTACAGTATGGGGCCTTCAAAGTGTACCTGGGTCAATTACCAGCAAGCTGTGGCTCTGGCTATTGGAATTGGCTATCCCATCACTCTGTCTACGAAGGTGGAATTCATACCTGAAGTTGGGTATGGAGTAATTCTCCATTTTCTTGATGCAGACCTTGATAAGGACGGGACTTTTAAGTTTGAGTTCTTTGTTGACCAGCAGATCCGATTGGCCCTCTACCTGACATATGCACTGGATGAACGGTATAAGCTCTTTTTCGCTCCTCTGGGAGTTATTTTCTTCGAAAAGAATGATTTGGGAATCATGTACGGATGCCAAGCTGGCATACGTTTTTCCTTATAGGCGGCTGATATGAACCATAGAACAAAAACACTAACCGTTATGATCGTGACTCTCATAGCAATACTTCTGCTTTTTGCGGGCTGTAGTGACATGATGGATAAGATGAGGGAAGTCATGCTACAGAGCGTGGCTCCAATTTTTTCCGCAGAAACAGGTACTTATGACTCACCAGTAGCTTTAGAGCTTAGCAATACAACCTCTGGAGCTATAATATATTATACCATTGACGGATCGGACCCTAGTACTGGAAGTGCTAAATATACGGGTGCCTTGACAATCAGTGAAAACACTACAGTCAAGGCTATTTCTATTCATCCGTTTTTAGAATATTCAGATATTACCAGCGCCACGTACATGATCAGGGCTGGCATACCTCAAATCTCTTTGGTCGAGACTAGCGATCCTCTAAAACTCAAGCTCATCCTCACCAGCGTTACAGCTGGAGCAGAAATTTATTACACCCTTGATGGAACAGACCCTGCTGAAACGAGTGTAAAATTTGTTTCTGGTACAGACGTATTAGTGGAAGCTTCAACCACAGTGAAGGCCTTTGCACGAAAAGCAAACATGTTGGATTCGGAAGTGGCGACAAAGGCTTATTCCTTAGTTACGTTGAATTTTGATAAAAATGATGGAAATGATCCAAATCCTGTGAGCAAGACAGTTTCGACAGGCGCGGAATATGGTGACCTGGCGACGACCAGTCGTACAGGGTATACGTTTGTCGGTTGGTTTACTGAAGCCGGTGGAACAGGGACAGAGGTAACCTCTGCTACCACAGTCACCACAACTGCAGCGGATCAGACGCTGTATGCCAAGTGGACAGTTAACACCTATGCGGTCACCTTTGATGCGAATGGGGGAAGTGACCTGAGTCCTGCGAGCAAGACCGTGACATTTGGCTCGACCTATGACGCTTTGGCAACAACCACTCGCATAGGATACACGTTTGTCGGTTGGTTTACTGAAGCCGGTGGAACTGGGACAGAGGTAACCTCTGCTACCTCAGTCACCACAACTGCAAATGTTCAGACGCTGTATGCAAAGTGGGCAGCAGATCCACATACGCTGAGCTTTGATGCGAATGGTGGAACAGGATCGATGGTTGATGTCTTCTTGGTAAGCGACCAGAACACGAACCTCCCTGCCAACTCCTTTGCCAGGACAGGCTACACCTTTGCAGGCTGGG
>DATERV010000011.1:0-3646 GCA_035271185.1 Lachnospiraceae bacterium | reverse complement strand
ATTTTGTCTGAACAGGAGGATAAATAATAAATGAAGAAGGCAATGATTCTTCTACTTTCCGCTATCTGTGCCATGATGATGGGTATTGCATCGCCAACACCGGTACAGGCAAGTAGTACAGATTATGAGACATGGGACGGTGAATGCATCAGTACCCTTGATAAGGATGGGTTTACCCTGCGCATAACTAAGAAGAGAGATGAAGCAAAGAAAATCAATGGTGAAGCGTGGATTGAAGCTGCTCCTGCATTAAAACTATCAGGGAGTGTAACAATTCCAAAGCTAATAAAGGAGCAAGATAAGGATAAGACCGGCTACAATATAGTCGGTATATGTGCAAATGGTTTCTACTGGCAGGACGAAATTACCAATGTTGAAATCGAAGCAGATATAAAAGAGATAGGTAAAGAAGCTTTTTGTCATTGCGAAAACCTGAAAGAGATAAATCTGCCTTCAAGTCTCCGGTATATTGGCGGAAGTGCATTTTCAGGTGCTGGTTTGACAGAAATTACGATACCAAAGAAAGTTAAGGTTATTAAAGAGGGTACATTTGAGGGATGCTCTTCGTTAACTAAGGTAACTATGAAGAAAAGTGTGACAAGAATAGAGGATAGGACATTCCAATCCTGTACAAAACTAAAGACAGCCATACTTTCAAAAAAAGTGAGGACAATTGGTGCATATGCATTTAGCGAATGCTCTACATTAACATCAATAACTCTGCCGAAATCACTTAAAAGCATAGGAGATTATTGCTTTAGAAGTTGTAAGAATCTGAAAAGCCTTACAATTCCATCAGGTGTCACGAGTATAAGCGATTATATGTGTTGTGGATGTACAAAGCTGGAGAAAGTGGTAATGAGTGATACTGTGACAGCTATTAGCGAGGGAGCTTTTATGAGTTGTAGCGCACTTACCGATATAAATTTACCATCAAAGCTTAAAAATATAGGCAGAGATGCATTCGGAGGTTCTGGGTTGAAAAGAATTACATTCCCTAAGTCACTTAGGACAATTGGAGCATATGCATTTACAGGCTGCGATAAGCTCAGTGAAGCCATCATACCTGAAGGTGTTACAGAGATAGGAGAGTGTGTGTTCTCTGAATGCAGGTCACTGCGAAGGGCAGAAATTCCTTCAACTGTTAAGGTTATTAGTAAAAGCGCATTCATGTGGTGTGAAAAATTGTCTGTGCTTAAGTTGGCTGAAGGAATCGAAGAGATAGGTGAAAGTGCTTTTCATTATACTAATCTATCTGAGATAGATTTTCCGAAATCTGCGACAACCCTGTATGAGACTTCATTTGAGGAGACTCCTTTCATGGCAAACCTGAAACAAAAAAATCAGGACGAAAAAGATCAGTATGATTACTATATCGTCAATGGAAACCTACTGGTAGCAAATGAGTATGAATACAATCCTGAAAATGGTGGATATGAAGGGAAGAAGCTTCTCAAGATACCAGATAATGTAAAGAGAATCCTTTGTGGTATCGGTAATATTCAGACTAAAGAGATTGACATTCCATTACGGGTAGAGTACATGGTAAGTGTTTGGGGAAGCTTTGCTGAACTGAAGCTGCCCTCCGGATTGAAGCATATCGACAGAATAGAATCATCAGTATTAACGTCACTGAATCTTCCAGAAGGACTCGAAGAGCTTCCTGAGATATACTGTGGTAGCCTGACAAGTCTTACTGTACCGGCAAAGATAACACGGATAACACGACAAGCACCATTTAGTGGGTGCTCGAATCTGAAGAAGCTTGTAATAAAGGGTAAAGTAACATATTTACCACAACAATTGCTTGCATATACTCAGGTTACTTCCTTCAAGATACCTGATACGGTAGAGGTTCTGAATAATATCAATGCTGGTACGGAACTTGATTCAGTCGTTATTCCGGCAGGAGTTAAAACTATTCACTGGATGGATGATTACAATTTAAAAAATCTGGAGCTTGAGGAAGGCTATAATGAATTCCTGTCTATTGATTTCTCACGCTGCAGTAACCTTGTGAATGTAAAACTCCCTGATTCAATGACCAGGATACCGTCAGGGATATTTGTTGGCTGCACAAGTTTGAAGAAAATCACTTTACCGAAGAATCTGCAGGTCATTGAATACATGGCATTCACAGATACAGGCATTACTGATATTACGATACCAAAGGGATGCGAATTCATAGAACCGGGTGCATTTGACCGTGGAACTACACTACGGATACATAAAGATTCAAAACTGCTTGAAAGGGTAAAGGAATATGAGGATTGCGAATACAAAATAGTGAAGTATAAATAACAGTGTGAAGATTCTACCAATGAATCTTAATCCAGTCTATATGATTTGTATTTTTAATCATAATGAATTAATTTTAATCTAGACTGACGTATTGTTTTTTGTATCAGAGATGTGGTTGCTGAGAGGAAGTAAGGATTTCAAGTATGAGATTCTTGCTCTCTTTCTTTTGTTTAGGTAAAATGAAAAAGATATGAAGATATTACCAACGAATCTTAATCTCGTCTATGTACTTTGACAAGTTTTCCTATAAAATTAGTAAGATAAAATGTAACTATTCAGAACTTCGAGAATCACGAAGTGGATTCGAGTGTTTCGGCGCCAAAATGGATGCATTTTATCCATTTTAGTATGCAGTTTGTCCAGCTGTGCCGGACAAACAAGGCATCGTAAGATGCCCTGTAACTGTGAAGGTACTGAACAGTTACGATAAAAATGAAAAATACAAGGGGAATAAGGAGAGACTCATGAGTACAATCGTAAGGGGAGTAGTAATGCGACTATGTACCTTTTGTCAGTGAAGGAGAGGTAACTGAGGTTCGCACATATGATTCGGATTATGCGCCGATGGATTAATATTTGCGGAGGATATTCTATTATGAAAAAGCAACTATTTTTTTACTCATGGTAGCCATTCTTGTGGTAACACTTACTGCCTGCAGCGACAGCTCAACTCAAATTCAAGAATCGCAGAAGACAACGGAAAGTGCGACTACGACAACGGAAACATCGCAAACGACCATACAAGCTGCAGATGATAATAATTATTCAAGGTGGAACAGTATCTTTATTGCCGAAAACGGAGATACCATGACATTCGACATTTCGGATAGCGGAAGCGTTGATTATGAGTATCGTTACGTTGCAGGCGGTACAGCGTCTTTTACGGATGAAAACACAGAAATCAACGACAACATAATTTCCATGTACGGCGCAGATTCCGATTCGGAATATGGTGCGGAGTTTACACTAGACGGAGATGTTTTACATTGTATGGCATGGCTACCGTATTTCCGCTGTTCCTTACGCTGAAAATTGCAAGCTGACTATTAAGCTTATTGGTGAAAATGCATTAGAGGGAAACATAGATTATGACAGCCTCCTAGAAACTACTCGCTATACGTCATGGGAAACGCACAAACTTGAACTTGTTTTTACCGGGTCGGGGAGCCTTACACTGACACAGGAGGCTGATATCCTTGATAGTGTTGCATATTGTGGTGCTGTAACGATGGAGGATTCCTGTACACTGACCATAAATGCGAAGGGAAAGGCAAAAAGTGCCCTGTTTGCAGAAAAGCTTACAGTTGGTAAGGAATGTAGACTGAATCTTAATACAGAAAGTACA
>DATERV010000010.1:0-7850 GCA_035271185.1 Lachnospiraceae bacterium | reverse complement strand
ATAAAGGAAGGTGTAATCATTTTGGAAAACTATATTCTCAGTTGTTGTTCAACAGCAGACTTATCAAAAGAACATTTTACCAAACGCAACATTTCCTACATATGTTTCCACTATGAGCTAAATGGGGTACAATATCCCGATGACTTGGGATGCACAATGCCCTTTGAAAAGTTTTATGCCACATTGAAGAATGGCGCTGAGACCAAAACTTCACAAGTCAATGTAGAAGAATTTGAAGCTTATTTTGAACCCTTTCTACAAAAAGGATTGGATATTCTTCATGTTTGCCTTTCTTCAGGTATTTCCGGAGTGATTAATTCTGCCAATCTTGCAAAAAATAACCTGTTGGAGAAATACCCTGATAGGATGATCTATATTGTGGATTCATTAGGTGCATCCTCCGGATTTGGATTATTAATGGATAAACTTGCCGATTTAAAGGACGAAGGCATGAATATTGATGAGATTCACAAATGGGTGGAAGAAAACAAATTAAAAATGAATCACTGGTTCTTTTCAACGGATCTTTCCTTTTACATCAAAGGAGGAAGGGTTTCAAAAACTGCCGGCTTTATCGGCAGCATACTTAATATCTGCCCTCTGCTGAATATGGATCACTTAGGACGCCTGATTCCAAGATCTAAAATTCGTACCAAGCGTAAGGTGATTCAAACCATTGTTGATAAAATGAAGGACTCTGCAGATGGTGGTCTGAATTATTCCGGAAAGTGCTATCTATCCCATTCTGATTGTTATGAAGATGCCAGAGCTGTTGCTGATTTGGTGGAGACAACTTTCCCTCATCTTTGCGGCAAAGTTGAGATTTATTACGTAGGAACTACAATCGGCAGTCACACAGGTCCAGGAACTGTAGCTCTCTTCTTCTGGGGTGCAAAAAGAACTGACTAATAAAACGCAGGCAAAAAACCTGCGTTTTTTCTTTTTTTTTATTCTTTTATAGATTCTTTTCCATACCCAGTATTCACCCTTCTTTGGTTACCTATATAGCAATTACTACATCATGATTTGTCAAAACTATATTGATCGTAATTTTTCATCCTGCCTTCAAACTGTACCATAAAGTTTGTATCCTGTTCATAAGGTAACATATAAAAAGTTCGTAACAGGGACATATTCAATCTCTTTATCATTTGTTCATTTTCTTTTATGCCATGGACTCTATTCCTCTGCTCTTTTAAAAAAGCATGCCAAATCTCCAGGTAATCCCGATAATTCGGCATATCCTGCATGGAAACCCACTTACTTACTTTAACTTTGGTATGCTGTTTTTTTGCACAGGCTTCTTCCAGCAGAAAATAGGTTAGTTTTCCATCTGTATACTGCCTTCCTAACGGAAAAGCACGGCATAACCCCGGTCTGTGAGTATGAATGGTACAGCGTCCTTCTTCGGACAAAAAGTAACATCTATTCTCCGGGCCCACCATTCTGACATGTGGTAGTATCAGCCCGTCTTCTAAGTGAAGGGCAATACCCTCTTTCAGCAGTTCTTCAAAGGACATCTGTAAATATTGCATCAGATGAAAAACATCAAGGGGATCTAACACAATGCTGTCTCCCATTCCGAGGCAGCATTCAGAACACCCCTCACAACCCTGACAGTCTGCCTTTACCATATCGTTGACATCATAAAGTCTCATATTTTACTGCTCCTGCTGCGCTTTTACCTGTAGTATGTATCTGCCCCATTTTTCATCCTGATAGGTAAAGGCATCCTTTGTATGGTTTATTTCCTGAAAGCCCACCTTCTCATACGCTTTTCTTGCAGGCAAATTATTATCAAATACGGATAATCTTACAGAATCAAATTGTAGAATTTCAAAGGCATACTTCGTAGCCAGCATAACCATCTGACTGCCATATCCCATCCCTCTTTTATTACCATCCACAATAATATACTTCATAAAACCGTTATTCTGACTTAGTTCCAAACTGATGCAAAAAAAACCTACCGGTGTCCCATCCTCTAATATGGCTGTAAAGGCACTTACATTTTCGTTCTCTTCTTCTTTCAGCCTTTGGCATAATGTTTCTTCATCAAACCCAAAGGGGATTCTGCCCGCACTCCAAAGATAATGTACTTTATCTGAAGTAATCCAGCTTCTGATATATTGTGTATCACTTGTTCTGAATGGTCTGATTCTCATCATTGTCCTCCTAATGTTCTCTTTCTATTTGGAGCAGCTTTTCTTTCACCGTTATCCCAGCTCCAAATCCCACCATACTGCCATCTGACCCAATTACCCTATGGCAGGGAATCAGTATCATAATGGGATTTTTATGATTAGCGCCGCCTACTGCACGGCACGCCTTTTTGTTACCTATCATAGCAGCTACTTCTCCATACGTTCTGGTCTCTCCATAAGGAATCTCCTGTAAAGCTTTCCAGACTGATAATTGAAAAGCTGTACCTGATGGTTTCACTGGTATATCGAAATCTTTCCTCTTACCCTGAAAATATTCTGCTAATTCATCTATGACCTTCCCAATCAAGGGATTCTGAATGTATACCCCTTCAGTATCATCAATTTCATCATTGTCTATATCTAATCCCGTTACAGCTTCTCCATCTATTTCTATGCGGAGCTTCCCTATAGGAGACTGGTAGTGATATAATTCTGTTGCCATTTGGTTCTCCTTCTTTCGTTGTATTTTCTCTATTTTATTCCAAAAGGACAATCAATACAATATGCTTTTCGTTCCCATAAATAATGAGACAAAAAAGGAACACAGTTTTAGGCTGTGTTCCTTTTTTGTGAGCAGGGGAAGAGGGGCTCGAACCCCCGTTTACGGTTTTGGAGACCGCCGCACTACCGCTGTACTATTCCCCTTTACCTGTTCAACGAATTGTATTATATCATAGGTATCATAATTATGGCAAGCATAAAAATGTATATTTTTCTAATTTTCTATACATTTTATTCTATTCTATCCAATTAACTCTATTGCTTCCTGTATATTGGTTACACCTATGATATGTATACCACTCCTGTCAGTCAGATTATCAGCACAGCTTTTAGGTAAGACACAGGTGGAAAACCCAAGCTTTTTGGCTTCCAGTACACGCTGTTGTGCCATATTCACTGCTCGCACTTCCCCGCTGATCCCCACTTCACCGAACACCACCATACTTTCATCAACAGGTCGGTTTTTAAAGCTGGACACAATTGCCATTACTATACCAAGATCTACTGCGGGTTCCAAAATCTTCATACCACCGGCTATATTCACATAGGCATCACAACTGCTGACTTGAACTCCTACACGCTTTTCCAAGACAGCCATTAAGAGATTTACCCTGTTAAAGTCAGTTCCGGTAGCCTGCCTACGCGGTATTCCGAAACTACTATGGCATATCAGGGCCTGTATTTCCACCATCAATGGTCTGGTTCCTTCAATGGAACAGGCCACCACGCACCCGCTTGCACCTGCCGGTCTTCCGCTGAGCATGTATTCGGAAGGATTTTCTACCTCTTTCAATCCCTCTTCACACATCTCGAACACACCAATCTCATTGGTGGAGCCAAAACGGTTTTTCACCCCTCTTAAGATTCTGTAGGAGGCATGCCTGTCACCCTCAAAGTAAAGAACAGTATCCACCATATGCTCTAACACCTTAGGGCCTGCTACCGTTCCCTCTTTTGTTACATGACCCACAATAAATATGGAAACACCCAATCCTTTTGCTAGCTGCAACAGAACACTAGTTGATTCTCTGACCTGTGAAACACTCCCCGGGGCTGCGGATAAATTCTCATTGAACATTGTCTGAATAGAATCTATAATGACCACTTCAGGTGTATACTTTCGAATGGATTCTTCGATACTGTCCAAATTTGTTTCACACAAAAGAAGCAGATTATCGTTAAAGGCCCCAATACGGGATGCTCTCATCTTAATCTGTTTTAAGGACTCTTCACCTGATATGTACAGTACCTTATGACCTTCTAATGCAAGTAATCGACACATTTGTAAAAGCAGCGTAGATTTACCGATTCCCGGATCCCCACCTACCAAGGTCAGGGAACCTGTAACAATCCCTCCACCTAAAACCCGGTCAAGCTCTTTGATACCAGTACCAATCCGGTCATCTTCCTTCATCGCAATCGCTGACAATACAACAGGATCCTGGCGCATAATGCCATCCACTCTTCCATTCTTTTTCATAGAAGCTGTATGAATCTGCTCCTCCACGAAGGTATTCCATTCCTTACATCCGGGACATTGTCCCATCCACTTAGGTGATTCATAACCACAATTCTGACAGAAAAAAAGTGTTGCCTTTTTGCTCTTTACCATATCTTCCTCACATCGCATGACCAGCACTAAACAAAGCAGGAATCCACAAAAGGAACAGACATCCTGCTAAACAGTAACATGAATATCATGAAACAGTCTAGCAGGATGAACCTCCATTAATGGAGAAAACCACATATTTAGTGCTTTGTCATTATTTATTCCTGAATTATTTTGACCAATACTTCTCCAACTATTTCCAATTCTACACTGAGACTTAATTTACCGCTAAGTCCTGTACTCATTTTGTCAACGCTACACCCGTTTACAAATACTTCGTACTGTGTATCTTCTTTCAGACCAATGGTAAGCTGTGCATCTTGATCACCCTCTACCAAAAATGCAACGCCCTGATCTGTTTCCATGAAATGAAGTACACTTGTTCCAGGGACAGATTCATAAAGAAACATATCGTTTTTTTCTAGTCTGGTCATTTCACCAAAGGTCTTCACCTTATATAAATCCCCCGCACCCAAAGCTGCTTCCTTTTTCGTCTTCTGTGCCAGTTTGTGATTGCCGAAACTGATTGCTCCATTTGTCTCTGAACGAAGTAACTCTTCAACAATTGCCATTTGTATATCCTCCTGCGTTTAGGGTTCACTGCCCCGTAAAGTATATAATAGTAGTATAATATATCCTCGCTTTACTTTCTACAAAAATTTCATGAATTTGCTGTAACGGTTACAGTAACTTTTTCACCCTTGTAGCCGGCTGTCACATAATCCCCCTTTTTCACCCGACCATTCAGGATTTCTTCTGCCAGCTCATCCTCAATGACTGACTGGATTGCACGTTTCAATGGCCTTGCTCCCATCTTCTTATCTGTAAATTTTTCGACTATATGCTCCTTCAGTGCAGGAGATATTTTTAGATATATCCCCATCTGATTTTCACATCGTGTAGATAGATTGCGGGAAAGCAGTGTGACAATTTCTTTCATATTCTCCTGCGTCAGCTGATGGAATACGATGATGTCATCTATTCGATTTATAAACTCCGGCTTAAATAACTTCTTCACTTCCTCCATGACACCACTCTTCATTTTCTCGTAGTCCTTCTTATCATTGCTTGCTGTCGCAAAGCCAAGATTTTTAGGGTCCACAATACGTTGTGCTCCTGCATTGGATGTCATAATCAGAACGGTATTCTTGAAGCTTACCTTACGACCTTTGGAATCAGTGATATGTCCATCGTCCAGTACTTGTAATAATACATTAAAAACATCGGGATGAGCTTTTTCAATCTCATCAAAGAGTACCACTGAGTAAGGATTTCTTCTTACCTTTTCGCTGAGCTGTCCGCCCTCTTCGAAGCCAACATATCCCGGAGGAGAACCTATCATTTTCGAAACGGAATGTCCCTCCATATATTCCGACATATCAACTCTGATCAGTGCATTTTCAGTTCCAAACATCGCCTCTGCCAAAGCTTTGGATAGTTCCGTTTTTCCAACACCGGTAGGACCTAAAAACAAGAAGGAACCGATTGGTCTGTTTGGATCCTTTAATCCCACTCTGCCACGGCGCATGGCTTTTGCAACTGCTTTTACCGCTTCTTCCTGTCCTATTACCCGCTTATGCAGAATACTTTCCAGTTTTAACAGTCTTTCACTTTCTTTTTCAGCCAGTTTTTTTACAGGGATCTTAGTCCACATGGAAACCACATCCGCTATCTCATTCTCACCCACTGTATACTCATTTCCTGACTCCTGCTCCTCTGTACGCTTCTTCAGGCGATTATATTTTTTAATGAGACCATCCTGTTCTCTCTTTAACTCACCAGCTTTCACAAAATCTTCTGTTCGAATAGAATGTTCAATCTCCACATCCTTATTCTGAATCTCATTCAACAATTTCTGTTGTTTTTCTGGCATCTTTCCGGTCTTTAATCTCACTGCTGCAGCTGCTTCGTCAATCAGGTCAATTGCTTTATCGGGCAGATTTCTGTCATTGATATATCTGTCCGAAAGCTTTACAGCAGCCCAAACAGCTTCAGGCAGTATCTTTACCTTATGATGCTGCTCATATTTTGAACAGATACCATTCAAAATACGTATAGAAGCATCCACATCAGGTTCTTCCACAGTGACAGGCTGGAATCTTCTCTCCAGGGCAGCATCCTTCTCAATATACTTGCGATACTCTGTAATGGTGGTAGCTCCGATCAGCTGTATTTCTCCACGTGCTAAAGACGGCTTCAAAATATTGGAGGCATCAATTGCTCCTTCTGCTCCTCCTGCACCGATGATAGTATGCAATTCATCTAAGAACAGAATAATATTTCCATCCTCAATCACTTCTTTTATCACTTTTTTGATTCGTTCTTCAAACTCGCCCCGATACTTACTACCTGCTACCATAGCAGACAAATCCAGGGTAAGAACCCGCTTATCTTTAACGGTAAAGGGAACGTCACCTGAAACAATACTTAAAGCCAATCCTTCCACCACAGCGGTTTTTCCGACTCCTGGTTCCCCTATCAGACATGGGTTATTTTTCGTTCTTCTGCTCAGAATCTGAATAACCCTTTGTATCTCTTCTTCTCTTCCTATGACAGGATCCAGTTTGCCATCCCTTGCCATAGCTGTCAGATCCCTGCTATATTGTGAAAGAGTGGTGGCATTTTTCTTTCCCTGTCTGCTTTTTGCCAAATCTTCTTTGTAAAGGCCTCCATCTTCTCCGGTGGCAATGAGTATATCAATATATATTTTTTGTATTGATACCCCTATGGTATTTAAAAGCCTGACAGCTACATTTTCGCCTTCTTTGATCAATGCCATCAAGATATGTTCCGTACCAGTCAGTTTTTCTCCAAAACGATCTGCCTGCTTATGAGCCTCACCCAATACCTTAATAGCTCTGGGTGAATAGGCTTCTTTGTCCTTTATCACTACCTGGCTGTCTAGAGAAATCAAATCCCTGATCATTTCTACAACCTGTGTCTCATCTACACCATTATCAAACAAAATTCTCGCTGCTACGCCGGTCTTCTCCTGCATCAGTCCTACTAAAATATGCTCTGTTCCAACATATCCTTGCTTTAATTTTTTTGCACTTTTTTCGGCAAGTAAAAGAGCGGCCTTGGCTTTATCTGTAAACTGTGACTGCATTAGCAATGTCCTCCATAATTCTCATAAATTTCTTCAATCAAAGTATGCACTTCCTCAATGGATATATTCCTGCAGCTGCTTTTAGCCAGTAATACCTGCAGGTCACGGCGAAGTTCATCAATCGCCTGCAGCTTGTCAATATCCACAGATATGATTGCACCATGTCTTCTGTCTACTTTCACATAACCTTCCTGCTTTAAGACTGTGTAAGCCTTATTTACAGTATGCATATTAATACCTATTTCCTCAGCTAATTGACGTACAGAGGGAAGTTGCTCTCCTTCCTGAAAGCGCGAGGTGGCTATTCCTAATATGATTTGGTTACGAAGTTGCAAATAGATTGCTTCATCGCTATTGAAATCTATTTCAATAATCATGACTACCTCCTTATCCATCTGTTATACAAATATTATCACACCAAAAAAAC
>DATERV010000009.1:0-10567 GCA_035271185.1 Lachnospiraceae bacterium | reverse complement strand
TGTCCCACTATAAAGTCTGTCAAATTCTCTATACCAATCGTTTTCATTTTTTTGTTCCTAACATATTCTTCAGTGTCACTAACTGTCTGTCTATTGTTTCGGCGGAAATAAAGCGAAACATCGCTCGGGCATTCAATCCTTCAATGGTATGTATCCAATGTTCAACAATTAAATCCAGTTCTGTTTTGCTTAGCGGAATACTTCCAGTTGATACTCCATAAGAAATAATTTCTGAAATATAGTGTTCCTGATTCGTTTTTAGTTCTATCTGAAAATCATCATTCTCATTCCCAATATGTGAAAACAGATACTCATAAACTGAACGTAACATTCCATCGTTGACATGTAATAATCGTTCCCTTTGCCATTGAAAGAAGTCATCTAATAATTCTGAAAATGAACTTACCTGTTCACTAATTGTTTTAATGTCATAAAGGTTATGTTGTCTTCGATAATGGACTGTTAACTGAAAGACTTCATCTACTGAATTAAAGTAATGATAGAACTCTCCTCTGCTCATACCAGCTTCATTGATAATGTCGGTTATACTTGCTTTTAAGTATCCCTTACTGCAAAAAACAATATATGCAGCATCACATATTCGTTTTCTTATTATCTCTCTATTTTCTTCATTAATTGGTCTTGCCATCATTACCTCCATTACTAGACAAGCGTGTCTAATAACAATGATTATACACATTACTGTTCATATGTCAATTTATTTGAGTTTAATCATATAAAGCCCATTGACATAGTAGGAATTGTGGTTTATATTGATACTACGCTTATATAGTAAAATACAGAGTGGAGGCAGAGAGAATGAATATTTGGTATACAAATATGAAAAAAAAATGCATGTGTAGTCGAATGCAACTCTCCCGGGCATATCATATGGCCAGGTGCTTCCGTATGCATTTTTACAAAAATGTGTAGCACTTGTTAAAGTAAGATAAATTGCCATTTGCCCGGGAGTATATAGCTACCCGGTTTTTTTATGTAAAAATAGATAAGGTATTAAAAAAAGAAAAAGAGGATAATATTATGACTCAATATAAATTTGAAACACTTCAGTTACATGTCGGTCAGGAAGAACCCGATTCTGCAACAGATTCCAGAGCAGTACCCATTTACCAGACAACATCCTATGTGTTTAAGAATTCAGCACATGCTGCTGCACGCTTTGGACTTCAGGATAATGGAAATATATATGGAAGGCTTACTAATTCTACTCAGGAAGTATTGGAAAAAAGACTGGCAGCACTAGAAGGTGGGGTAGCAGCATTAGCGCTTGCGTCCGGAGCGGCAGCAATCAGCTATACAATGGAAGCCTTGGCCCAAGACGGTGGACACATTGTATCTCAGAAAACAATTTATGGTGGGAGCTATAATCTTTTTAAACATACACTTCCCCATTATGGCATAACAACAACTTTTGTAGATGCACATAACCTTGATGAAATTGAAAATGCGATTCAGGATAATACAAGAGCAATTTACTTGGAAACTTTAGGTAACCCAAACAGTGATATTCCTGATATTGATGCAATTGCAAAGATTGCCCACAAGTATGGTCTTCCCTTAGTAGTTGATAATACATTTGCAACACCATATCTATTTCGTCCAATTGAACATGGCGCTGATATTGTTGTGCATTCTGCAACAAAATTTATAGGTGGCCATGGAACTACACTGGGAGGAATTATTGTGGATTCCGGTAAATTTGATTGGAAAACCAGTGGAAAATTTCCTGCTTTTACAACTCCAAATTTAAGTTATCATGGCATTTCCTTTGTCGATGCAGTTGGACCGGCAGCATTTGTAACATACATTCGCGCAATTTTGTTAAGAGATACCGGAGCAACACTTTCGCCATTCAATGCATTTTTGTTATTACAGGGGGTGGAAACCCTTTCGCTTCGTTTGGACCGGCATGCGGAAAATACAAAGAAAACAGTAGAGTACCTTTCCAAGCACCCACAGGTAGAGCATGTGAATCATCCTTCCCTTGCCGGCCATCCGGACCATGAGTTATATCAAAAATATTTTGCCCATGGAGGTGGATCCATCTTTACATTTGAGATCAAAGGAGGACAGGAACAAGCACATAAGTTTATTGATCAATTGAAGATATTTTCATTATTGGCAAATGTGGCCGATGTGAAAAGTCTGGTCATACACCCTGCTACCACAACACATTCACAGTTAACAAAAGAGGAACTGATTGATCAGGGAATCAAACCCAATACCATTCGCCTTTCCATTGGCACAGAACACATTGATGATATCCTTGCAGATCTTGAAAGCGGATTTGCTGCGGTGAAATAGAATAATAATTTAAGACCCCCGTCAGTCTGACGGGGGTCTTAATGAATGGGAGCCATTTTTTATACATGTCTATAAGATCGCATCTTTTTTAGAGGGATTGTCAATTAATGTGCCATCCTTTTCATATCGTGAACCATGGCAGGGACAATCCCATGTTTGTTCTGCATCATTCCATTTTAATGCGCAACCCAAATGGCTACATCGCTTTGGGGTTGGCGTCAGCAGATTGAAAACTGCTTCACCTGCATTTACCAGAAGCTGTGGTTTTAAGATGTTGCGTTGTGGTGAGAAAACCTTTTGCCAGTCATTTTCTTTCCCTATAACCATGTCAGTTAAGATCATAGCAGCCACCATGGATGAAGTCATGCCCCACTTATTAAAGCCGCTGGCAACATACAAACCGGGAGTATTCACGGAATACTGTCCAATATAAGGAATACCGTCTAGGCTCATGCAGTCCTGTGTAGCCCATGCATATTGTTCAGTTGCATTCGGAAAGGAGACTTTTGCATAATCTCTTAACGCGTCCCACTTTCCTCCCTTATGACCAGTTCTGTGACCACCCCCACCAAGCAGCAGAAGGTCTTTGTAATCTCGGAAGGATAATCCACCTTTTGCATCATCAATATACATGCCATCTAAGGGGAGGGCACTTTTGAGTGCAATGACATAAGAACGTTCCTGATACATCTTAATAAAGAAACTTCCGTGTTTATTCAGAAAGGGGAAATGTGTGGCAACAATAATTTGTTTGGCAGTAATGGAGCCGTGATCGGAATACGCAATATGTTCATCAATACGATGAATAAAGGTATTTTCGAAGATGTTTAAATCCTTTGTAATGGCTGCCAGAAATTTAAAGGGATGAAACTGTGCTTGTCCGGGAAACTTAACAGCACCCTGCGTTTCTATTGGGATTTTTGGCTCAGATACAAACTGAGCGGAAAATCCCAGGGATTGCACCACAGCAACTTCCTCTAAAAGTTTCATGGAATCAGAGGTGGAATAAACATATGAATCTTTTTCTTCAAAATCACAATCAATTGTTTGTGCCAGCTCACGATACCTGGATAGGGCGGCCTGATTGGCTTCCAGATAGAGCTTTGCATGTTCCATGCCCTTTCCTTTTTCAATTTTTTGATAAATAAGTCCATGCTGGGATGTGACTTTAGCTGTCGTATTTTTGGTAATGCCATGTCCAATAAGATTGGCTTCAACCAGCACATAAGAAATACCGGCTTGTTTCAGATAATATGCGCAGAGAATACCACACATGCCACCACCAATCACTAGGACGTCTGTTGTAATGTGATTCTCCAGGGCCCTAAATTCTGGTAAGCTGACACTATCAATCCAGATTGAATTATTCATTAAGTGCCTCCGTATTATTAAATATCTCTTCACTTATCATTGTCAGAATCATATCTTCCTATTCTAAAAAAATGTTGACATTTGAATAAAATATGATATAGTTCTATATGCAAATGAATTGCATTTGCATTTTGTTAATGTAAGTGAGGATTATGTTATGTTTGATGTTATTTTGGATACGGTAATAGATTGTTTAAAACTACTTCCATTTTTATTTTTAACTTATCTGGTAATGGAATATTTGGAACATAAGACAGCAGGTAAAGTACAGAGAGTTATACAGAAGGGAGGCCACCTGGGCCCTCTTTTTGGCGGTGTTTTAGGTGTTGTACCACAGTGTGGTTTTTCTGCTGCGGCATCCAATCTTTATGCCGGAAGGGTGATTACGCTTGGAACCCTAATCGCGATTTATTTATCTACTTCAGATGAGATGCTTCCCATCCTTATCTCTGAAGCGGATAAGGTTGGAGTGGGAGGTATACTGAAAATATTGGCGTTAAAGGCTGTTATTGGTATTATTGCCGGTTTCATAATTGACTTACTTATTCGTACGAAAGAAGACCATGGGAACCATATTCATGAAATATGTGAACATGACCACTGCCACTGTGCAGGTTCCGGTATTTTCAAATCGGCTTTGATTCATACAGGACAGATTGCAGGATTTATTTTGTTAGTTTCATTTGCACTCAATGTGATATTATATTTCTTAGGGGGAGATGCATTAAAGTCTCTGTTGCTAAATAAGCCTGTTATTGGAGTATTACTTGCAGGTCTTGTGGGGTTAATTCCCAATTGTGCAGCATCTGTAGTGTTAACACAGCTATATGTAGAAGGTGCTATGAGCTTTGCAGCTTGCATGTCCGGTCTTTTGGTTGGGGCTGGTATTGGGCTCCTGGTACTTTTTCGCGCTAATAGAAATAAGAAGGAAAATATCATGATAGTAGTGCTTCTATATATCATTGGTGTTTGTGCAGGCTTATTGATGGAACTACTTGGTTTCAGTATTTAGTCACTTTTCCAATCAGAAAGAAAAAGGGTCGTAAGAAAATGAAACAGAATCAAATTCTGTATCCTACAGGAATTAAGTGGACAAAGCAACGTAAGGACGTATATCATATACTTTTCCAGGCTACAGAACCCTTAGGTGCTGTTCAAATTTATCATAGTATTTTGAAAGCACAGGAAGTAAATTATGCAGTTTCCACCATATATCGGATTCTTGCTTTTTTTGAAGCAAACGGATATGTAGAAAAAAGTTCATTTATTGGAGATGGCATCACCAGGTATGAGTGGAAAAAGGGCGGTCATACACATTATGCAATCTGCTTAGAATGTCATAAAAAGGTAGCTCTTCATGCGTGTCCCTTTGAGCAGATCCACTTGGATACTAATACCGGTGACTTTGTTGTTACCGATCATAAATTGCAATTATATGGATATTGCAAAGACTGTAAAAGAGCAGGAAAAACAGATGTCTGACCAAATTGGAGCTATTTTACAGAAAAATTGGAGAAAAAGCAAAAAAAGACTTGCCAAGTTGTAACCAATATAATATAATAACATTTGCGTTGTGAAACACATCGCAATAAGCACCGCTAGCTCAGTTGGTAGAGCACCTGACTCTTAATCAGGGTGTCCAGGGTTCGAGCCCCTGGCGGTGCACTTAGAAGAACTGTTTTTGGGGACGTAGGAGCCTTGGGGACGGTTCTTTTTTTGGTTATATTGGTATTCTGCGATTAGTCCGTTGAGTAATGCTAAACAAAAGGTTGTTTTACTTTATAGTTACATTGGTTATAATCTTGAGTAGATAGAAGTAGTTTCGAAGACCTATTCGCACATGAGAAGAGCCCAAGCAGGAAAGGTAATGGAATAAATATGGAAAAAGAAGTAGATTATTTTCAATTATTTGGCAGTCGTTTAGCAGAAAGCAGAAGAGAGCAGCATCTGACTCAGGAAGAAATGGCAAGTCGTTTGGGAATCACACCACAAGCATTAAGTAAATGGGAGAGAGGAATAAGTAGCCCTGATCTTTCTATGTTAACAAGTATCTGTGGGGTGTTGGGAGTCAGCTCTGATTATTTGTTAGGAATAGGAACACAAAAAATAACTGAAGACGGAAATGAGAAAGTGCAAGGTGAAATATGGAGCCACCTTCGGGAGGGACTAGAACCATTAGAATTGTTTTTTGGTGAAGAAATAGTTCCTGCTTTTCAAAATGAGAACTACTTGGAGAAAGTTGTGTCACTTCGTATGCAGCTTTCAAGGGAAGGTATTTTAATGCCAATTATACATATTCAGGATATGACTTGTGTAGAATCCAAAGAATTTATGGTATTGGCATATCAAAATGTAATATATAGTGAAAAATTAGAAACTATTGATGAGAATACCATGGACTACATATTTGGAAAATTGTCTCAGACAATTCATAATAAGTATGCTGAAATTATTAACATAGATATTATGAAACGTCTAGTAGATAATTTAAAAATTAAGTACCCAGCATTGATAGAGGGGATAGTCCCTGAAAGGATTTCCTATGGATTACTGACGGAGATTGCAAAACAATTTATGAATCGTGGCAATTCATTGATCTATCTTCCCAAAATTATTGAGGTATTGGAAATGAAGCTAAGGGAAAATCAGGATGTTTCTGTACTACAATTAAGCAATTGTGTAAATACGGCAATTGAAAGAGAAGATAATATCCGGAGTGTTCTGGCAAAGCGAAATATTACGTGAGGAGTAAGAATATGATTTTTGATACACATGCGCATTATGATGATGAAGCTTTTAATGAGGATCGGGATGAACTTCTTGATAAGCTGGAACAAGGTGGAATAGGCAGAGTGGTAAATGCAGGTTCCAATCTGGATTCCTGCAGGATAACCCTGAAATTAATGAATCAGTATCCCTTCCTATACGGAGCCCTGGGTATCCATCCAAGTGAAACAGCCGAGCTGAATGAGGATTCCTTTCAGTGGCTGAAGGAACAGTGCAAAAATGAAAAATGTGTTGCCATAGGGGAGATTGGGCTGGACTATTACTGGCCGGAACCCGACAGAGAAATTCAGAAAAAGTGGTTTATCAGGCAGCTTGAGCTTGCCCGAGAATTACATCTGCCGGTGGTAGTTCATTCCAGGGATGCGGCTATGGATACCATGGAAATCATGAAGAATCAGCATGCAAAAGAAATTGGCGGAGTCATCCATTGTTTTTCTTATTCTAAAGAGGTAGCAGATGTCTTTTTGAATATGGGATTCTATATTGGCGTGGGTGGTATTATCACGTTTAAAAATGCCAGGAAGTTGAGAGAAGTCGTAATTCATACACCCATAGACAGAATTGTAGTGGAAACAGATTGTCCCTATCTTGCACCTGATCCCAACAGAGGAAAGAGAAACAGTTCTCTTAACCTTCCATATGTTATAGAAAAAATTGCGGAGCTAAAGCAGCTTGAGGTAAAAGAGGTGGAGGAGATTACCTGGATAAATGCAGGAAATTTGTATGGCATGAAACCCTCAGGTACGTTATAAGAATCTGAAGTTAAGGTCGCAAGGGTTGCTCTTGATTACTCCAAACATCCTTATTTTCCATTAGAGCAGCATCAACTTGCCTATATGGAAAAAAAACGAGGTTTTTACCGGATTTTTTCCATATACAGAAGAGTATAGAGTTGATATGGAAATATAGGTTTACATAATATTTATATTTGCTAGATATTTTCCATAGGGAATGATAGGAGGAGCAAATATGGAAAATACCAAACCTGCATTACAATTAAGTGGAAAACAGAGGTCAAATGAAAAACTAAATTCCAGTTTAAAATGATTCGACCTCATATTTTCGATTTTGAGCAACTTTTTATGATTTACCCTATATAAAAGTACCCTGAAAAGTGCTATAATCCGTTTTGTAAAGTCTGTTTGTTTGCATAGCAAACAGACAGCTGGAGCAGTTTGAGAAAAAATAAATTCCACCTGTCAATTCTGAAAATTATTGGATTTTGACTTGCCTGTGGTTATCTATCTGCTCATAAAATATTTAATAATTCAAAGTGTCAGGTATTGATTACAGAAGACCAGCTTCTATTAAAAGTCCTTCCAAGTAATCCGCATATGCTTGCCAAGTATCAGTTTCTTCATGAGATTCCTTTAAATAGCTTTCGAGGGCTTGGATATCATCAAGTGCATACTGATATTTCTGCAAGAGTTCTTCGTATGAAAGATTATTCTTCATATGCAGCCTCCTTTGAATTGTTAGACTCAATCAATGCCGGTTTTAGCATGACTTCGTCTGGGGAGACTTTTTTCAGCCCTGCTAAAAGCGGTATTCTTTTGTCTAAAAGCAGATCTGCAAGGTCAAAGGGAGTAGTACCATTTAAGCTGTCTCTTGCGGTAGAATTGATATGGCTTGTCATCCGATTGATGTCTTCTTGGGTATATTTGTACATGCTTCTTCCTTTTGGAATGATGTATCGTATGTATTCGTGGTTTTTTTCTAATCGTGCTTTTTGGTTGGATACATAAGGATCGCAGTAGAAAACGTAGGTGCGGTGTCTGCCATCATCATCCGTTTCAATATCCCACGGATTCTTGAATTCTGAGCCGTTGTCCGTCAATAGGACGGGGAAATACTTACGGAACATACGAATTCCCAAGGTATCTGTGAGTGAATTGATTGCATCAATTACACACTTTTGTGTACAGGAAGAAAGCAGTATTACAAGCATAAAACTACAGCTTCTAAATAATAAAGTGAGTAGACATTTGCCAGCAGCACGCCCCCCTTTTACCGTATCCATCTCTACGGCATCAACATCTGGATGAGCTTCCATAAAACGCTCAAAATCAATATAGGTGCGTTTGTTGCGATATACTTGTTGTATGTTTTTACTTGTGCGAGGAGCGGATTTTTTCTTTCTTTTCTTATAGCGGACACGTCTTGGCAAATCAATGTTTCTTGCTTGGAAAATTCGCTGGTCGAGGTAATTGTAGAGAGTTCGTCTACATACAGGAATTTCATCGGCATGTACTGCAAAGATGTGACTTAGAGGCTGACCTTTAAGAATTAATGGGGATATTAATTCATTCAATTCCTGAAGATCCTCAGGTGTCATGTTGATACCTTGTCTGGACTTGACCAAAGTCTTTTCATACTGTCTTTGAGCATAGGCAGCATCGTAGATTTTTTTAGTTAGTGGACAATTCTTTTGGTCATTACAATAATTGCAGACATAAGGTGGCTTCTTAATCTTTTTACATTGGAATGGTATATAATAAAGGCATTCCGATGGTGGATTATAGCGATAGCACTTCTTACAATAAAAAGAACAGTATTTTTTGTTGTAATGACTGCAGGATGCTTCACGGCTTAGAAGATCACAATCTTGAAAATGTTTACATTTGATACAGCTTCGATTACCTTTTACGGGAACATCCTTGCTATAACGTTTTATTTCCTTTGCAATAGTCGTAGGATCTTTCTTAAGATTACTTGCAATAGAGGTAAAGGAACTTTTTTGAAATAATTCTTGTTCAATATAAGTTCTGTCAGAGAGAGTTAAATGTTTCTGGTTACGTAGTGTATTTTTATCCTTGTTCATGGATTATCCTTTCTGACAGATAAATAACCATGTAATATCATATCAAAAACCATGTGCATGAGTAAATTCCAGATTTGCTATTTTGAGAGTGAAAAAACAGGAATTTAAATTTTCACTTTACGGTAAATTTACGCTGTCGATACTATAGTATTTTAAATTATTGTTTCCATCTAGTGACATAGAAAAATATCTTTTTGTTTATACTTAATGAAAATGTTTCTAATAAGTCACAAAGATGGAGGTCATTCAAATGCAGTGGGTATTAGTTGATATTCCAGTAGGTAGAAATATTCAAACAATCAGAATTAATAAAAAGATGACTCAAAAGGAAGTAATAGTAAAGCTGCAATTAATGGGAAGTATGATGTCACGAAGTACACTGGCAAATATAGAGTCAGGAAGAAGAAATATTAAAGCAAGTGATTTAAAGGCTCTGAAAATAGTTTTTAATGTAGCATATGATGAATTCTTTTTAGACTAATAAACGTTAAAAAATAGAATGAACCGTTAGAATTGACGAGGGTACAGTATGATAAAAATTGCGATATGTGATGATGAAAACGTAATTGTAAGTCAAATAGAGACAATCTTACTAAATGCATGCCAAAATATAATACCTATTGACATAGACGTGTTTTATAGTGGGCAGTCATTAGAAAAAGAGGTAATTCAAGGAACAAAATACGATCTAATTTATTTGGACATACAGATGGAAAATGGAGATGGTATAACGACAGCAAGAAATATTAGAAAGATGGATGACAGTGCATTGCTTATTTACGTTTCTAGCCATGACAAATATATGATGGAAGTATTTCGGTTTGATGTGCTTGCTTTTATAAAAAAACCCATTGAAGAAAACTCTTTTATTAAGATATTTAGGGAAGCAAATGATAAGATCTGTAGCAATAATTTCTTTTATGTATATCGTTACAAAAATGATGAACAGAAAGTTCTTTGTAAAGATGTTTTATATTTTGAAAGTAGGGGAAGGCAAATAAGGATTCATAATAAAAACGGAAAGATAGAAGTGTTTAATGGAAAGTTAAATGAGGTTCAGGAAAAGGTTTTAGTCGGAAAAATTGTGTTTCTTAGAATTCATCAATCATATCTTGTGAACTATTATTTGATTAAATCGAGGTCAAAAAAAGAAGTCACGTTAGTTGATGGAACAATTTTACCAATAAGCGAAGACCGCCAAAAAGAATTTAGCAAAGAATATGGGAAATTATTAGGAGGTGAAATCTGTGTATGATTTTGGAT
>DATERV010000008.1:0-3520 GCA_035271185.1 Lachnospiraceae bacterium | reverse complement strand
TGCATATAAAGATTGATCTGCAACATCTATCTTCCGGTCGGTAACAAGAACAGGAATTCCGGCATCCCGGGCTTCCTGCAATACATTATCCCAGCCATCAGTGACTATCGGTATAAAGACTATCACATCAACTTGATAAGCAATAAAGGAGCGTAATGCTTTTATCTGATTCTCCTGTTTCTGTTCGGCATTGGCATACACCAGCTGCACCCCCTGTTCAGCTGCGGCATCCTGAACTGAGCGGGTGTTACAGTTTCTCCAGGCACTTTCAGCACCAATCTGCGAAAAACCTACAATGATACCGTCATCTTCACTTTGAGAGCGATTACTTTTTTGAGCGCTGCATCCAACAAGACAACAGGCGATTATGGTAAAAATGAGGATACGGAATTGCTTACTGATATGCTTTTTATCATGAATCATTGGCAGCATCCTTTTGCGTGTACGTTAACTCATTATACACTCACGATACAAAGATTTACAAGAATAATAATACAGATCAGGCCCCTCCTGCCGGCATACCTGTGGGTTTAAGGCTATGGTATGCTATTCTTTATGTGGACGGCCTACAGGCAAATATATTGTTAGCATGGAGCATCAAATCATTTGCGTTGAACCATTCATAGAATACACGTAACGACGACAAATCTTATATGCAAGAAATTACTTCGAGTTTGCCGTTCTTGATTTGTATGGTTATTGCCATAATTTAAGCGTTAACACGCCAGAAACCGTTACCCTTTCTTTTCAAACTTTGAACGGATTAGTTTAATGCCTTCCTTCCTACTTCTCCAATAACACTCCCTCAATGGAGGAAGGACTGAAAACCTGACTCTTGGTCCTGTTCGTCTGTATGCATGCAAATGCCTGCGTTATACACTCTCTTATGTCTGCATTATGTATTTCAGCCATTGTTTTCCACCCCCTTTTAGATATATAGACACATTTTCATGTGAGCATTTGTTCATATATACACATAGATAGATTATCCTGTACTGTCAAGAGTAATAGCCTATGGTAAAGGCAAATATAATTTCTGAAAATTGTAGGAAAAAATGCCCCATACAAAGAAGCAAATTCCATAGCTATCCGTTACTTGCGATTATTGTTTCCAAATCTATACGTAATGTGAAACCACCTCTTTTTTGACACATGGCAATATGCATGGCTTTTTGCTAGTCAGCGTATAAGCATATCTCAGCCTGCCTGAGGACAGCGTTGTTTCTTAGCTATAATATTTCAGAAAGAAAAAGTGTTGACGAAATTAGTGTTTAATCATAGACTCATTTAAGCGTTTAACAAAAGGTTTTAAGGAATATATGCCGAAAGTAACAATTGAGACTGTAGCAAATAGAGTAGGTGTGTCTGCGGCAACGGTATCATATGCGCTTTCAGGCAAAAGAAAAATCAGCCAAGAGGTTACAGACAAGATACTGAAAGCTGTTGAGGAATTAGATTACCGACCAAACATTACTGCTAGAAATCTTGCCAGTAGTAAAACATGGACGGTGGGTCTATATGCCTCACCGACTCAAAATATTCGTGAAGATTACTTTTTCAATAATATTCTTGCAGGAATCCTCGATGTTCTCCATGAGAAGAAATATCAGATTCATTTGTATGCTGATTATTTGGATGAAAACAATAAGGATCATCCAGATCTGAACCTTACCCAGCCAATAGATGGCGCTTTAATCATGAACCCTCGGATTAATGATGTATACATACAACATATCATACAATGTAAGATTCCTTATGTAGTCATAGGGACTCCTGATGACCGCGAGAATTCCTTTTATGTAGATGCGGACTTAACAGCTGGGTATTATGCGGCTGTAAATTATCTAATTAAAAAAGGGCACAGAAAAATTATCCTGATGAATGGATCTGCAAAATATACCCAGAGCGAGAAAAGAGAAGCCGGGTATGCGATGGCATATCATGATAATGGATTGAACTATAGCAACGATTGGATACTAAACGTTCAAATGCTGGAAGAGGAAGGATACAGGGTTTTTAAGCAGACGATAGAGAAAATTTCTGATTTCACTGCCGTCATTACCTTTAACGACACAATAGCAGTGGGTGTTTTACGCGCTTTAAAGGAAAAGAACATTCATGTTCCTGGAAAAGTTGCAGTAATCAGTGCAGGAAATACTATGATCACCCGAATTCATGCCCCTTCAATCACGAGTCTGGATATGAACTCTTACGAGATAGGGTCCAAGGCTGCTGAACTGTTGGTCGATGTAATAGAAAAAAAGCGAATTCAACCTTCACATACAATTATCCAGACTCATTTGGTTGAAAGGGAAAGTACGTAAGGCATTGAAAAGTGCATCAATTCCTTACTATCTGTCCAATCTTCTTTATAAAGTTATTCAGCAAGATTCTGAACCTGCCGAGAAACCCATATGATTCAACACAAGGGTGGCTGTTTACAGGTAATCGGTCTTGTTGAGTCAATCATCCCAGAATTCAGAAAACTACCCCCACCCTCGCTTTCTGCCCAATGGCAATGGCCCCCTACACTTCTTGCCCAACTCCAAAGCCAAAGGATTTTGACTGGAGATGTTCTGGTGCTCGTTTAATCCTGAGCAGTGAAAATGAATACCACAAATATCCCACTGGTGAAATGGGTATGTTTTTTATTGGGTCCCAAGCCATTCTTTTCTAATTAGACTTGCCTTCCTACGCTGGTTTTTCTCGGGATATGCAATCTTACGCTCCAATTCTTCTGAAGCGACCCTTCTGAAGCGACCTTCTGAAGCGAACACATTTATTCTTCTTGACAAATACAGGAAGCCAGTCTTATTATAGTTTAAGCGGTTAAATTAAATTTTATAATTTTCGGTTTAGCGCTTATACAGTTATAGGACCACTCTTAGGATTTTTCATGACCTCATACTAGAACAAGCCGGAATTGCATCTGATGCAAAGACCAATAACATTGGAAGGTTGATGTACCAAGTAGCTCACACATGACATGCCGAACGGTTTTCTAGATTTGCATTGCGTATTAGCCAACCTTAAAATTGGCATATAATAGGAGGAATGTATGAAGGTTCGAATCAAAGTTGTTTTCGTTGTTTTTCTACTGTCCTTGACTATGGTGGCATGGGCAAAAGGAAACACAGAAGATGGAGCTTCTAAGGCAAAAGGTACTACTGAAATCACAATCTGGGACTTCAAGTATGGGGATGTTGAGGGTGTCCAACCTGCCATGATAAAGATTGATGATCTGATCATGAAACAGAATCCAGGCATCAAGATCAATCATGTTGGCCAGGCGAACGACAATTATTACCAGTTGGTAAGGGCCGCCGTCCAAGCGGGAAGCGGACCTGACATCATCATGTTCCATGGAGGCGTTCAGGCCTACGAGTTTGATGACTATACGATAGGCTTGGACAAATATATCGAGCCTTGGCGGTCAGAGATTTCTGAATTCAGCTGGGAATATTGTTCTGCCAATGGCAAAAAATCAACGCCGGTTCACATGGTCCCATTGACAACTCAA
>DATERV010000007.1:0-8482 GCA_035271185.1 Lachnospiraceae bacterium | reverse complement strand
CCTTCATATGTCGCTCGTAATAATCCTTTAGATAAGTTATTAACAGTATATCACTTTTGTCAAATTCATAAATGCTTTCAGATTTTGTGAGATCCACTTATCCTTATGATGTAATAGCTGCGTACAAATATTGAAGTCATTATGATAATTCAACTTTATTAGCTCTTTATTAAAAGAGAGATTATTATGAAAACTTTATTATTTTTAGCAAGAGGATTTGAAACCATGGAATTTAGTGTATTTGTAGATGTACTGGGATGGGCAAGACATGACTATGGTTATGATGTTGCTTTGGATACCTGTGGATTTAAAAAACAAGTAACTAGTACCTTTCATGTTCCTATCCTTGTCGATAAGTTGATTCATGAAATCAATATTGATGAGTATGATGCATTAGCTATACCTGGTGGATTTGAAGAATTTGGCTTTTATGAAGACGCCTACGATGAAAAGTTTTTAGAATTAATTCGTGGATTCCATGCAAAAAACAAAATAATCGCCTCTGTCTGTGTAGCAGCTCTACCTCTAGGAAAAAGCGGTATTTTAAAAGGAAGAAAAGCCACAACCTATCACTTAGGGGATGGCATCCGTCAAAGACAATTGTCCGAATACGGTGCCAAAGTGGTTAATGAAAGAATTGTAGTTGATGACAATTTGATTACTTCTTATTGTCCTGAAACAGCTGCCGATGTAGCTTTTACACTTCTGGAAAAGCTAACATCGACAGAACAAATGTTAATTGTAAAAAATGCTATGGGATATTAATCGTAGTAGCTACTGCATTTACAAAAGCCTCTATTTCTGTCTCCTGCTCCTCTTTGACAGAGGACTGAACGGTAATGGTTTCTTCAATGAAAGTCATATTCTTACAGTCGGTAAGGATTTCCTTCATGAGCTTTCCGCTTGCAGGTGCCCAAGATCCGTTCTGGATAAATGCAATGGTCCGGTTTTGTATATTATGTGACTTCAAATCCCGAATCAGCTCCTCCATACTCACGAAAATGCCTGCATTATATGTTGCTGATGCAAAAATGATATGACTGTATCGGAATGCAGCAGAAATAATTTCAGAAGCCGGAATCACCGATACATCAAACATGACTGTTTTGATTCCACGTTCCTGCAGTCTGCAGGATACAATATCCGCTATATTTTCCGTATTTCCATATATGGATGCATACGGAATCAGTACACAGGTTTCTTCTGGAATAAAGCTACTCCATTTTTTGTACTTCTTTATATAGAACTCTAAATTACTTCTCCATACAAATCCATGAAGCGGACAAATCATTTTGATATTCAGCGCTTCCATTTTTTTCAGTAGTGCCTGCACTTGCACTCCATACTTGCCTATAATATTTGTATAATATCGCCGTGCTTCGCTTAGATAATCCTGTTCAAAATCCACTTCATCTGCAAATAGTGCCCCATTCAATGCTCCAAAGGTTCCAAAAGCATCTGCTGAGAATAGAGTCCCCTCTGTTTCATCATAAGTAACCATTACCTCTGGCCAATGAACCATAGGAGCCATATAAAAACGAAGGGTATGCTTTCCAGTATTCAAGCTATCCTGCTCCTTAACCAAATGGATGGAAGACTCCATGTCAAAAAAATTCTTAATCATTGTCTGTGTCTTTGTATTGCAAACTACCCGTACGTCTTTATAACGTAAAAGTAATTCACAAAGAGTTGCCGAATGATCCGGCTCCATATGTTGGATTACAACATAATCCAGTTTCTTTCCATTTAATTCATGTTCCAGATTTTCAAAAAAAATCTTTCCTACTGCCTTGTCCACCGTATCAAAAAGAACCGTTTTATCATCCAAAAGCAAATAGGAATTATAGGAAACCCCGTGTGGCACTGAGTATACTCCTTCAAAGAGGGACAGTCTTCGATCATTCCCTCCTACCCATATGAGGTCTTCTTTTACCTTTCTCGTACAGTACATGTTTTTCCTCCTAGTCCATAGTTGCAAGTTTCTTTAAGTGTTCATAGCGCTTATTTGCATTTTTCTCTGATTCCTCAAAAAGCTCCTCGGCACGTTTTGGATTTGAACGTGCCAGTGCATGGAATCGAACTTCCCCTGTTAGGAACTCTTTATAATCTAGTTTTGGTTCCTGAGAATCCAGCACAAATGGATTTTTGCCCTGTTCCTTTACTCTTGGATCAAACCGGAATAGATTCCAATATCCACACTCTACTGCTCTTCTCTCCTCTGCCTGCGAATGAGTCATTCCGCCTGAAATACCGTGGAGAATACATGGAGAATATGCAATAATAATGGAAGTACCGTGATAGCTTTCTGCCTCACTGAACGCCTTGACACACTGGAGATAATTTGCTCCCATAGAAACCTGTGCCACGTAAACATCTTCATAAGTCATGGCAATATCTGCAAGACTTTTCTTTTTGCCCGCTTTCCCACTAATTGCAAATTCGGCCGTTGCTCCTGTCTGCGTTGATTTCGATGCCTGTCCACCTGTGTTGGAATACACCTCAGTATCTAATACCAATATATTGACATCCTCTCCTGATGCAAATACATGATCCAATCCAGAAAATCCGATATCATATGCCCAGCCGTCACCACCTATTATCCAATGGGATTTTTTTGAGAGAATATCTTTCTCTATCAAAATTTCATCAACCAGTAACTCATCTGTTCCTGTTTTCATTTCCCGAAGCAACCTGACAAGCGTATCGGTAGCTGCCATATTTTCCTTTCCAATATGGAAGGTATCCAGATAATTTACACATGCCTGTCTGATTCCCTCATTTTCTGTTTTCTTAGCAAGTTCTTCTACTCTTACCCGAATATTTTCTCTACGTAAATCCTGTGCAATTTTCATACCATAGCCAAATTCTGCATTGTCCTCAAAGAGGGAGTTTGACCAAGCTGGACCTCTTCCTGCTTCATTTACGGTATATGGGGTGGAAGGTGAAGAATTTCCCCAGATAGAAGAGCAACCTGTCGCATTTGCAATCAGCATCCTGTCGCCAAATAGCTGAGTTGCTAATTTTGCATAGGGTGTTTCCCCGCATCCGGCACAAGCACCTGAAAACTCTAACAATGGTCTCTTAAATTGACTTCCTTTTACTGTTTCTAATTTAAACTTTTCAAAGAGCTCTGGCTTTTCAGGCAAGGTTTTACACCAGTCGAATGCTTCTTGCTGGCCTTTGTCAACCTGTTCGTGTGGTGTCATAACCAAGGCCTTCTTTCCCTGTTTTCCAGGACAGACATTTGCACAACAGCCACAGCCCATGCAGTCTTCTGTCGAAACAATGGTTCCGAAGGAAAGATTAGGGACCCCCATCATCGGTGTTGTAACAGTACCTTTTGGTGCCAATTCTTTTTCTTCTTCTGTTAATACAATGGGACGGATAATTGCATGGGGACAGACGAACGCACATTGGTTACACTGTATACAGTTTTCAGGTATCCATACAGGAACATCCACTGCCACCGTTCTGCGCTCAAATGCTGAAGTTCCAGAAGGAGTCGTTCCATCTACATATTTAACAAATTTTGAAACTTCTAAACTATTCCCTTCATGAGTGGTAATAGGAATCTGAATCTGATTGGCAAATTCAACAAGGCTCTCTTTATTCTTGTTTCTTCCATCACGATTCTGTTCCGAAACTGGGGGCAGCAGATCTTCTTCCTCACAATCTTTCCAACTTTCAGGTACATTAATTTCAACAATACCACTAATACCTCTGTCTATTGCCTCGAAATTCATTTTGACAATATCGGTACCCTTTCGTTCATAAGTCTTTTCTGCAGCTACTTTCATATATTCAATTGCTTCTTCTACGGGAATTACTTTTGAAAGCTTAAAGAAAGCTGCCTGCAGGATCGTATTTATACGTCCTCCAAGTCCAACTTCTTTCCCAATCTTGATCCCATTAATGGTATAAAAATGTATTTTATGCTCTGCGATATATCTCTTCACTTGACCCGGTAAATTCTGCTCTAATTCCTCCCATTCCCAAAGACAATTCAGTAAAAAGGTTCCTCCATCCTTTATATCCTGTACCATATTATATTTATGAATATAAACTGGATTATGACAAGCGACAAAATCAGCTTTTTGAATCAGGTAAGTGGAACGGATCTTTTCTTTTCCAAAACGTAAATGAGAAATTGTAACACCACCCGATTTCTTGGAGTCATAGGCAAAATAAGCCTGTGCATATAGATCCGTATTATCTCCGATAATCTTAACCGTGTTTTTGTTTGCTCCAACCGTTCCATCTGCTCCTATCCCCCAGAACTTACAACTGATCATGTTCTTCGGAGCAGTATATGGTTCCTCATCAATCGACAGAGAAAGATGGGTCACATCATCCTTAATACCAATGGTAAAACGCTTCTTTTCGCTGTTCCTAAAAACTGCAAGAATCTGACCCGGTGTTGTATCCTTAGAACTGATTCCATATCGTCCGGAATATATCTTAATATTTTCAAATTTACTATCCTGCAATGCTGCCAAAACATCAAGAAAAAGAGGTTCCCCTACCGATCCTGGCTCCTTAGTCTTGTCTAGAACTGCAATTTCCTTTACTGACTCAGGGATTACCGAAAGTAAATGCTTAATCGAGAACGGGCGATATAAACGGACCTTGACTAATCCAACTTTTTCTCCTCTATTCATCAGGTAATCAACGGTCTCTTCAATCGTCTCACATACGGATCCCATAGCAACTATGATTTTTTCTGCATCCTTTGCACCATAATAATTAAACAGGCCGTAGTTGGTTCCAATCTTTTGATTTACCTGATTCATATATTCTTCTACCACCGCTGGAAGTTCATCATAATATCGATTAGAAGCCTCTCTCGCCTGGAAGAAAATATCTGGTTGCTGCACGCTGCCTCGTTCGCATGGATGCTCCGGATTCAAAGCACGCTCGCGGAATGACTTTACCGCCTCCATATCCATCATATTTTTCAGATCTTCATAATCCCAAACTTCAATTTTCTGATATTCGTGAGAGGTCCTAAATCCATCAAAGAAGTTAACAAATGGTACTCTTCCTTTCATTGCTGCGCAGTGAGAAACTGGTGTTAAATCCATTACTTCCTGCACACTGGAAGAACAAAGCATCGCAAAACCTGTCTGCCTGCAGGCATAAATATCCTGCTGATCACCAAAAATAGAAAGTGCATGTGTCGCAATCGTTCTAGCGGATACATTCAGCACTGCCGGAAGTAATTCACCCGCCATTTTATACATGTTGGGAATCATAAGAAGCAGTCCCTGTGAAGCCGTAAATGTGGTTGTAAGTGCGCCTGCAGCAAGAGAACCATGAACGGCACCCGCAGCACCCACTTCGGACTGCATTTCAGATAGACGTACTTTTTGCCCAAATATATTCTTTCTTCCTTCTGCTGACCATTCATCAATATGTGCAGCCATCGGAGAAGAAGGAGTAATTGGATAAATTGCCGCTACCTCAGAATAAGCATAGGAAACATGAGCAGCTGCCTCGTTTCCATCCATTGTTTTCGTTTGTCTTTTCATACCTTACCTCCATATAATCAATATGTTTTTGGTGGATTCCAAAAAATACCAGCATTTTAGTTTAAAATAAATCCCCCTACGTATATCATGTGGTACAAAGACCATATTAATACAACAAAGGAGGATTCTTTTAATAAATGAATATCAAAATATAGTTTTTCAATAACTTGTGACAATCTATCTGTCAGCTCTTTACATGAAATCTTCGCAAATAGGACAGCGACATCCCATATCCTTGTCCCTCTTATTTAGTTTATCATAAACTGCAATTGGAATCTCAATTCCATCAATATACTTAGACTTCACATCTTCTGGGTTACAAAGATGCTTTTTAGCAACTGTCTTTTTGAAGAAATCATAATCAAAAATCTTTCCTTTTCTAATATTAAATTCTTCACTAAATAATAAAGGCGTAACTACCTCTTCATAATGATACTTTCCATCAATCAAAACAACATCACATACCAATACTTCTTTTATTTCTGCTCCACAAATGTAACAATACATTATTAATCTCCTTTTTAATTTTATTCTTTCTGAAACATATCCTTCCCTAATCCGCATAACGGACAGACCCAATCCTCGGGAATTGCTTCAAATGGTGTTCCCGGTGCGATTCCCTGATCAGGATCTCCTACCGCTGGGTCATAAACATAACCGCATACACATACATACTTATCCATATATGTCCACCTCCTTTTTTGAATGAAAATAGATGGTTCTTTTACATGCAAAATTATAACATATTTTTTTATGAATTTCCATCTATTTTAGATTTAAGTTTGTGTCAAGTAATCGTTGGCAATTATTTTTTGTTTTTCAAAATGATATATTCTATTTAATTTTAGGTTCGCCAAATAAACCTTTACTTGCATTTTTCTATCAATAACAAAAAGCTCTTTTCATTACTTTCCTTGACGCAGTCTGTATTCCTTCAAGCAATGGCATATGGCAACTAATCCTCTCAATGTATGGATTGCCTTTTCCATCTTTCTTTGGTGCCTTTGCTGCACTTAGGCACTTTATTACTTCCTGCATCTGAACTGCAAAAATCAGTCCATCTGTATATCGTTCTATTGTTCTACTTAATTCTCTGTTTTCTTTTGTATACAATACCTTTGCCATACTATTTGCGCCACTTGGAGACCAGCGCATTCTTCTGTGCTTCATCCTTAAGGTTATGGTGGTGCAGTTTTGATTTTCCTGTACACCCATCCCTTTATATACTATATTTGCTGGTGGTTCTGGAATTACGATTCCTCGTTCCGTATATGGCAAAAGCCCATCTTTGTTATTATTTAAATATTCATAGAGCTTTCTGGCATTGCTACTTGCTTTATCTGCTTCATCATTGGTTTCAACGCTATCTGCATAAATCTGAATGAACTCTAGCATTTCATCCATCTTCTTTTGGTCGATTAATTCCACTATTCGTTTTTCAGCGTCTTTATCTTTGATTTTTCGTTTTATTTCCTGATAGATATGAAACCGATCTAATTGAAATATAGTATCTGGGTCATACGGATCTTTAATCCAACTTCCACCATCTCCATTTAAAATCCTTTGTTTTATTTCATCCGCGTTATATTTTAGATGTATTTGAGCTTCTCTTTTTTGATGAAAAACATCACTTTTTTCCATTCCTGCCAATAGTGTTTTGTTAGATAATCGACTATTGTTTTTTCCATCTTTTTCCCATCCTTCATACATAACCGAGACTTTCATTTCCTGCTTCTTCATTCGTTTATGATCTTTCCCTTGCATTCGTAACCAAACTCCATCCATCTCTTCAAACAATACAGGGATTTCCTTGGTTCCTTTTGCCTGATCCTGTTCCATTTCATTTACTATTGCTTTTTCTTCTTCTGAAATACGGTCGCCCAGTTTCTGAATAAGATTCCACACTCCACCATGACTAATGCTTTGTCCACAAGTACTACTAATCATTTCAGCTGTTGCACGGTATGGTGCCTCTGTAACTGTATCAGCTATCTTTTCAGCCAGATTGGTAGATATCATACCTATCTTATCCATTGCCAGAGCCTCATCTAGTAGATATATGAAAGCTTTCTTCCCATCATCTGTGACCGTCTGGTAAATATTTCTGGAGTATTCAACTTCTCCATACACAGTCTTTATTGTTGTATTTCTAGTTCCCTTGCAACGATATTCCTTCTTGTTTCTGCCTTCACGTAATTCTACATCATAACGCTCTAGCATAATCTGTGTCATTTCTCTTCCAAGTTCACAAATATAGTCAAATATTTTTATCTCTAATTCCTTGAATGATATCAGTTTTTCATTTACAATAGTATTCATCATACAGTCTCCTTTGATATTGACTTCACAATTAATATCATAATGAAAAACTGTGTGATTGGGAAGAGGGTTTATCCTTCTTCCCTTATTTTTTTACTAATCTTGCCAATAATAATTATACTCTAACTCAGTGTTTCCCTAGATATGGATGCATATAATGTGCTACATCTACAGAGGGATTCTTCCTGCGCTCTTGATCCATTCAAGAACCCTCCGCCGGGAGTGTGTGCATTCGCAAAATTCATTACCAGGACTCTATCAAATCCTTTTGCTGCCTCTTATGAATCGGAATCGACAAGATAAAAATGAGCTCCACCACTTCCATAAAAGGACCTTTCAAAAAAATCATCTTCATCATGTTCAATTGCATCAAGTGCCTCCGGTGAGAAAATCTCAACTGCCGAAAAATCCCAGGAAGGAAGCTCACAAATTATTCCATTGTAATCATGATAAGTACCCATTTCAATTGCACTTACAGTTTCTTTTGCTATCTGTCGTAAATCATCTCTTCTCATCAGCATTACTCCAATCCAAATCGCTCTACTGTATTCATAAATTATATTGCTAAAATATTCATTACAAGCGAAACCATAATATCCTTTTCATCGGGTCTTGATTCTGCGATCATAAGTGTC
>DATERV010000006.1:0-15433 GCA_035271185.1 Lachnospiraceae bacterium | reverse complement strand
CTTTTATACACTATATGTTTTAAATTTAAGCGTATCGATTTTTGATACTTGATCCGCCAACATACAAACTTCATCTTTCAATGTAATGCCGGTGAGAATAATATCAGTTTCCCCTCTTTGTGAAAGCAGATTTTTAAGATCCTCTACTTCAATAATATTCTTATCCAAAAGACCCAGTACTTCATCAAGAATCAACAAATTGCATTCACCTGTGGAAAGAACTTTTTTTGCATAACTGATACCATTTCTGATATTCATCATTTCTTCTGTCTTTTTTGCGTCCGGCAACTCTTCAAAATTTTCATCCGATTTTTCAAATCGAAATAATTTTATTTCCGGTTCCATCTTTCTCACAAACTGAGAGTCATCCAATCCTTTTCCCTTTAAAAACTGGATGATTACTACCTGTTCATCTTTGGCAGCCGCTTGCACAGCTCTGCCAATTGCAGCAGGAGACTTTCCCCTGCCGTCCCCGGTATAAATATGAATCATGCCATTTTTCATACAACACGCTCCTATGTACCAGCTTCAAAATTAGTAACATGCTGCATCATAACACAATATCCGACACTTGACAATCAAAAAGCGTCACTCGCTTTCTCTTATGACTTCCAGCTTGCTTACTGACACTTCATATGCAACTCTCTTTTCTACCTGTTCTTCTTCAACCTTTTTCATGTATTCTCTACTTTGAATACGTCCCCATACGCCACATTTTTCTCCCACTTCAAATGTGCTTGCAAACCTGGCATTTCTTCCCCAACAGATACAAGGGATATAATCGGATTTACCATATGGACGATTAACAGCCAGCAGCAGATCAGCAATTTCTCTGCCTAATGGTGTTTTTCTATATATGGGAGCTTTACAGATATAACCATCCAGATAAATCTGATTTGTTTTTGCGTTCTCTTCGATCTCCTCCATGAAAGAGATTTCTCTGGCAAAAACTGATAACACAAGTCTGTTCTTTCTTTCCTCGTGCCTGTTATAGGAGCGGAATTGTCCGTTTACTTCTACATAATATCCACTATAATCTGCTGTAACGTCTATCAGACGTTCGGACACCATCATAGGAATAATATCAAACGAGTCACTCAAACGCTGTACTCTTACATCTACCATGTAAAAGCCTTCCCCGAAAATTTCATGACTATAAGTAAAATTACTTACGATCTCCCCCATAATTGTTACTTGATTGTTTTCAATAACCTTATCCGTCATAATTGTTCTCCCTTTCTTACACTAAGAATTTTTCTGGCAATTTGCCTGTATTTTACTAATATATATACTCCAAATGTCCAATGCGTAACACTTTTAACCATCGCACGTTGCGACAAACCACACACTTACAGCTTTTATTCTTGCACCTTGCGACAAATAGTGCTATAATATTTGAGTTTTGAGAGTATTGTACATGTGGTAATATTCTTCTTAACAGGAAAAAATGAGAGTTATTCATTTCCTTTGATTTTGATACGTGCAATATTGCACACAGATGGGAGCATTAATGAGACAAAAAAGAGAAGATGTAAGAAATGTAGCGATAATCGCGCATGTTGACCATGGCAAAACCACTTTGGTAGATGAACTTTTGAAACAGAGTGGTGTTTTCCGTGATAATCAAGAAGTTGCTAATCGTGTTATGGATTCTAATGATATTGAAAGAGAACGTGGTATTACCATTCTTTCAAAAAATACTGCAGTAACTTATAATAATATCAAAATTAATATAATTGATACCCCAGGGCATGCTGATTTTAGCGGTGAAGTGGAACGAGTTTTAAAGATGGTAAATGGCGTTGTTCTGGTTGTAGATGCTTTTGAAGGCCCTATGCCTCAGACAAAGTTTGTTCTAAGAAAAGCTCTTGAAATGAAATTGCCAGTCATTGTCTGTGTCAACAAGATTGACAGACCGGAGGCCAGACCACTGCAGGTTGTGGATGAGGTTTTAGAATTGTTTTTGGATCTGGATGCAGATGATGTTCAGCTGGACTGTCCCTTCGTATTTGCTTCTGCCAAAACAGGTAGTGCAACTACCAATCTAACTGTAAAAAATAAAGACATGAAGCCTCTGTTCGATACCATTTTAAGCTATATTCCTGCGCCTGTTGGTGATCCTGATGCAGGCACCCAAATTCTCATCAGTACCATTGACTACAATGAGTATGTAGGTCGTATTGGAGTAGGTAAGGTTGATAATGGACGTATAGCAGTGAACCAGGATGTTATTCTGTGCAATGCACATGATCCATCCAAGCAAAAACGTGTAAAAATCAGTAAACTTTATGAATTTGATGGATTGAATAAAATGGATGTTAAGGAAGCAGGAATCGGTTCCATCGTCGCTATTTCGGGAATTACAGACATTCATATTGGCGATACAATCTGTTCTCCTGATAATATATCTCCAATTCTCTTCCAAAAAATAAGCGAACCTACCATTGCTATGCATTTTATGGTAAATGATTCTCCTTTAGCCGGACAGGAAGGTAAATTTATAACCAGCCGCCACATCAGAGACCGGCTTTTCAGAGAGTTGAACACAGATGTGTCTCTCCGTGTGGAAGAAACAGAATCAGCAGATTGTTTTAAAGTATCCGGTCGTGGTGAATTGCATCTTTCTGTACTAATTGAAAATATGCGTCGTGAAGGATTTGAGTTTTCCGTAAGCAAAGCAGAAGTTTTATATCAAACAGACGAACACGGGAAAAAGTTAGAACCCATGGAACTGACCTATGTGGATGTGCCTGATGAATTTGCAGGAGTCGTTATTGATAAGCTGAGTCAGCGAAAAGGGGAACTGAGAAGTATGGGCAATGTTTCCGGTGGTTATACAAGACTAGAATTCTCCATCCCTTCCAGGGGACTGATTGGTTATCGTGGTGACTTTATGACAGATACCAAGGGAAATGGTATTATGAATTCTGTGTTTGACGGTTATGGTTCATATAAGGGTGATATTCAGTACAGAACGCAAGGATCACTGATCGCATTTGAAAGTGGTGACTCTATTACTTATGGTCTGTTCAATGCGCAGGAACGTGGACTTCTATTTATCGGTCCCGGTGTAAAAGTTTATTCCGGTATGGTAATAGGTTCCAATGGTCGTGGAGAAGATATTGAGGTCAATGTTTGTAAAAAGAAACAGATGACAAACACCCGTTCCTCCAATGCAGACGAAGCGCTTCGTCTGGTTCCGACTAAAAACATGAGTCTGGAACAATGTCTGGATTTTATTGATACTGATGAACTCTTGGAAGTAACCCCTAAATCTCTTCGAATTCGTAAAAAAATTCTGGAACCCACATTAAGAAAACGTTCTTCCATGAGGAAATAAACTAATAAAATAAAACAACCGCATTCTCTATATCAATAGAGTTAGCGGTTGTTTTTTACATATTGCCCTCATCTCTTGCTTTTTGGTCTACTTTATCTAATATTCTTCCGCAATATCAATTTCCTTCTGTTCCACTTCTATTGGCATACTGAAACCTGGTGTTCGATGTAAATATACTGCCCAGTATCCTACCCCAATGATTCCCGCACCACCCAGAATATTTCCCAAAGTTACAGGAAGAAGATTATAAACAAGAAACCTTCCAACAGTGAGACCCTCCGCTGCAATTTGGTACTCCCAAGTCGTGAAAATACCTGCCATGCAAAAATAGATATCCGCTATACTATGTTCAAAACCGCATAAAACAAACAGCATTACCGGCCAGAAGCTCATCAAAAGCTTCCCCGAAACCGACTTGGCTGCAAAAGATGCCCAAATAGCAATACATACCAAAATATTACATAATACTCCTCTGATGAATGCATCTGCAAATGACATACCCAACTTATCTTCAGTCATGACAACCATGCTTTTTGCTAGTGCTCCCTGATAAAGATCAGGTGTATGACTATATACTACCAAAGATGCAATAAAAGTAGCTCCTATAAAGTTACCCAAAAAAACGAATAGCCAGTTCTTTAACATCTCTTTCAGCTTTATCTTCTTCTCCAGATAAGCCATCATGATTAGATTATTCCCCGTAAATAGCTCACTACCTGCAACCAAAACCATAGCCATTCCTGCCGGGAAAAGGAATGCACTAATCAGCCGGGCTGCAGAAGGATTTTCAATGGTAACTGTTCCTATCGTAGAAGCTGCGCCTGCAAATCCGATAAACATGCCTGCAAGTATCCCCAGTCCCAGCATCTTTAATGCCGAAAGCCTTACCTTATGTATACCTATCTCAATGTAACTTAGAGCAATCTCCAGGGGTGAATGCATGTAATGTCCTCCTCTATGATTAATTTTGTTGTTTTTTATTCTATCATTATATTGGTTCCATTAAAAGCATTTTTTTCTTAACGTTTTCTTAACTTCCATACTCATACCACAGTGCATATAATATAAATGTTGCATATAATTGCATAACTTTGGGTTTTAACACATTTTTACACAAGGGAGAAAAGCATGGACATTTCATTTACTACTTTTTTGCAGCAAGTTTTTCAAAATCCGGTTTTGGCTATTACGGTAATTCTTACCCTTGGTGTTATACTTGTAAACGGATGGACTGATGCCCCAAATGCCATTGCTACCTGTGTATCTACACGTTCAATGTCAGTGAGGGCAGCTATTATCATGTCCGCTATTTTTAACTTTTTCGGTGTCTTCATCATGACAATGATTAATTCCACTGTTGCAACGACTATAACAAACATGGTTAATTTTGATGGAGATAATCAAGAAGCACTTATCGCCTTATGCGCCGCTTTGTTTGCTATCGTCATATGGGCCGTTGCTGCTTGGTATTTTGGTATTCCTACTAGCGAGAGTCATGCACTGATAGCTGGTCTTTCAGGAGCTGCCATAGCTCTTCAGGGAGATTTTTCAGGCATAAACGGAAGTGAATGGCTGAAGGTTCTATATGGCTTAGTACTTTGTACTTTCCTTGGTTTCTTTACAGGTTTTCTGTTTTGCAAATTGACCAAATTCATTTTTAAAAGATGTGATCGCAGAAAAACAGACAGATTTTTCCGATACGGACAAATTTTTGGCGGGGCTGCCATGTCTTTTATGCATGGAGCACAGGATGGTCAGAAATTTATGGGTGTTCTGGTTTTGGGATTGATGCTGGTAAATGGATCTGATAATACAAGTGGTATCGGACATCCAGTTTGGATGATGTTATTATGTTCCATTGTAATGGGACTTGGTACCTCAATTGGCGGTAAAAAAATCATTAAATCAGTAGGTATGGACATGGTTCGTCTGGAAAAGTATCAGGGATTTTCAGCAGATATCGCTTCAGCTTCTTGTCTCCTCCTTTGTTCTCTGTTTGGAATTCCCGTGAGTACGACTCATACAAAGACTACTGCCATAATGGGTGTAGGAGCAGTCAAACGATTATCTTCCATAAATTTTTCTGTAGTGAAGGAAATGGTTATGACATGGATTCTGACATTCCCCGGATGTGGTCTTATAGGCTTTTGTATGGCTAAATTGTTTATATTGATTTTTTAAATAATATTTTAATATATTCTATAATAAGGTGAGGTAAAATATGGCTAAAAAAAATGATGATTTTTTCTTTCGTAATTTTGTTGAATGTGCAGACTTCTCTTTTCAAGCTGCTAAAATGTTAAGAGAATCTCTTGTAGAATTTAATCCTGAAAAGATTAGAGAACAGTTGGATAGTCTTCATCATATTGAGCATTCGGCTGACGAAAAGAAGCATGTAATGAAAGCATCTTTGGTTAAAGCATTTATCACTCCCATTGAGCGAGAAGATATCATGATGCTTAGCCAGAATATTGATGACGTAACTGACTGTATTGAAGATGTACTCCTTATGATATATGTAAATAATGTACAGCACATCAGACCAGATGCTATTCCCTTTATTGATTTGATTATTCAGTGTTGCCAGATGCTGGTCGACACATTGTCAGAGTTTTCAGACTTTAAGAGATCTAAGACACTGAATGAAAAACTGATAAATATCAATACGTTGGAAGAAGATGCTGATAAGCTCTTTATCATTGCTATGCGTGCACTTCACACTGACAACACAGATCCCCTTGAGGTTGTTGCTTGGCGTGAAATTTACAGCTATCTGGAAAAATGTACCGATGCATGTGAGCATGTGGCAGATGTAATCGAAGAAATTCTGATGAAAAACTCTTAAATCGTCAAAATATATGAGGCACAAAGGATACCTAATATCCTTTGTGCCTTTATTGTTATGTATCTATAAGTCCTCCATATTCATTTATCAGTCAGTTAAAATGTCCTGTAAAACCGGATCCTTTGCCACCACTTCTTTTGCCATCTCCCTGAATTTTTCTTCGTGAAGATATGTGTGTCTGTATGGCTTGATGGAAGGTGCCATATCAATTGCTTGATAAAAATCTGAACGATGCATCTGTCTTGTTTTTGCATAATCCCAAAATCCGGTCTTGTTAAGAACCGTATTGATACGCACATATCTGTGGTCTTGAACCTTACTCATGATATAGGTAGCGATACCCACCTGCAAACCATGAAGCTCAGGAACCACAAGCATTTTATCCAATGCGTGAGAGATTAAGTGCTCACTGCCACTGGTAGGAGCACTGCTTCCGGCAATTTCATTGGCTACTCCGCTCATGGCAAGTGAGTCTAAAAGTTCTTTAAGAAATAATTCATCTTTTATGGTATCAAACGGTGTTCTGACAAAGCTGTTTACTGCTTTCTTGGCTATCATAACTGCAAAGTCGTTTATCACTGTACATCCGCATTGCATTTCATAGAGCCAGTCATATAAAGACGTGATTTTCGAAACCATATCTCCGATACCGGAATAAATAAATTTATCCGGAGCCGTTCTGATAACCTGGGTATCTACAATAATTCCATACGGAGATCTTGCCGGAACTGAAGTTCTCTTCCCGTTGACGATCAAAGAAGCACTGGCACTTGCAAACCCATCACTGGAGCTGGAAGTAGGGATACTAATAAAAGGTAGATTTTTTAAAAAAGCTGCGTACTTTCCTGCATCAATGACTTTCCCGCCACCAATGGAAACTACTGCCTGTACATGATTGGGAAGATCAAAAGCCAATGTGATAATATCATTCATATCAACGGAATCAAGTTCCCTATATTCTAAAACCGTTACATCAGCTTTCTTAAGGGATTCCATTACTTTGATTCCAAATAGATCAATCAAACCATTTCCAAAATAAATCACTACTTGTTGTAAATTCAAATTCTTTAGATAGCACCCCGGTTTTTCTAATGTTCCGCTTCCTACTTTCAAAATAGCAGGAATAGCAATTTTGTTCTGCGTTTCCATATCTTTCTCCCATCTGTAGATCTTAAAAATTAATTGTGATACTCTTCGTGTTTTAGAGTTTACCTGTTAAGATGCTTGCTTGCTGCTTTGATCCATTCATCGGATTGTCTTTTTTGTTTGAGTATTCTTAACGTCATGGTGATCCATTTATCACTATTTTCGCGACCAACTTTCCCAATCTGCATATCCACATAATACAAAAAATCATTTCTGATTGCAGCTGCCTTTTTTCTATTTTCAGGCTCTCCCATTAACCTTAAGGGAACCCAGAATTCTTCTATACTGCTCATATATATAGCATTTTGAGGAACATCTGTAGCCGATTCACTCATGTATAGTACCGCACCCTCTATATCAGGATGTGTTTGTTGGACTAACTGGTCAAAGAAGAAATCTGCTACTTTTCGCCCCATGCATTCCCGCTCTTTCTCTTTTTCTAATATTCTCAGTTTTCTTTTCTTGAAATCACAAATAAACTCCCCATCTTCTCCCAGAAACATATCATCCAGATAATAGGTTTCACTTAAAAGAAGTCTGTTTCCTGTTTGATCATACTCCTTCAATACTACCAATCTCTGTTTGGGAATAATAGCTTTTAAAATTGGATGAAGATTGCTTATTGCATACTCCACAGTGGTAGGCGTCTGCTTGGGATTCTCTTTCTGTATGGTAAACCAGATGGGTACTACTCCACATTCATTCAGCATCTCCATTTTTTTCTGAAGCCATGTCAGATTCACACTGCTAGATACATAATTAAGCGTATATACTGCATCCTCTGTTTCTATGAAAAGCTGGGAACGCATTTTCTCTGAAATTGCCCCATAATGAGTTATCTTTGCATGAGGAAAGCTTCTCTTCGCCAGTTCTTCCATACAGGCAATCATGGTATAATATCTCTCAGCTTTATCTTTTTCAGCTAATGTGCACTCACTACCGTCATAATGTCTGAAATATGGTTCTCTGATATTTCCAGCACAAAGAATCAGATTTTCCCCACACTCCGGGCAGTAAAAGGCATGCCCCTGGCTTTCCTTTTTCATGGACAAACGTAAGTCCTGATTATAGTTTCCATCTTCCTTTTTCAGTTGGGCAGCCGTCCAGATTTGTCCACGAAATACTGCTTGCGCACATTCGTACATGAAAATGCCTCCTGATTTATCCCCAGTTTAAACCAACATCAAACTAGTTTTAAGTCATTATACCCCAAATTCTTCCATAACTCTATTAAAATTAGTTAATAAACTTTTATTCGCTTAGTCAATAAAATCAAAATCAATGTTTAAAACTTACAAATACCCAACAAAAAAACCGACTATCCGTGAGTTATCTCACGAGTTTATCGGCTCTTTATTGTTTATCTTCGATCTTTTCCTGGCACTTAACATGGCTTATAATGCATGAAGGTCAGGGCTGGTCATATCTTCAACTATCTTGCTCATTATATTAATAACTCATTATTTATTCTTATTCTAAATCTAAATTTCTTTACAGAACTTCGCATCGAATTTAATATTAAACAATGCTTTTTTGCTTATTTGTTGTCAGTCATAATTCTTGAATCTATATTAAAATAAAGCTTCCATAGATTGTTTTCCATTTTCCAAAGCGATATCACGTGAAAAACTCCACCTAGATCAGATGTTTCCGGTAATTCAGTTTTTACGTCAATAACATAATGTATCTGAACAGCCTCTTTGCTCGAAAAAATAACCTCTTCATTTTTTATTTCATATTTACTGATATCAAAATCCCTGATATATTCTGCATATTCAGCTCCAAGGCATCTATATCCGCCACATATCATAATAGCATCATCAGCTACCAGCTCTTTATATGCTGCAACATTCCTATTACTAGCAGCTTTCCACAAATCATGTTCCTTTTCAAATATAAGTTCTTCTCTGTTCATATTATTCATCTTCATTCCTCCTCGACTAATTTCTAAGACTCCCATTTTCTTCCAATTAATCCTAATCGGAATCCATATTTTAAATTCTCTCCATGTGGTCTTCTACATAATCAATCACCTCATTCATCATCATCAAAATATTCATTTTAATCCCCTCTCTATATATTAGCTCCATAATCATTTTTGTGTCCGACTTTTTATGCACTCAGTAGTAGTAGAGTATAAAACATCAACAATATGATTATGCAACTTATAATCATTTTTGTTTCTTTGGAATACTAATAGAAAAGCATCCTACCATTTTCATGATAGGATGCCAAAATGCTTCCTGTACTGCCCGTAATAAAACATTGTGACGGATTAATTCCTCTACTTTATCTTCCATATAGCTGTTTCGTAGGGACGCAGCATAGAGGGTGATATATCAGAGTAATTTGAAAGTAGACGTTTTCCCTCTGTTACCTTTTTTCGTTTGATGTTGTATTGACTTAGATTATTTTCTATATATATTGTTTCCCTATCATTCTTTCGGTAATAAGTAAATATATTTTTTACATTCTGATTCGTAAATATCACGTCACCATAATAGATGAGAGAATGCACCTTTCGTAATGCAATCATGTTCTGATAAAAACGCAGGATAGAGTTATCATTTTTTAACTGCGCTTCAACATTACATTCCTTATAATCATCATCCATCATAATCCATGGTTTTTGTTCGGAAAAGCCTGCATATTGCTGATTATTCCATTGCATAGGTGTTCTGGCATGGTCTCTTGTCCCAGCTAACACCTTATGAAAAGCATCTTCCCTATTCATTGTCTTGCATAGTTCGTCATAAAGATTAAGGGATTCCACATCGCGAAGCTCGGCTATCGATTCAAATCTTTGATTCACCATTCCAAGTTCCTGCCCCTGATAAATAAATGGGGTACCACGCAAGGTAAGCTGCATTACTGCTAGTAACTTGCCCAGGACACCACGATATTGTGAGTCTGGATTTATCTTGGAAATCATACGCGGATTATCATGGTTCTCATAAAACAATGACGGCTGGCAATGATTACCGTAATTTTCCATCCAGTCTATCATATATCTTTTTAAATAATTGAGGTCATACTGATAATCATCAAATCGTGTATGCCCCGGTGTCTCAAGATGGTCAAATGAAAATACTAAATCAAGCTCATTTCGATAATCACCTGTCAATAACTTACTCATTTCCATTCCTGTGCCAGGTGTTTCTCCGACTGAAAAAGCATTATGCGGAGTAAAAGCTTTTTCCTTTAAATCCCGTAAATACTCATGCAAACGGGGGCCATAAAAATAATGTTCAACACCATAATACTCCATTAGTCTGCCTATCGTTTGATTACCCTCTGGTAAGCCACTACGTTTGGATATGTAATTTATAACGTCCAGGCGAAAACCATCTACGCCCTTTTCCAGCCACCAGCTTACCATTTCATGTATTTCATCACGTACAGCTTCGTTTTCCCAGTTTAAATCCATCTGTTTCTTTGAAAATAAATGTAGTGCATACTCCCCGCGTTCTTCAACATAATTCCATGCACTGCCACTGAAAAATGAAGTCCAGTTATTAGGCTGATCTCTGAAAATATAATAGTCTCCATACTTTGAATCCGGTTCATGGATGGCCTTCTGATACCATTCATGTTCATCTGATGTATGATTGACTACCAGATCCATAATCAACCTCATGCCATGACTATGGACCTTATTCAGAAGAAGGTCAAAATCCTCCATCGTTCCGAACTCAGTCATTATGTTTCGATAATCCCTGATATCATACCCATTATCATCATTGGGAGAATCATAAATAGGAGAAAGCCAGATTGCATCTATCCCCAACTCTTTTAAGTAGTCCAGTTTCGTAATGATTCCTTTTAAATCCCCTATACCGTCTCCATCACTGTCTTTAAAGCTTCTTGGGTAAATCTGATAGAATACTGCTTCCTTCCACCATGCTTTCTTAATGGGCGCGTCATCTGTCCTTGGGACATCTTGTTCACCATTTAATAGAATAAGCAAGGTATCAACAAATCCATCTCCCATCTGTTTTTTCAACAGTTTCTGCAGGGTTTTTAATTTTAGATTTCCAACAATCGGATTTGTAATAGCCTTCTTGCTGACGTTCATCTGCAATAGAAGTTTATTGATAATGTCCCGTCCGATTGGATTCGTATATACATCTTTGATACGATTATTATCTGTCAACATTGAATATCTCCTCTTATTACAATCGATAGAACTTACTTTTGGATCTCTCCACGTGCAGTCAGTTCAGATATGATTTGATCAAACATTTGCCTATCAATCTTATATTTTCTACGATAAATGAGATATCCGATCATAATAAAGATAAGGGGAAAAATCAGCATTGCCAACTTCATAATCAGTAATCCGGATTCCGTTACATCATTTGGCGTTTTGGCGGAATTGATTCCTGAAATGATTAAAGTCACACCTACAATTCCATTTGCGATAGCGCCACCAATTTTATTGATGAACGGCTGTACAGAGAAAGTAATGCTTTCGTTACGATACCCAAGCTTCCACTGTCCGTACTCGACTGTATCCGTCAAAAACATCAGCATCAATAATTGTATGAATGCCTGCCCTACAAAAAGGAAAACACCTGCAGTGCCAATAAAAATCATATTCATAGGCGACAAAAAGAAAATGATATATCCTATTACTACTAAAATGATAGCAAATGTATATAGGATTTTCCTGCTAAACCACTTTGAAAATAAAGGAAATACTGCTAACGCTGCCAACTGTGAAATTCCAAGGACTGCTGCAAACACAGAATACATTCCTTCATTCTTGAAAGCATATTTAAAGAAGTAGACCCCAAAACATGTAGTCGTGCAATAGCCCATCATAAATAATCCCATTGAGATTGCTGTAAACAATAGCTGGTCATTCTTAAAAAGAATACGAAACATTTCCTTTAAGGAAGTTGATTCCTCTTTTACATGAATACTCTTGTCCTCTTTCACTCCAAATACTGTGAAGCAAAGAAATGCCCAAGTAATTATCACAATCGCAATAGCGGTAATCTGCCAGGCTCTTTTATCACCACCCAATGCGTTTGTTACCGGTAAAATTCCAACAACCACCGCAAATAATCCAATATTTGCACAAATTCTTGCAAAAGATCCAGTTCTCTCACGTTCCTTTTGGTCAAGTGTCAGGGAAGGAAGCATGGACCAATAGGCTATATCATTGGCACCATAAGTTATATCCCAAAGCAGATAGATGATTACAAACATTATGATATAACCTGTTCCACTCAGTCCAAAATCAAAGAAAAGTAAAACGGTGAAAATTCCGCCAACAATTCCCCCTATCACAATCCAAGGCTTAAACTTTCCAAACCGGGAATGGGTATTATCAACTAAAATCCCCATGATTGGATCGTTCACCGCATCGAAGATACGAAGGATTGTCAATGCTCCTGTCATCCACCACATAGTAGAATCTGGTAAATCCAGAATATCTGTCAAAAATAACATAAGGTACATACTTACAATTGTGTATAGCATATCTCTGCCAATTGTACCAAGGCCAAAAGTATAACGGTTATGATTTGTTCTCGTTTTCATATACTAATACTCTCCTTTACAGTACTACATTTTTATTTATCCTCAATACTGGTGATATACATATTTGACCCAAAATCGCCAAGCATCCGTACCTTGTCATTGTAACCCGTGCCAATAAATTGTTCGCATAACGGTATTCCTGATTCTAATGCCTCCGCAGAACATCGATACGTTTCCACACAATCCTTCAGACTATAATGCCTGTTCGCCACACTCATAATCAGACCGTCCGGATTTAATTCCACAGGCAAGATATGTTTTGTCAAACCTCCAAAGCGCTCGATATAAAGGTTCTGGGGCCGTGTCCTTATGGTATATGCCCCTTTTTTCAATCCGGTGACCTTCAACCTGTCACTGCTTTCTGCCCCGGTAGCTAATTTCTGATAGAAGCCGGTCAAAGCCAAATCCTTATTTTCACTTACTACTTCCCATACAACCTTGTTCTCTTTATAAGATTTCATTCTGTAGAACTTCCCATATTGAAATACCTTGCGATATTTCTTATAAAATGCGATCTGATCAACAACATCCCTTTTTTCTTTCGGTGTCAGGTATTTTAAGTCAAGTTCATAACCAAGACATCCAAAGCATGCCACATGAAAGCGGGTAGCCAGGGGAGTCTCCCGTAGAGTTTGCTGATGTGGAGACTGGGAAACATGTGCCCCCATAACAGATAGCGGGTAGAAATAGGAAAATCCCGTCTGTATCTTTAGCCGCTCAATTGGATCTGTATCATCGGAACACCAAATCTGCGGACTAAAACACATCATTCCTAAATCAAAACGATTTCCGCCGCTAGAGCAGCTTTCTAGTAAAATATGCGACCTAGGTGCAAAAATACGGTTTAATACCTCATAAAGTCCAATGATATATCGATGATAGAACTCTCCTTGGTTTTCCAGTATCGAAGAAAATGCTTCTGCAATATGGCGGTTCATATCCCATTTCACATAACTGATGTTTGCTTCATCCAAAAGTGTACTAACCTGATCAACAATATAATCCCTTACAGCCTTTTGGCACAGGTCCAGCACCAGTTGGCTTCTTCCTTCCACTGGCGTACGACCGGGGAGTTTAACAGCATATTCGGGATGCTTCCGGTAAAGCTCGCTGTCCTCATTGACCATCTCAGGTTCAAACCATAAACCAAAATCCATTCCTATCTTTCTGATCTTGTCTGCAAAGGCTTTCATCCCATGGGGTAGTTTTTTTGAATTAACGGTGTAATCTCCAAGACCTGCTTTATCATTGCTTCGCTCACCAAACCAGCCGTCATCCAGGACAAACAACTCAACTCCTAATCTCCTCGCTTCCTTAGCAAGCTGTAATAATTTACCTTCGTTAAACTTGAAAAAGTGTGCTTCCCAATTATTGAGCAGTATAGGCCTTTCCTTCTGTTTATAATCTCCTCTTACAATATGCTCATTTACAAAATCATGCATATGATGACTTACCCCATTCAACCCTTGGTTGCTATAGCTCATCACGCATTCCGGTGCCTCAAACTTCTCTCCTTGTGATAAGGTCCACTCGAAGCAGTGGGGGTTTATTCCTATGTTAATACGAACATAATCCCGGCTACTTTTCTCTACCAATCCATAATGGTTACCACTATAAATCAAATTGAATGCATATACATTTCCATAGCTTTCATTTGAATCGGCTTCCGCTAATAAGAATGCTGGATTATGTTGATTACTGCTTGCTCCTGTCGTTGAGGAATTAATCGTAATTCCGTATTCGACAGGACGCTTATGTAAATTAGCCTCTTTGATCCAACCACCATCCAGGGTATACATATAAAAACTTTCATCAGGCAGATCCAGTGACATACTCATGATGCGCCTGATTAAAAGAGGAGTGTCAGCTTCATTTCTTACAACTGCTCTTCTCGTTATCACATCTGTCTGCTCATAAATAGAATAATACAAATCAATATAAATGGGAAATCTCTTGTCTTTTAGCGTAATGATCAAGGTCTGATTTGCCCCATACGCAGTTGGTAAGGTATCCATAGAAACACCTTCCTCCACCACCGTATGATTATCATATACAAAATCCGTGACAAAACTGCCATCTGACATTTTAAATTCTGTCGGACTTTGGCGGTAGTCACCTCGTCCATTGTCAGACCATTCCAGGCACAAACTATCCAACGAGTATATTGCATCCTCCTTACTGTAAAAAACACTGCTACCCACCTGGATGGATCTCTTAAGTGCTAAATCGTCCGCAGTATCGCGTTCATTTAATAAATTCCCATAGTAAATATGTTCCAAATGGCCAAACTTTGTTTTCCGAAACATATATGTCGTATGCTCCGTATCTAATCGAAACATTGCTTCCACAATAGTTATCAAAGTATTTTCCCCTTTTTCATTTGCTAAATTTTAGGCTTTTCTTCACAAAATATATTCTAAATTAATTTTAATTCATTAGGTTTGTACTGTCAAATAATAACAAAATTATATTAAAATGGAAAATAGTATTTCCTTTTCACTTTAGAAGTGAAACCGTAATCAATAATGACTGGGCGATTATCAATTATACCCCAA
>DATERV010000005.1:0-5749 GCA_035271185.1 Lachnospiraceae bacterium | reverse complement strand
CTCCTACATACCTATAATCGCTACCAGATTGTACTGGATAAAGGCGAGGATGTTTATCTGTATGATACAGATGGCAAGAAGTATTTGGATTTTGTGTCCGGAATTGCTGTATTTGCCTTCGGATATGGGGTAAAAGCTTATAATCAGGCCTTAAAGGATCAGATTGATAAGCTGATTCATACGTCTAACTATTTTTATAATGTACCGGCTGTGGAAGCAGCAAAAAAGCTGAAGAAGGTGTCTGGAATGGACCGTGTATTTTTTACAAATTCCGGTGCGGAAGCCATAGAGGGTGCTATTAAGGCGGCCAGAAAATATGCTTTTTTAAAGGACGGAACTACCAATCATGAAATCATAGCCCTGAATCACTCTTTCCATGGAAGAACCATGGGTTCCTTATCTGTAACCGGTAATCCCCATTACAGAGAGGCCTTTGAACCGGGTATCGGAAATATCAAGTTTGCTGACATGAATGATTTTACCAGCATAGAAAGCCAGGTAAATGAGAGGACCTGTGCCATTATCATGGAAACAATACAGGGTGAGGGCGGAATTTATCCTGCTACTGATGATTTTTTGAAAAAAGTAAGAATACTCTGTGATGAAAAAGATATTCTTTTGATTCTGGATGAAATACAATGCGGCATGGGGCGTACCGGGTACATGTTTGCCTGGCAAAAGTATGGAGTAAAGCCTGATATCATGGCCACTGCCAAGGCACTGGGATGTGGAGTTCCGGTGGGAGCCTTCCTTCTGACAGAGAAGGTAGCAGCCCATTCTCTTGTAGCCGGAGATCATGGCACAACCTATGGTGGGAACCCTCTTGCATGTGCAGCAGTGAATAAAGTGCTTGATTTATTTGAGGAGAACCATATAATAGAACATGTGGGCGAAGTGGCACCATATCTGCAAAAACGGCTGGATGAACTAAAGGATAAATATAAGTTTATCATTGAAAGACGTGGCGTGGGACTCATGCAGGGACTGGAATTTGACAGACCTGTTTCAGTATATATAAAAAAAGCGATGGAGAAAGGACTGATTCTGATTAATGCAGGTCCTAATATGATTCGTCTTGTGCCGCCCCTCATTATTACGATAAAGAACATTGATGATATGATCTCTATTTTAGACTGTTGTCTTTCTGAAATAGCAGATTAAGGAGATTTGCATGGGCTTGAGGAAGAGATTACTGGCCATACTGGCAATTGTGTGTGTATTGGCAGGTATTATATATGTTGGAGAAAGTGGTATTGCTGTAAAAAAGAAAAATGAAGCAGACCTACTTTTTCGCAATAAAGAAACCATATATTTCTGGTATTCGGATGACACGATGACAGATTTTATTAATAGTGCAGCTGTATCCTTTGGAGAGAAGGAGGATGTTCGTATTATCCCGGTTCTTACCTCCGACAGTGAATACTTAGAGGCAGTAAATGATGCCTCCCTGCATAGTGAACATATACCGGATGCCTATATCCTCAGTAATGATTCACTGGAAAAGGCCTATCTGGCAGGACTCGCATCTAAAATACTGGATAACACCAGTTTATGTACCACGGATCATTTTCCCCAGACCGCACTCTATGCGGTTACCTATAAAGAAAAACTAATTGCTTATCCCTACTTTTATGAGACTAGTGCATTCTTATACAACAAATCCTATCTTGAAGCCTGGACTGCAGAGCAGATAGCCCAGAGGGAGTCCCAAGATGCTCAGGGAGCTGAATCAGAGAGTACTGAAAACAACGATGGACAGGATACATTGGAAGTCAGCGACGAACAGATAGAAGCAGGTATTCCGGCTACCATGGATGAGGTGCTTGCTTTTGCTGATAACTATGATGCACCGGAAAATGTGGAAGCTGTCTTACGATGGGATGTTTCTGACATTTTTTATAATTATTATTTTGTAGGTAATTATCTGGTAATGGGTGGGGATAGCGGAGATGATGAGAACAACATCAACATCTACAATGAAGAAACAAAAAAGTGTCTTCAGGTTTACCAAAATCTGAATCAGTTCTTCTTTATTGAATCAGATGCGGTAACGTATGATTCCGTAATTCAGGACTTTATTGATGGCAAAATTGTGTTTACTGTAGCTACAACAGATGCTCTCATGAAACTGGATGAAGCCAAGAACGAAGGAACTTTTGCCTATGATTACGGCATTGCCATGATTCCACAACCCAGTGCAGAATTAAAGGGAAGATCCCTTTCTGTAACCAATTGTGTGGTAGTAAATGGCTATTCAGAACATAAAGGCCTGGCCAACCGTTTTGCCCAGTATCTTACAGGTAGTTTCTATAAAAATCTGTATGAACGAACAGGTAAGGTGTCAGCCAATTTGGCTGCCAACCCGGGGAATGAATATTTAATAGCCTTCATGGAGGAATACAAAAGCTCCAATTCCCTGCCAAAGATGATGGAAACCAGTAATTTCTGGCTTCAACTGGAAATCCTTTTTTCTAGAGCATGGGATGGCGGTGACGTAGACAGTTTGTTGCAGAATATGTCCTCCCAGATAATTTCACAGGTTCAATAGAATAAATATCCAACCATTGGATAGAATGAGTAAGAAACAAACATTCAGGAGGTCCTCATGGTTGGATTTTTTATTGCTCTTTTGTCAGGTGCGTTGATGAGTATTCAGGGAGTATTTAATACACAAGTAACCAAAAGTTCGGGGATCTGGGTAGCCAGTGCTTTTGTGCAGTTCACTGCACTGGTTGTCTGTCTTGTAGCCTGGCTTTGTACGGACAGGGTTTCTTTTACGACTCTTCTAAAGGTAGAACCCAAGTATATGCTGTTAGGTGGGGTAATGGGTGCAGGAATTACCTATACTGTGATTAAGAGCATGGAATTCTTAAGCCCTGCCAGAGCAATTATCATTATAGTAATAGCCCAGCTCATTGTAGCCTACGGGATTGAGCTTCTGGGGTGGTTCGGGGTGGAAAAGCAGCCCCTTGAAATGAGAAAGATCATTGGTATGGTAATTGCCATAGCAGGCATTATTATTTTCAAATGGAAATAAGAAAATATCTTGTAAATTCTTCGTATCTATCATAAAATGAAACCAGTCAGCATAGAGGCATTCCCTAAAGCAAATTGCGGAAGGGATTATGTATGAAACATGAAAAAAAGTTAATATGGAAAACAGTTCTTGCCAGTCTGCCGGTTATGGCTTTTTTGGCATGTGGTAATGTGAAAGAAGCTGAGGAGCTTGTGGATCTGCTTAATGAACAACAGGAAACAGCAGAAAATCAGAAGATGGATATCAATCAGGAAGCTGTTTTTAACACATTGCAAGACATAGAAAAGACTGCTTTTGTACATATTTGTGGAGAAGTAGAAAGTCCCGGAGTCTATGAGGTGAGTGAGGACAGCAGAGTCTGTGATGTGTTGCTTTTAGCAGGTGGTTTTACCGAGGATGCTGCACAAAGTGCTATTAATTTGGCAGAGCACGTAATAGATGGTATGATGGTGGTGGTACCTTCCAAAGAGGAAATGAGAGAGAGTAGTTTGCAACTTAAGATCAAGGATGCCGGCCTGGTAGATATCAATACAGCATCCTTGGAAGAGTTGTGTACCTTACCCGGTATTGGAAAAAGCCGTGCTGAGGCAATCATTACTTATAGACAGGAGTATGGCTGTTTTACTTCGAAAGAAGATATTATGCTGGTTTCGGGCATTAAGAGTGGTATGTATGAAGATCTAAAAGATAAAATATATGTCAGTGAGTAAAATAAAATAAGCGAGCAGGGAGAACAGAGTATGGCAAAGAGAGCACTGGTAGTAGATGACGAAAAGTTAATTGTGAAGGGAATTCGCTTCAGTTTGGAGCAGGATGATATGGAAGTGGATTGTGCTTATGATGGAGAAGAAGCGCTGGAGTATGCAAAAAATAACAAGTATGATATTGTGCTTCTGGATATTATGTTGCCTAAGCTCACCGGATTTGAAGTGTGCCAGCAAATCAGAGAGTTTTCAAGTGTGCCGATTATCATGCTCACAGCCAAAGGGGATGATATGGATAAGATTCTGGGTCTGGAATACGGTGCAGATGATTATATCACCAAGCCCTTTAATATCCTGGAGGTGAAAGCCAGAATAAAGGCTATTATGCGTAGAACAGAGCCCAAAAAGAACAGCAAGGAGGAAAGTGCTGTGATTGAGAGTGGTTCCATGAAGCTTGATTGTGATGGTAGAAGAGCCTATATAGATGGTAAAGAAGTCGGTCTCACAGCCAGGGAATTTGATGTGCTGGAGCTGTTAATACAAAATTCTAATAAAGTATACAGCAGGGAAAATCTATTGAAATTGGTTTGGGGCAGTGATTATCCCGGAGATGTACGTACTGTGGATGTCCATATTAGAAGACTCAGAGAAAAAATTGAGACCAATCCCAGTGAGCCAAGATTTGTTCATACCAAATGGGGTATAGGTTATTACTTTCTGAATTTGGAGTAAATCATATGTTATTGAAATTAAAAGAGGTCTTTTCACAGCTAAAAACATTTCACAGCCTTAGAGCAAGGATTTTCTTTATCATTCTGGCTGTGGGCATTATCCCCAGTGTCATGATGCGGTATGGCATTGTGAATAATTATGAAGACCGGGCGGTGACATTAAGAACCAATACAGTACAGACGCAGTTAAAAATACTAGCAAATCATCTGATTACATATAACTATCTACAGGACAACACCTCGGAAGTCATTGGTGCGGAGCTGGGCATGTTGTCTAATCTATATGATGGGCGTGTGCTTATCATCGGAGGTAATTTCAAAGTAGTCAAGGATACCTATACAATCAGTGAAGGCAAAACCATTATATCAAAAGAGGTCATCAGATCCTTTGGTGGGGAAAGCCTGTCTAATTATGACAAGGATCATGGCTACATTGAAATGACCATTCCCATTACAGAAAACATAAAGACCATAACTGACAGTGGAGAAACGGAAACCAGTGTGGTGCGTGGGGTTATGCTGACCAGTATTTCAACGGACAGTATTATTGCCACCATGAATATCCTTACCAGAAAAGCATTGATTCTGGAGGTGATGATGATTATAGTCATTGTGGGGATTGCAATTGTGCTTTCAGATGTGCTCATCAGACCCTTCGCGAGGGTGACGCAAGCCATCAATGATGTAAAAGCAGGATACACGGATGAAAGCATCCCTGTTACTGATTATTTGGAAACCACGCATATTATCAATGCCTTTAACCAGCTATTAGGGCGAATGAAGGTACTGGATGATTCCCGTCAGGAGTTTGTAGCCAATGTGTCCCATGAGCTGAAGACTCCACTGACTTCCATGAAGGTCTTGGCTGATTCCCTGTTGGCCCAACCTGATGCCCCCTTGGAAATGTACAAGGAATTTATGGGAGATATCACAGCGGAGATAGACCGAGAAAGTCAGATCATTACAGATTTATTGGCATTGGTTAGGATGGATAAAACAGCAACCAAACTAAATATCTCTACAGTAAATATGAATGAATTAACAGAGTTAATTTGCAAGAGATTACGTCCCATTGCCCGGAAAAAGGATGTGGAGGTTGTGCTGGAAAGCATCCGACCTGTGACAGCTGAAATAGATGAGGTGAAGATGACCCTCATCATATCCAATCTGGTGGGAAATGCGATAAAGTATAACAAGGACCATGGTTATGTAATAATCACCTTGGATGCAGATCATCAGTTTTTTAGTTTAAAAGTCACAGATACGGGAATTGGCAT
>DATERV010000004.1:0-13872 GCA_035271185.1 Lachnospiraceae bacterium | reverse complement strand
GAACTTGTACCAGAACAATTGTCAGCAGTGGGCTATAGTGAATTCTATCCAATATCAGACAATCGTACAGATACTGGCAGGGCTTTGAATAGACGAGTGGACTTTTTTATTGAAGCAGTAGATGAATGATGATACACTTAACCAAAAATATAGAGAAGGTACCTCGCCTAAATAGCGACTTACCTTCTCTTTTCTTATTTTTAATCCAATGACGTATAGCTACGTCAGTTATCCTCTCCACTGTTCTTTTCGTGATGATTTTAATGATTTCAGTATCTTCCTAAAAAAACTAAAATAATACTTGTGTTAGCTAAAGTGTTATAGTAAAATATACGAGACATGTATGATTGTATACGATAATCCAATTGTATACAATGAGGGAAAAACAATGAGGATGGTGGAAATATGAAGTCATACAAGGAAATGAGCAAGGAAGAATTAGCAGTACTTAAGGAAGAATTAGTTAAGGCCTACGAGGATGTCAAAGGAAAAGGCCTGAAGCTGGATATGTCCAGAGGTAAACCTTCAGCAAAGCAACTTGATATGACTATGCCAATTATGGACACATTGGATTCAGAGAGTATTTTAAAGACAGAAGAAGGGGTTGACTGTCGAAATTATGGAGTGTTGGATGGCATCCCGGAAGCAAAAGCATTGATGGGTGAAATGATTGGAGTACCTGCTAAGAATATAATTGTATGTGGCAATGCCAGTCTGCCTATTATGTATGATACGGTTTCCCGTTCCGTGACACATGGTGTTTGTGGAAATACACCATGGTGTAAACTGGAAAAAGTGAAGTTTCTTTGTCCTGCCCCGGGGTATGACAGACATTTTGCAATTACAGAACACTTTGGAATAGAAATGATTCATATACCTATGACAAAAGAAGGTCCTGATATGGATCTTGTAGAGAAATATGTGAATCAGGATGCTGCTGTAAAGGGAATCTGGTGTGTTCCCAAATATTCCAATCCTCAGGGAATCACTTATTCTGATGAGACAGTAAGAAGATTCGCTAACCTGAAGCCGGCAGCAGATGACTTCAGAATTTTCTGGGATAATGCATATGCAATTCATGACCTATATGAGAATGCTGACATGTTACTTGATTTATTTGGTGAGTGTGTGAAAGCCGGAAATCCGGATATGGTATATGAGTTTGCATCTACCTCTAAAGTCAGCTTTGCCGGAGCCGGTATTGCTGCAGTGGCTGCTTCCGAGAAAAACTTAGATTTCTATAGAAAATCTATGACGATTCAGACAATTGGTTATGATAAAGTCAACCAGCTTCGTCATGTCAGATATTATAAAAACCTGGATGGGTTGAAAAAGCAGATGAAGAAGCAGGCTGATATACTAAGGCCCAAGTTTGAGGCAGTAACCGATACTTTACAAGAGGAGCTAGGCGGTCTTGGTATTGCAGAATGGATTGCTCCTAAGGGTGGATATTTTATTTCTTTTGATGCTATGGAAGGCTGTGCAAAGAATATTGTGGCTAAGTGTAAGGAAGCCGGAGTGATATTAACCGGTGCCGGAGCCACATATCCATATGGAAAGGATCCACTGGACAGTAATATTCGTATCGCTCCTTCTTTTCCCACACCGGAAGAGATGACACAGGCTACAGAGTTATTTGTTCTTTGTGTGAAACTTGCTAGTGTTGAGAAACTTATGGCGTAAGTCTATAAGCATGAATCCCCTATTACTGTCATATAATGGAGCGTAGTCCGAATTCATTTATTTCAGTGGCAGGTGTAAATATGTTTTTGAAAAAGAATTTCGAAAAAAAGAACCGAGCTCTGATTTTAATTATGGGGGCGGGATTTTTACTGGGACTTTTCTTAATGAATATTGGAAAAAAGGCTTTGCTGGAAAATACAGATTTACTGAGTGAATACACCTTGTATGAAATGAAGTATGCTGTAATTGATGGCAATGCTTTTTTTTGGTATGTGCTGCAAAAGAGAGTGGGAATGGTATTGATTCTTGCACTGTTATCTACAACCTGGCTTGGAATGGCAGCAACCTGGGCTTACGCAGCCTGGCTGGGTGTATGCGGAGGAATGCTGGTAATGGCGGCACTCATCCGATATGGGTTAAAAGGGATTTTCTTAATACTGGTGGGATTGTTCCCTCAGGGAATCATTTACTTCCCAGTTGTCATCCTGTTATTGCACTGGAGCTATGAGTTCTGCATGACTTTATATTTTCCTTACCGATTGTCCACAAATAGCATTTCCATTGGGGAAGATTCTACAAAAGGAGTCCTAATCCGTAAAAAAGTATTGCAATTACTTATATTATTAGGAGTTGTCATAATTGGTTGTTTTCTGGAAAGTTATGTTAACCCTAAACTGGTTTTGTCTTTGCTAAAAATCTTTTGAAATAGTAATTGCTTTTCCCAGTTTTTGTGATTATAATGGAATTCTAACGACTATTCGGGGTATACTTTTGTGAGGAAGGGCTTATTGGTTCATGGATCAGGCAATTTATTCATTTATGGTTTATTTACATAATGTAAAGAGGACGTCAGAGAATACAAGATTATCTTATGAAAGGGATTTGCATAAGCTGCAGGAATTTTTGCGTAATCTTGGTGTAACAGAAGTGGAGAATATTACGCGCACTAACTTAAATTCTTTTGTCTTGTTCCTCGAAAAGAATCAGTTTGCTCCGGCCACTGTTTCAAGAAGCATTGCTTCTATCAAAGCATTTTTCCATTACTTGTTTCGTGAGCATCTGGTTGCAGAAGATATATCTGAAACCCTAAAAGCTCCCAAGGTTGTAAAAAAAATGCCTGAAATTATGACTGTTGTGGAAGTGGACAAGCTTTTATCACAGCCATGCGGTGATTCTACCAAAGAGATACGGGATAAGGCCATGCTGGAGCTTTTATATGCTACAGGGATTCGTGTCTCAGAACTGGTATCCTTAAAAATATCGGATATCAATTTTAAAATGAGCTTTGTCATGTGCAAAGATAGTTCTCATGAAAGAGTGATTCCTTTTGGCAATAAAGCGAGAAAAGCATTAATTGATTATTTGGAACGGGCAAGAGGTGCCATGATTCATGAAGAAAGTCAGGACATTCTGTTTGTGAACTGTGCCGGGCAACCCATGAGCCGTCAGGGATTCTGGAAACTGGTGAAGTCATATGCCGGCAAGGCGGGAATTGAATATGAGATTACTCCACATACACTCAGACATTCATTTGCAGCACATCTTGTTGAGAATGGTGCAGATTTACGCAGTGTACAGGAGATGTTAGGTCATTCTGATATTTCCACCACACAAGTCTATGCCAACTTAAGTCGTAATAAATTAAGAGAAGTATATGCCAAGTCTCATCCGCGAGGATGAGACTTTTTTATCCGCGAGGATGAGACTTTAAATTTTGACAAGGAAGGGGAGTATAATCCTTCATTTGGGACGATTTGTAGACAAAAGAGGCACTAGGATACATATCCTAGTGCCTCTTTTGTCTACAATCTGAAGGCTCCTCTGTAAGATGAACCTTAATCAGTTTTAGTTATTCATAATCAGCTATATCCATAATCAATCGTTCAGTGTCTTCCCATCCTAAGCACGGATCTGTAATGGATTTTCCATAGACCCCATCGCCAATCTTCTGGCAGCCTTCTTCAATATAGCTTTCAATCATAACACCCTTTACCAATTCATGGATGTCAGCATTCAATTTTCTGCTGTGCATAACCTCTTTGATAATTCGAATCTGCTGCTTAAATTCCTTGTTGGAATTGCTATGGTTGGAATCTATGATGCAGGCAGGATTCATTAATTCTCTTTCTTCGTAGAGCATCTTTAGTGCCCTAAGCTCCTCGTAGTGGTAGTTTGGCATATTATGTCCGTAATTGTTGGTTGCTCCACGTAATACAGTATGTGCAAGCTCATTTCCATTGGTTTGTACTTCCCAACCATTGTAAATAAAAGAGTGGGGATGCTGTGCTGCATAAACGGAATTCAGCATAACGGAAAAATCTCCACTAGTGGGGTTTTTCATACCGGCAGGCACATCAAAACCACTGCAGCACAAACGATGCTGCTGATCTTCTACAGATCTTGCCCCGATGGCTACATAGGATAGGATATCAGATACATAATGCCAATTCTCCGGATAAAGCATTTCATCTGCAGCGGTAAGCTCGCTTTCTTCCATGGCACGAATATGCATTTTACGCATTGCCTTTAGTCCTGCAAGAAAATCAGGTTTCTTTTCGGGGTCAGGCTGGGAGAGAATTCCTTTATAACCATCACCGGTAGTACGAGGCTTGTTCGTATAGATACGGGGAATCAATATGAGTTTGTCCTTGACCTTTTCGTTTACCTTAGCCAGTCTGTTCACATAGTCACAGACGGAATCCTCATGATCGGCAGAACAGGGACCAATGATTACTATAAATTTTTTGCTTTTCCCTATAAAAACATCCTTTATCTGCGCATCTCTTTCTTTCTTTAGAGCAATCAGCTTATCAGACATGGGAAGTAATTCCTTGATTTCTGAAGGAGTGGGCAGTCTTCTTATGAATTCGTAACTCATTGTACACCTCTTTCTTATGCAATCTGGCAGGAATGTATCCTGCCAAACTGATTGTTATTATATAATAAAAAAAACAGGTGTGCAAGGTGTTTGGTTTATTTAGCGGCTAGATTAACTTTCTAAGCAGCAGCAGATAACAGCCAGCTGCATAGACCTGACTGATCAGCATGCCGGCAATATAGCTGTCTATGCCCAATCTAGGTAACAGGTAAAAAACCACTAATAGACGAATCATAATAGAGCTTACATTTACGAAGAAAACGCTGCCAGCCTTCCCTAGACCATGTAATATACTGGAAAGGGTGGTGCATAAGTAGAGAGCGGGACAGATAAAACTCAAGGAGCAGATGAATCTTCCAGCCAGCTCACTTTTAAATAGAAATTCTCCCACCGGACGACCGGCCACTAAAAAACAAAGAGTACAGATTCCACCTAGAAAAATGCAGGAGTAAACTGTTTTTCCAAAGGTTCTTTTTAATCTTAGCTTGTTTCCTGCAGCGTCTGCTTCTGAAACCATGGGGAGCAGTAAAAGGGAAACAGATCCAGTCAGTGCATTGGGAAACATAATAAAGGGAAGAGCCATCCCCGTCAGTACTCCATACACACTGAGAGCAGTTACAGAATCATACCCATAAGTTTGCAGCATGGGAGGAATATAAACAGCCTCCACACTTTGAAGAAGGTTAATGACAATACGGGTTAGGGACAAGGGGACTGACAGTCCAAGTAGTTTTTTTGATACGGTCAAATAGGAAGAGACAGGATGTATGGATCTTACGATTTTTTTATGTAAGCCTAGGGACTGGGATGCCTTGCAGAAGTGAAAATAGATAGATGTAATGGACACCACAACAGCACAAAATTCCCCTATCACCAGACCAATAACGGCTACATTGATAGTGGGGGTGGTGCCTCTTTTGGCGCATATGCTGCTTGCGATTATTACACATAAAATGCGGCAGAGTTGTTCCAGTAGTTGTGTAGCAGCTGGGACACCGGTTTTCTTTATACCATAAAAATAACCGTTTATGCAGGAATGAACGGCACCAACAGGAATAGAAAGCGCAATAATGCGTAACATGGAAGCGGTACGTTCTTCCAACAAAAAATGAACAGCTATCGTTTCTGAAAAGCTGATAATAAAAAACATGCATGCCAGGGAGAGTACAATTGACATAAATAATCCTGCGAACAGAATTCGAAAGGAGGACTTATAATCTTTTGTAGCTACCTCACCAGCTACATATTTGGATATGGCAGTCTGCAATCCGGCCGCTGTTAGAGAAAAGGTAAGTGCCAGAACAGGACTAATTAACTGATATACGCCCATCCCTTCTTCTCCAAAGAGACGGGATAAATATATGCGGTAAAAAAACCCGATGAGTCTGCTGATCAGACCGGTCAAAGTAAGGATGATGGTACCTGTGATAAAGGGGTTATTTCGTTTCATAAAAAGAAGAGGCCTTTTTGATAATTATATTCTATTTAGATTGTTGACAGAACATATGAAAAGTACTATAGTAAGCATAGAAAGCATATCGAGTTACTAGGATATAGAAAAGGAGGTTTATTATGATCTATTTAGATAATGCTGCAACAACAAAAACAGCACCAGAAGCAGTAGAAGCCATGCTTCCTTATTTTACTGAATATTATGGAAACCCCAGTTCTATCTATACATTTTCTGAAAAAAGTAAAGCAATTATCAGAGATACAAGGGATTATATAGCTATGACCCTGCATGCAAAGCCGGAGGAGATTTATTTTACTGCCGGAGGAAGTGAATCAAATAATTGGGCACTAAAAACTGCAGCAGAAGCTTACGCAGATAAAGGAAAGCATATCATTACTACCAGGATCGAGCATCATGCCATTTTGCATACTTGTGAGTACCTTACAAAAAGAGGGTTTGAGATCACTTATGTGGGTGTAGATGAAAATGGTATTGTAAACTTACAGGAACTGGAAGCAGCAATCAGGCCGGATACCATATTGATTTCAATTATGTTTGCCAATAATGAGATTGGTACCATACAACCGATTCATGAAATCGGTGAGATAGCAAGGAAGTATGATGTACTTTTTCACACTGATGCGGTACAGGCATATGCTCATATTCCGATTGATGTAGAAGAAATGCATATTGATATGCTTTCGGCAAGTGCACACAAATTCCATGGGCCTAAGGGGTGTGGTTTTCTTTATATCAGAAAAGGTGTAAAAATTCGTTCGTTGATTCATGGAGGAGCGCAGGAAAGAGCAAGAAGAGCAGGTACAGAAAATGTTTCGGGCATTGCAGGCCTTTTAGCAGCTGCAAAGAGATCTTTTTCCCAGTTACCTGAAAAAATGGAAAAGGAGACGATACTGAGAGATTATCTGATTGACAGAATCTCAAAGGAGATTCCTTATTGTAGACTAAACGGAGATGCAAAAAAAAGATTACCGGGAAATGTAAACTTTAGTTTTCAGTTTATTGAGGGAGAATCCATGCTCATTATGTTGGATCAAAAGGGTATCTGTGCCTCCAGCGGAAGTGCATGTACCTCAGGTTCTTTGGACCCCTCCCACGTACTTTTGGCAATTGGATTAAAGCACGAGATTGCCCATGGCTCATTGCGTCTGACTCTGTCAGAGGAAAATACAAAGGAAGAAATGGATTATGTGGTAGAACAATTGAAACAAATCGTATTACGAATTAGAGAGATGTCACCTCTTTTTGAAGATTTTCTGAAACATAAATAGGCGCAAACAAATAATAATGATAGAGGAGGATGAAATATGTATAGTGATAAGGTAATGGATCATTTTAGTCATCCCAGAAATGTAGGGGAGATAGAAAACCCAAGCGGAGTAGGAACTGTAGGAAATGCAAAATGTGGAGACATTATGCGTATGTATCTGGATATAGCCGATAATGATATTATCAGAGATTGCAAGTTCAAGACCTTTGGCTGTGGAGCAGCAATAGCAACCAGTAGTATGGCTACAGAGCTTGTGAAGGGTAAAACCGTAGAAGAAGCAATGCAGATCACAAATAAAGTCGTTATGGAAGCCCTTGACGGTTTACCACCCGTTAAGGTACACTGTTCCTTACTTGCAGAAGAAGCAATCCATGCAGCCCTTTGGGATTATGCGGAGAAAAAAGATATTCGAATTGAAGGGTTAACGAGACCTAAATCAGATATTCATGAAGATGAAAAAGAGGTTGTAGAGGAGTATTGATTTTTAATAGAGAGGTATCAGAATGGGAAAAACGGTTGTAGTGGGCATGTCCGGAGGAGTAGATTCGTCAGTGGCTGCTTATCTATTAAAAAAACAGGGCTATGATGTGATTGGCGTAACCATGCAGATATGGCAGGATGAGGATGAAGTACAGAAGGAAGAGAACGGAGGCTGCTGTGGCTTAAGTGCTGTTGATGATGCCAGAAGAGTAGCTACCATACTGGATATTCCTTACTATGTCATGAACTTTCGCAAAGAATTCAAGCAACAGGTTATGGATTATTTTGTTGAAGAGTATTTACATGGAAGAACACCCAATCCCTGTATTGCCTGTAATCGCTTCGTAAAATGGGAAGCTTTGCTTAAAAGAAGTATGGAAATAGGGGCGGACTATATAGCTACCGGTCATTATGCCAGAATTGCAAAGTTACCCAATGGAAGATACGCAGTGAAAAATTCAATCACCGCTGCTAAAGACCAGACATATGCCTTATATAATCTTACCCAGGAGCAGCTTTCCCATACCCTGATGCCAATAGGTGAATATACAAAGGATGAAATTCGAAAGATAGCAGTAGACCTTAAGCTTCCGGTAGCAAAAAAACCGGACAGTCAGGATATATGCTTTATTCCGGATGGCGATTATGCTACCTTTTTGGAAAAAACGGTACCAGAAAAATTACCGGGAGAAGGAAATTTTGTGAACTCGGATGGCACAGTCTTAGGCCGACATAAAGGAATTACACACTATACCATCGGACAGAGAAAGGGTTTAAATCTGTCCATGGGACATCCTGTTTTTGTATCAGAGATACGTCCTAAGACAAATGAAGTGGTGATAGGTGAAGATGCGGATATACGCAGTAACATTGTAATTTGCGACCATGTCAACTATATGGGAATGGCTGACTTAGAGGAACCCATAAAGGCATTAGTGAAGATACGGTATGGTCATGCCGGAAGCCCCTGTCTGCTTGAAAAGCAAGAGGATGGCAGCATCAGATGTACCTTCGATGAGCCTGTTAGAGCTGCTACACCGGGACAAGCAGCTGTTTTTTACGATAATGAATATGTGCTAGGTGGAGGCACAATCTGTGGTAACTCCAAGATGAAATAAACATAAAATAGGATAAAGGCGTGAGAAGGCCGGTAAGATGGAATATATTCGTATTTGGGATTCTTACAAAAGAACTACCTATATGACAGTGACAGGTATGATTACACAGATTAAGCCATTATATGGATACAGTGAAAATGAGTGCAGTCAGCTGGTTGTGGTGGAAGATGAAACGGGAGGCATTACCAAATTTTTTGTGACACATGCTACCTATATTGCTGATGCAACTACTATGTATGAAGGGATGCAGGCACATTTTGTATATAATGCAGACTTGCCGACTCCCTTGATTTATCCGCCTCAGCTTACAGCAGTTGCAGTTGTATCAACTGTGATAGCGACTTTTGTAAAGGCAGCATATTTTAATCACCAGTTGATTAGTACGGATAATACTCTGAAGCTTAACATGAACGAGGGAGTTGCAGTAGTAACCAGTAATAACCAAAACTATTACGGCTCTCCTGCTGGGCGGTATCTGCTTGTGATGTATGAAAATATGACGAAAAGCATACCCGCCCAGACTACTCCAGACCGTATTGTGGTAATGTGTGAGTGGTAATTAAATCAGTTTTTTATATTCAGGAAGCCTGTTCTCAAAAATACAATAGTATTTGAAACCACAGGCTTTTAGAATTTCTTCTGCCCGATTGAACTGTGAACCTATGTTAGCTTTAAGGTGGGCATCAGAACCTACAGTTATGATTTCTCCTCCAAGTTCTTTGTATCTTTTGATCACATCGGTACAGGGACTGACGTCCCTGTTACCATCTAACAGACTTCCGGTATTGATTTCAATTCCTTTTTCCAGTTCTAATAATAAAGTGAGGATCTTATCGAATAAATCTTTGTATTTTGTGTAAGAATAATCCTTGTCCTTGTTGATTCCATAGCGAACCACATAGTCAAGGTGACCGCATACATCAAAATTTTGAAATTTATTAATATTATCTATGATACCCTGAAAATATTCCCGGTATGCTTCTTCTTCACTTCGACCTTCATAATAGGATTTATAATAAGGATCCTTCCCATTCACAATATGGGTAGAACCAATTATAAAATCAAACTCATGGGACCTTGAATAAAGGGAGAGCTGTCTATGCAAATGGGGTTGTAGGCCAAGTTCCACTCCAAAAAAAATTTTTATCTGATTCTCGTATTTAGTCTTTAGTAAAGCCAAATCATAAAGATAAGAATCCGTGTTCAGTAAGAATGTACCCTCAGGTGCGTCCATAGAAATGGGAAAGTCAATGTCCATGTGTTCGGTAAAACAGATATGGGTAAGTCCTTTCTTTATTGCTGCCTGTATCATATTTTCCATGGGCTCCGTGCTATCTCCAGAATATGAGGAATGAAGATGATAGTCTGCTGTAATTGCCATTGATTTATCCTTTCTATATAAAGATTAGATTGTACTGGTTAATATGCATAGTATATCAGAAAAAAAGAGGTTAAATGTAAACAATCTATAAAAAGAGAATGTAATTGGTAAATATTTTCTATTTACATCTTGAATTATTAGTAGGAATTAGGTAAAATAGCATTGCTGATAAAATTTTGACAATCATAGTGATTGGATAAATAAATATTATATGATTTTAGGAGGAAACTAAAATGGCAGTAAGAGTAGCAATTAATGGTTTCGGCCGTATTGGTCGTCTTGCATTCAGACAGATGTTTGATGCAGAAGGATATGAAGTAGTAGCAATCAATGATTTAACAAGCCCTAGTATGCTTGCACATTTATTAAAGTATGATTCATCTCAGGGGAAATACAAATATGCTGATTCTGTTGTAGCTGGTGAAGATAACATTACCGTTAGTGGTAAGACCATCACTATCTATAAAGAAGCAGATGCTTCCAAACTTCCTTGGGGAGAATTAAAGGTAGACGTAGTTCTGGAATGTACAGGCTTCTATACCTCAAAAGATAAGGCTTCTGCACATATCACTGCAGGTGCACGTAAAGTAGTTATATCTGCCCCTGCCGGAGATGACCTACCTACAGTTGTTTTCAATGTAAACCATGAAATATTAAAAGCTGAAGACACTGTTATTTCTGCAGCTTCTTGTACAACAAACTGCTTAGCACCTATGGCTAAAGCATTAAATGACAGCAGAACGATTATGAGTGGTATCATGACAACTGTTCATGCTTACACAGGTGACCAGATGATTCTTGACGGACCTCAGAAAAAAGGCGATTTAAGAAGAAGCCGTGCAGGCGCTTGCAATATCGTTCCTAACTCTACCGGTGCTGCAAAAGCAATCGGCCTTGTTATTCCTGAATTAAAAGGTAAGCTGATTGGTTCTGCTCAGCGTGTACCTACCCCTACAGGATCAACCACAATCCTGATTGCAGTTGTGAAGGGCGCTATTACAAAGGATGAAATCAATGCAGCTATGAAAGCAGCTTCTACAGATTCCTTTGCTTACAACACTGATGAAATTGTATCTTCTGATGTCATTGGTAGCACCTATGGTTCTATCTTCGATGCAACACAGACAATGGTTGCTCCTATGGAAGATGGTAATACCCAGGTACAGGTTGTTTCATGGTATGATAATGAAAACAGTTACACAAGCCAGATGGTTCGTACCATTAAATATTTCAGTGACTTAAAGTAAAAAAATAGGTTAGACCTATTAGGGGTCCGGTCGTTTGGACCGGACCCTTTTTTATGTGAGTAATGAGCCGGATACCAGAGTAATCGAGTATTTGACGAATGCCTATAGAACATAAATTGGAGGAATAAGAATGGGATTGAATAAAAAATCAATAGATGATATCAATGCAAAAGGCAAAAGAGTATTAGTCAGATGTGACTTTAACATACCATTAATAGAAGGCAAGATTACAGATGAAACTCGTATTGTTGCAGCAATTCCTACCATCCAGAAATTAATCAACGATGGCGGAAAAGTCATTCTTTGCTCTCATTTGGGAAAAGTAAAGAACGGCCCTAATGAAGGTGAATCCCTGGCACCTGTTGCAGAGAGATTATCCGAGAAACTGGGAAAGAAAGTAACCTTTGTTTCTGATAACAATGTAACCGGCGAAGCAACAACCAAGGCTGTAGAGGCCATGAATGAAGGAGATGTGGTTCTGCTTCAGAATACACGTTTCCGTGGCGCAGAAGAAACCAAAAATGGCGAAGCATTCAGCAAGGAACTGGCTGATCTGGCAGACATTTATGTATGTGATGCATTTGGTTCTTCCCATAGAGCACATGCTTCCGTAGAAGGCGTTACCAAATTCATCAGCGCGAAGGGTGGTTCCAATGTAGTTGGTTATCTGATGCAGAAGGAAATTGATTTTCTTGGCAATGCCGTAGAAGATCCTAAAAAACCTTTCGTTGCTATCTTAGGAGGCGCAAAGGTTGCTGATAAGCTGAATGTTATTTCCAACCTGCTTGAGAAATGTGATACCCTGATTATTGGTGGTGGTATGGCTTATACCTTTTTAAAGGCAAAAGGATATGAAATCGGTAATTCCTTAGTAGATGATACGAAGCTGGAATACTGTAAAGAAATGATGGAAAAAGCAACCAAGCTTGGAAAGAGCCTTTTACTTCCTGTAGATTCTGTAACCATTAAGGAATTCCCTAATCCTATAGATGCACCTGTGGAAACAGTAGTCTATGATGCAGAGAATATGCCTGCAGACAGAGAAGGCTGTGATATTGGACCTAAGACAGCGAAGTTATTTGCAGATGCGATTAAAACAGCAAAGACAGTAGTATGGAATGGACCGATGGGCGTATTCGAAAATCCTATTTTGGCAAAAGGCACCATAGCAGTTGCCAAAGCTCTTGCTGAAACGGATGCTACAACTATTATCGGTGGTGGTGATTCTGCAGCAGCAGTTAACCAATTAGGTTATGGTGATAAGATGAGCCATATTTCTACAGGTGGTGGTGCTTCTCTTGAATTTCTGGAAGGAAAAGTGCTTCCCGGTGTAGCAGCAGCTGACGATAAATAAGCAGAAGAAAAGAAAAGAGGATGTGAAAATGTCAAGAAAGAAAATTGTTGCCGGCAACTGGAAGATGAATATGACACCTACAGAAGCCGTTGCATTGATAGAAAAGTTAAAACCCCTTGTGGTAACCAGTGATGTTGATGTTGTATTCTGTGTACCAGCTATCGATATCATGCCTGCTATTGCAGCAGCAAAGGGTACCAATATTGAAATTGGCGCTGAAAATATGTATTTTGAAGAAAAGGGTGCCTTCACCGGTGAAATTTCTCCAAGCATGCTCACAGATGCAGGTGTAAAATACGTCATCATCGGACATTCTGAGAGAAGAGAGTATTTTGCAGAAACAGATGAAACAGTAAATAAGAAGGTTTTAAAGGCTTTTGAACATGGTATTACACCTATTATCTGCTGTGGAGAATCCTTAAAGCAAAGAGAGCAGGGCATCACCATTGACTGGATTCGTCAGCAGATTAAGATAGCTTTCTTAAATGTAACAGCGGATCAGGCAAAAACAGCTGTCATTGCATATGAACCTATCTGGGCAATTGGAACCGGTAAAGTTGCAACCACAGAACAGGCACAGGAAGTATGTGCAGCAATTCGTGGATGCATTGCTGAAATCTATGATGAAGCAACTGCTGCAGCAATTCGTATTCAGTATGGTGGATCCGTTTCAGCATCAAGTGCTGCAGAATTGTTTGCACAGGCAGACATCGATGGCGGTCTCGTTGGTGGAGCTTCCTTAAAGGAGGATTTCGGGGGAATCGTTAACTACAAGTAATGAATACTTATGCATATTATAAACGGTTTTGATAAATGAGTAAAAGAGATCTAAGTGAATGCTTAGGTCTCTTTTTTAGTGTGCGCCTGGCGGCGCACGTTTCTAAGGGGTGAAAGTCCCAAATCCGCCCTAGTAGTGGGAAGGATACAGCCAAGACCAAGGGTGTCCATCGTGAGGTGGAATCTGAAGGAAGGTGGAGGCAAATCTCTGGT
>DATERV010000003.1:0-8921 GCA_035271185.1 Lachnospiraceae bacterium | reverse complement strand
TTCATTGTAGCCTGCATCCTTTACTGCTCTGATACATGCAGCACAAATAGTTTCAATTGTCATCTTGAAGTACCTCCTTTTCTTGGTACTTCAAGTATAAATGCTATGCCGAAGATTCGGCAAAATAAGCCTATAGATATTAGTTTTTACAAATTTTTCGGCATAGTATTTTCTTCGGCATAGTCGCTATGTATGATACATCCACGAATTCCAGGATGTGATTTGTAGGTGTTTTCCAGTGTTTTTTCACATAGAGTTGCTTTCATGTTTGTGTCCATTGCTAAGCCCAATACTGCAGAATCAAAGCAATCAAACACTGCAGATACATAGAGCTTACCGTCCAGACATTTTACTTCAGACATATCTGTTACACATTTTTTTAAAGGCTCATCTGCTTTGAAATTACGTTTTACCAGGTCGTCGGATTTTCTGGCTGCTTTATCAGCCTTTGTGATTCCATTGGGTTTTCTCTTTGGTCTATGGCTGATACCTATTTCATCCATGACACGATATACAGTTCGTTCACTTGGAACATTGACTCCATCAGGCTGTTTTAGTTCTAACGCTTGATGCATTCGAATTCGCCCGTAAGTATCATTACATTCGTCTTCTGCACAGATATCTAACATAGCATCTGCAAGAGACTGGTATTTCCAAGGCTTATCCTTATATTTTAAGTAATTGTGAAAACCCTGTCTTGTAACACCAAGGCTTTTACAATAAAAAGAGATTTTTCCTTTAAGAGTGCCGTCTTCCGTTTTAATAGCAATAAACATTAATCTCTGCTTTTTGCTGACTTCCGACGGCTGGCTGCGAAAAAAGCGCTTGCTTCCTCAAGAAATTCGTTTTCTTCTTTCAGGCGTCTGATTTCTTTATCCTGCTCTTTAACATGCTTTCTAAGCTCGATAAGCTCTTCATTAAGGGATAAAGCATTACTTGGTGTATGAACTGCTGTCTTAGCTTCTAAGCGGCCTTCCTTGAATGCTTTGACCCATGCATAAATGGTTCCAGAAGGGACTCCGAGTTCCTCCGCAGCTTTGTGTCCACCGACTTCCTGTGCCAGTTTTACAGCCTGGGATTTGAATTCCTGATCATAAGTTTTTGTAATACGTTTTGCCATTTTGATTTCTCCTATTCTCTGTGATTATATATCAAAATCCTTGAGAATAGGGTGGCAATTTTTATTGTACAGCATCAGAAGATGGGCAAAGACCTCAGCGAGGACACGAAGAATGAAGAACAGACCATAGCTGGAATAAGGAATGATAATGTCTGGCAGAATGGCATGAGCATGTTCGCAGCTGTCGCAGAATACGCGCATGATACAGAGGTCGTCCTTGACTGGATGCCCATAGCGACAGTCGATGATATTTCTGCCGTAGTAGTCATGGATGTGGCAAGCACCCTTCGCTTCACAGACCGGACAGGTTTCCAACTGAGGTATGAATTGATCCATGAATGAATTAAAAATGGACTTTGATGAAATTTTTATACGAATTAACTTGCAAAATAGAGCGTTTTTTCTTATCATAATAGTGGTTGCGCATGATGCCTTACTAGTGGGACTTGATCCCGAACTTGGCACTGCGACTTTGTGGAGAGAAGGAACGAACTTTGGTAGGGGCTGTTCTTTCTCTTTTTTTATTGTTACAAAAAGAATATACAGAAATCAATGAGAATGGTCAATATCAGCAACGAAAAAAGCGTGCAGTTATACACGGCACGCTGTAGTAGATATAAAAATAAATATACGAATTTAATTTGTGGTAAAACTGCAGTAGGCAGGAACTATAATTTGCCGCGTGACAATAAATTAATTCGCAATATATTCTAAATTGTAGATATTTATTTTGAATTTTCAAAATATCGACTTATAGACACATTTATGTCCGTAATGTGCCTCGATACCTATCATGGAGTGAGATAGGTATCCATTGAAAAGCAACTATGCGCAAAATGCGAGTTTAACGAATAGTTGCCAAGGAAATAGCTTCCTGGACTGGATCAATGGATAATCTCATCTGAATCCAATAATATGGTAAATGGACCATCATTGACAAGACTTACTTTCATATCTGCTCCAAATATACCATGTTGAACAATCTCTATTTCGCTTAAGCATTTCTTTATTATATATTCATATAGTTCATTAGCCATATCAGGCTTTCCAGCATTGATGAAAGAAGGTCTATTGCCCTTTCTGCAGTCTGCATACAATGTAAATTGAGAAACTACCAGTAGGCTTCCTTTCACAGTCCTTAAATCTAAATTTGTTTTACCATCCTGATCTTCAAATATTCTAAGACCTATAAGCTTCCGAATCATTTTATCAGCAATGTCTTTGGTGTCTGAATTGCATATTCCTACGAAAACCAAGTATCCTTTATTGATTTTACCTGTTATTTCATTATTTACTGATACTTCGGATGATAGAACTCTTTGTACTAAAAATCTCATTATTTCATGCCTCACAAACTCGTATTTTTTATGTCGTATTTCTCATAACTTAGTAAATTGGCAGACAATCATTATTACCCATCTATAGTAACCCATTCCATTGTTAATTAATTAACATGCATATAAATCTCAGAATATGCTTTTTATCTATTATTTTGTAGAATTTATTCGTGTGTATTCTAATTATAGCTGTTAGGTACTCTTCTACTGCAATATGATGATTAATATATCGCAACAAGGATACCACCTATTAATCGTATTGTGGTGATCTCAGTGATCTCATTTTCACTAAGTTCAACAGCCTGATAAGAACAGCCCGTTTTTAAGATAGGCTCAGTTATTTACGATTGTATACCATGCACATTGTCATATTATACATTAATTGTGTACTTAAAACAATATTTATTAGATCTGGACGCTGATTGCGTATAGGTGGTTTCTGGAGTGTAAAATAATTAATAACCATAAAAACAGAGAATATTAGAGAAAACTAATGAAAAAAAAGCAAAAAAAAAGTATAATAAAAGAGAACTATATATTGATTGAATTCATTCTAGAAAGGTTTTATTGAATTATGAAAATGCAACGGATTCTCAGCGTAGTACGCAAAGCAATTGATGATTACCATATGATTGAAGATGGAGACAAAATCGCAATAGGTATTTCGGGTGGTAAAGACAGCCTGACTTTATTATATGCATTAAAGGAATTACAGCGTTTTTATCCAAAAAAGTTTGACATTGTAGCCATAACTGTCGATCTTGGATTTGAAAACTTAAATCTAGATAAGATTAAAGATTTATGTAATGAACTGGAAGTAGAATATATCGTTAAAAAAACTGACATAGGAAAAATCGTATTTGATGACCGAAAAGAAAGCAATCCCTGTTCCTTATGTGCTAAAATGAGAAAAGGTGCATTAAATGATGCAATCAAAGCAGCCGGATGCAATAAAGTAGCTTATGCTCATCATAAAGATGATGTTGTGGAAACAATGATGATGTCTTTGGTTTTTGAAGGGAGATTTCATACCTTCTCTCCTGTTACCTTTTTGGATCGTACAGAGTTAACAGTTATCAGGCCACTTATGTATATGAATGAAGCCGATGTCATTGGATTTGTTCATAAAAATAATCTTCCGGTGGTGAAAAGCCCTTGTCCTGCTGATGGCCATACAAAAAGGGAATATATAAAGCAGCTGGTTAGACAGATCAATATGGATGCTCCAGGTGTAAAAGAAAGAATGTTTACTGCAATTAGAACCGGTGATTTGAAAGGATGGCATAAGCCTAATGGCGAACAATAATTATCATGATATGCAAAACAAACAGAATATTGTAAAATTACGTGCTATCTTAGATACTCTCCCATCCTTTTGCCAGGAATTTTTTCGTGGCATAGCGGATACCACATCTACCAGGACAAGATTGGCATACGCTTATGATGTCAGAGTATTTTTTGAGTTTTTACATGAAGAAAATGCCTTTTGCCATAAAATGGAGATTAAAGATATTCCAATCTCTGTGCTGAATATGATAACAAGACAGGATATTGAAGAATATTTATCCTTTATCTCTTATTATGAAAAGGAAGGCCGCGAAATTACGAATACAGAACGTGGAAAAGCCAGAAAACTCTCCAGTTTAAGAAGTTTCTATAACTATTATTTTCAAAATGAACGAATAGAAAAAAATACAGCAGAATTGGTCAGGGTTCCCAAACTACATGAAAAGGCAATCATCCGTCTTGAACCAAATGAAGTGGCGCAATTACTAGATCAGGTAGAAGAAGGCACCAAACTAACGAAAAAGGAATCTTCCTATCATGCAAAAACGAAAGTACGTGATGTTGCTCTCCTAACGCTTCTTTTGGGAACCGGTATTCGTGTATCCGAATGTGTGGGATTAGATATTCATGATGTGGATTTTGAAAATAACGGAATCAAGATCAGACGTAAGGGCGGATATGAAGCTGTTGTATACTTCGGTGAAGAAGTGGAAATCGCATTAAAAGATTACTTGTTAGAAAGGAATCAAATCATTCCCATTACAGGCCATGAAAATGCACTATTCCTCTCCCTACAGAACCGTAGAATTGCCGTTCGTTCTGTAGAAAATCTTGTGAAGAAATATGCTTCCAGGGTTACCACACTAAAAAAGATCACACCCCATAAGCTAAGAAGTACATATGGTACTACGCTTTACCAGGAAACCGGGGATATCTATTTAGTAGCTGATGTTCTTGGCCATAAAGATGTCAACACGACCAGAAAGCACTACGCTACTATGGAGGACAGCCACAGGAGAATGGCTGCCAAAGTTGTGAAATTACGTAAGTGAAAAATGCACCAATTTTTTATATTAATTAAACTCTACAAATTAACCCCAAAATGTACTTTATACTCTTGAAAACTAAATTTCTATTTTATTTAATTCCAAGTAAATAATATACTTTATTTTACAAGCACCCACGCACCGGTCAAATGAAAGATTTATAAAGAACTGTAAAACTGAAATGAATTAAATGCACCCATTCTATGGAGTGGGTGCATTATTTACTATTTATTCTTGCTCAAATAAATAAGAGCTTCATAATATCTTTTGGTTGCACTTTTTCCATGACCACTGCCAAAAGGATTTCTAATCTCAGCTAATTTTGTTGGTTTCCTAAGACAGCTCTTATAGCATTCACACCCTGATCTGCTTCCTGTATATTTGTTGGCAATAAGTTTGTAAAACATAGTTCCATCAAAAAATTGGTATTACATAGTTGCTTCGTTCCTTCATTATTTGTGTGCTTCACTCAATATTTTCTCTGCTTTTTCTAATGATTCTGCAATCCAATCATCGCTACTTTTATCATTTTCATCACAATCTGTAATTTGGTGCTTATCTAACGCATTCACCAATACTTGAAAAGCAGTTCTATATGCTACAGCTTTCTTCTTCGGTTCTAAAACATATACAGCAAGCGTAAGGAAAAGTGAAACAGAAGAATATAAAAAGACTCTACCTGTATCAACAGCCGTAGAACCTGCGTCACCTGATGTGAAAAAAGTCAATAAGTAAATAACCACTATTGTAGCTATCATAGATGACAATGTAATCCAATGATATACGAAATCCCAAGTTATTGCGCTTTTAATGTAGATATTACACTTTTTCTCCATATACGCCTCACGTAAAAACTTTGTATTTTTAAATGAAGCATTCAGAGCAAGTTTTCTTTTCCCACATACATTGTATAGTATTAAATAAATAAAAAGCGCAAGTAGGCAATCAATAATAAAAATAATTTCACTAAACTTCATATACATCCCTCCCTTTGATCTTGCTTTGTAATTACAGTCATTGTGATTTACTCCACTAACGTGCACAATTCAACTCAGTGTACCAATGTCTTCTACTTTAATATAATTTAGTATTGCCGGTGCAGCGTCCAAACTAAAATAATGTTCATTTTAAAATAATACTTAATCCAATGCACCCATTCTATGGAGAGTGAGTGCATTTTTTACTATTATTCTTGTTCAAATGAGCTTCATAATTCCTTTGGTTTTCATAAGTACTCCAAATAAAATTCTATTGAGTCTGATATGTACTCCAAATAAAGTCATTAAAATGTTATACTACTTCATACAGCAAGCTTAGTGTGACGCTCTACCAACCTACATATCCTCGTGTATACAACTATTTGTTTTCCTGCAAATAAAGCTGCACCCGGTTCTGAATGATCTTTGTCACCTCATCCACTTTTTTATCCGAATTAAAGTAACTTTCGGCTTCTTCATAAACCATATTAAATAAATCACCTGATTGGTTCGGATAAGGTACTGCACTTTTTAGGAAATCTACATATTCATCTAAATAGGAACTTCCATCTGCTTTTGCAGAAAGAGGGAACTTTCTCCCATCAGGTAGTTCCCAGCAATACGTCTCCAGATAGTCATAATACATTACTTGGCTTTCCGGTATATCCAATCTGGCACTGATACCAGACTCTAGTTTCTGTTGGCTTTCCAGGCTTAACAGATATTCAAGTAACTCCTTTATGCCCTCTTTGTCTCGTGCATTGGGGTTTATGGCAAGCATGCCGTTGTCAGAAGCGTAATTTCCATTTCCTTCCTCGGTGGGATAACCCACCATCAAAGCATCCGGTCCCATCTCCTTATAAACTTTACAGAAATGATACATACCAGACATAAAATAACTCAGTCCCAAATAGTTACCATCCTTCACTGATTCTTTAATTATATCCGATGTTGATTCAATCTGGTTTACCTTATTATTTGTCTTATCTTTAATACAATCCAATACATTTTTAAACTCAAGACTGTCAAATCCTCCTTTGGTACCCTCAATAAAGGCGGAATGTTCCATGTCCATCCCTATTAAAAAAAGCATGTTGTACTCATAGGTATCCTGTCCAGTGATATCCATAAACATACCCTTCAGCTCATCATGCTGACTCAGTATGGTTACTACATCATTTACAGTCCAGGTATCCTCCTGCCAATAAGCTCTGTTTGTAAGCATAGTACTAATCTGCATTGACAGTGGTATGCCAATCAGTTCCTCATCATAAGTACCCAAGCCAATGGCTACAGGAAGCATCACATCCAGGGTTTCTTTCGATAAAATTTGGTTCAGATCAAGAAGTGCTCCCTTTTTTTGTAAATTTACCATATCTTCTCTATTTAACAAAAGAATGTCCGGACCCTGTCCATTTACCATATCCATTAAGACTTTTGTGGCAGCTTCTTCCTCATAAGCATCGATATACTCTATTTCATACAGGGGATTTTCTCTGTCAAAAATAACGGTCTGAGCTTTTAAAAAGGGGTTATCGTAATAAATATTTACCACCGTAATGGGATTCTTTTTAACCGGCTCTTCTTTAGAGAAGGTTAATAGATAACGATTTTCTTTTTCAGCTACTAGAATCCGTATCCCCTCCTCATACTCCATAACCGTTATATTACTGATTGATGTTACACTAGGGATATCATATTCCCTCATATCAAATAGTATATTTTGCTGGCCTGTAGCGATGTTCCAGCCAAACAGCTTATTATCTGCTGTATAATACAATGTATCCCCAAATAGTCCATACCACTGAGACACACTGAGCTTATCTACTGTAATAAGCTCCTTTGTGGTTCCATCCTGTGGATTCAGCCAAACAATTTTTAAGCCCGTTTCTATCCTGTATGCAAAAAGCACCTCTCCATCCATGGTCCTTAGTACCTGAAGTGTTTCTTTCCCGTTTTCTGATGGATATGTATAGTTAGTTATAAGAGTGCCATCACTGCTTAACACAAATATTTCATGCCTTTCCATATCTCGTAGGTAAAGGTTACCACGGCTATCACACTCAACTAAGTCGCTAGAATATCCTTCGCTCTCCCATATTTTGTTGTTCTTAAGTGTTTCCATAATGTCTACACTTTTTATCAGGTTTCCTTTATTGTCAGTATAAACTGCATAATACTGTCTAGCAATCCATTTGCCATTTTCATCCTCCCCATAACCGCTACCCACAAAAAAAACATATTGATTTTTGTCCACTATCCCCATTTTTACAATAGAGCCTTTTGAAATACCCCACATATCAGTAGACAGTGAAAGAAGGTCTACACTCTCTGCTTCTCCATACAACCTCTGAAAAAAGTATGTTGTGTCAGTTGATGTATAATAGGAGTCCAGGATACAGAAGGATTCACTATCCGTTGTCTGACAGGTGGTTTTATACACGGTATCCTGAACCTCTTCATAATCAATCTTTTGGTATTCCACCATATACAAAGGACTTTCTACCACTTCCCCTGTCATAGTAAAACCCTTCGTTCTCCAATCATAGTCTGACTTTTGTATAAGTGATGCGGTTCCCTCTTTTACTGCCTGCCCACATGCAGACAGAAGGAAAAGTACGCTAATTAAACTAACTATCAGTAAGTGATTTTTCTTTATCATGTTATAATATCTCCTATTATTATCGTAAACCGAGGGATGGTTTATGTTTAACTAATTAATAGTTTATACCACAAACGGTATGTCTTTCATGATGTATATGATCAAGCCTAAATACAGCTCCACAATCTTGACATATATTAGTCATTTCTACTACCTCATGACCATAATCACATCTCACTTCTCCCTGTGATGATTGTAATAAGACCATATGAAAGCCTGACCAATGGTCTATTACTCTAAATTTATCAATTCTATTTGGATGATTGCATGCTCCTTTAGTAGCTGCTGATGCCATCATACTAGAACCTACTAAAATAATACTTGCCATAATTAACGTAGTAATTCTTAATCTGGATCGGCTACAATAAACTAGACAGATTTTTTAAGGGCATATACAATGAAACCATATACTGAAAGGAAGAATAATTATGTCCGAAAAAAAGCAGCTTAGACCACGACGTACATTTACGTCTGAATTCAAGCAACAACTTG
>DATERV010000002.1:0-10680 GCA_035271185.1 Lachnospiraceae bacterium | reverse complement strand
CTATCAGACTGCCTCATAGTTCTCATTGCAATATTATTTTTCAAAACTAATTTTACAGAATATTCTGGTTCTGAATAAACTGGTGGCTCAAGATAAAACTCTTCCATATCAGAAAAAATACGCTTTACACCTTCATTCAGTTCTCTAACCCACCCAAACTCAGTCAATATTCTGGCTGTTACTGATTTCATGAGCTGTCACTGAACTGATTTCTAATGTTGTCATTGACCTGCTCATGTTTCTGTCTTTGCTGATACTCCATGGGCGGTTCCCCGCCCATTGGATTTATCATATATTTACGTACTTTGATAATTCAAGAAGCGCATACGCTATACTGCAGGCATCCACCTTTTTCAGCTTTGTACAGCTAAGCCGTTCCAGATTCCAAAAGGAATCAGAAAGCGATGCCAGTTCTGTTCCGATATCCCAGTTGGGTATGCAGAGAAAGTTTCCGTATGCGTGATGCCCTAGTAGAAGATGAAAGTAGCTGCCTCTGGCTGATACTTCTACTTCATAAGGTTCCTGCTCTAACTGTATGGGAATGATTTTCCCAGTCCATGGTGACTTAGAGGCAGTGGACAATCTTGCCTGAAAGGTTATGCTCATGAATCTGCACCACCCTTCAGCATTTCGTGGTCTACAACATAGCGGACCATATGTTCATCGATCAGACGCTTGTTCTGCTGGAAAGCATACATCAGACATTTTTCGCTGATACGGTTGATGCTTCTTGGAATCCCTGCGGATTCCCGGTAAATATCATCCAGTGCTTTATCGGTAAAAAGGTCCTGACGTCCGGCTGCGTATTTTAAATGGGACTGGATATACTGTTCCGTTTCAGAACGGTCTAAATGCGGAAGCACACAATTGATGTCAATGCGCTGGCGTACCGCCGCATAACGCTGCAGTTTCAGCTTGTCCCAGAGCTCCGTCTGTCCGACCAGAACCAGTGCCATGGGACTCATTGAATCAAACCGGTAGTTTAACAGAAATCTGAATTCTTCAATGGTTTCTTTTTCCAGAAGATGGGCTTCATCCAGAATACAGATCACCTTTTTATTCTGTACACCGCGGATGATCTCGATCTGGTTCTGGAGCTGACGTTTCGCATCGCCACGGTAAAACTTTGATTCAATCCCAAGCTGGTCAAGCAGTCCTTTATAGAACCATCGCGGTGTCAGTTTTGAGTCTGACAGATACAGAAATATATATCTGTCCTTTGGAAGTGAATCCACGAATCTTCGGACCAGTGTGGACTTCCCACAGCCTGCGTCTGCAGTGACCACGGCAAAAAGCTGGCGGTCCGCTGCATAGGTCAGCCGGCCAATGGCATCTGCCACATAAGGGGATTCATAAAGCAGTTCTGGTGGAATATCTCTGGTAAAAGGGGTGTGCTCCATTTCAAAAAAGTCTTCATACATGATCTGCATCCCCCTTTCCATAGCTGCTGAAAGAAAGCGCATTTGCCTGCAGCTTCAATGACTGTTCACGCTGGCGTTTGAGACCCTCTAAGAAGCGCGAGGACTCCGGCTCGGCAGGGAGCATACTTACCGGTATTTCCGGTTTGGGATCACAGTATTCGTTAATCTGAAGCGGTTTTGCAAGGAAGGGTTTTATTCCGTCATAAGAAACCGTGATGATCTCTGGTTTCAGCGGGTCGAAGGAAATCTTTACTTTGGCACCAATCAGGGATGTACTGGTTTCGTACATCTGACCGGCTACACTAATACAGCCGCCTTTGTCCACTTCTCGCTCCTCGTGGTGAAGGAATGCATTTCCCACAACGCCGGCATCCAGAAATACAAGAGGATGGGAGTCGCGATTCCACTCCTGTAGTGGGCTGATTCCACCGGCTGGAACGGGGGAACGGAGGCTTTTGTAGTATTCCTCAATCCCTTCATGGGGCTTATTGTGATAATACTCTTCCAGCCAGATATCCCAGAACTGATTCAGTTCTTCCAATGTCTTGATCTTCTGAGCAGAAGCTTCTGCCAGAAATGCATTGACAAAACGGTTGAAGACTTCCACCCCGCCCTTGGACTGTGGCGAGTATGGTTTTGCCTTTAATACGCGGGTTCCGAGCATGGAAAGTGACTGGATCAGCTGTCTGGATACGAATTGCTTTCCATTGTCGTGGTACGCACTGCGTATTTTACCATGCTTTAGGATGGCTCTGTGATAGCAGTCTTCTACAATACTTTCCCTCTGATGGTCATACCATTTCGCTTCCAGAACATAACGCGAATGGTTATCAATGATCACCACAAGATAAGTCTGGACTCTGGTGCCGTTTGGACCGATGGGGAGCTTTAAGCCATACTTGATATCTGATTCTACCAGCATCATGCGGTGGGGCTTACAGAAGCGTTTGGATGAACTTTTTCTTGCATCCGTATATTTTTTCATCTGCTTCTTGCCAAACCCGCTTTTGTAAAGGTATCGCTGCATGGTAGAGCGTTTCAGAATGCCCGGCGACACCAGTCCTTCCATCTCTAGTATCAGGATGATCTGGGCAACGGATCTGGACGGGACTTCCCGTTTTAACTGGATTGCCTCACTTACCAGTTCATCAAAGTTTTCCGGCAGTGACTGTGCCCTGCGAGATTCCCGATTCATTGGCTTAAGTCCGGTAAAACCATTCTCACGGTAGTAATTCTCATACCGGTAGAGACTTCTGGTGGAGACTTGGTACTGCTTGGACAGCTGCTCCCTGAGTTCTACGCGTTTTGCCTGATCAAGGGATTCGTCAAGCAGTGGAGAGATCATTTGGAATCTTGCCAGTGCCTGATCCTCCTGCCACGCTTTTGTTGTCTGTTCCTGTGTTACTAATTCGTTTGTTATCATACTGTTTACCTCCTTTGAGGCAATCCTACAAGGAAACGGACTGACAGTACAATAAAAGTCGGTGCATAACTACTGATCCCAGGTTGATTGCAAGAAAACGCCTGAGTTATAGATAAAACGGAGCACGATGCGTAGCCAGTCGCAGGTGTCCTCGCGTAGTTTCTCAAGCAGTGAAACACTGGTTGTAAGGAGCTTCTCACTGAATCCCAGAAGCTGGTATCCTTTGGAACGTAAAGTTCCTTCCATCGTAGCTTTGTTGAGTCTGAACCAGTGGTGCCACTGATGCATGGACTCTTCACTGGGATGATCCTCAAAGCCCTTTGTATCAGGAGTGATCAATCCGTCCAGGACGCCGGTAATGATATCCAGCTCGAAATGCTTATGTGGAGCCAGCGCATCAGGCAGTTCACGGTGCAGGCGGTGGCAAGACTCATTGGTACATATCAGACGGCGGATACAAAGCCACTTGACTTCACCGTCTTTGCCTTTCATGATACGTTTTACGTGGTCGCGGTGTTTTAAGGGATGACCACAAATCGGGCAGATGGAATTTTCGCTGCTTTCAATTAAAAATATGTTTTTCCTCATTGTAGGTTACCGTGTAATCTGATACAATGACCATGGTTTTATACCACTGGTCTCAGTGATCACACAACTTGCAAGGGAGGGTGTCACTGAGACCTCTTTCTTTTATACTTTATTGACAGTATAAAGGTCTAATCAGTGACAGGCAAGTGGTTCAATAATGAGTCAATTCAGGTTGGCAATAACATTCTGGCTATTCTTGGATTACGTGAATAACGAGTAAGCCTTATATTATCAACTGTAACAATATTCGGAAGTTTACCTGGGCTTGTAATCTCAAGGCGATCATCAAACATAGCAATTTTTATATAGCCACCTGACATTCCGTATTCTCTATGTGTGACAGCATTTACAATTCCCTCTAGCCATGCAAACTCTGGGTATTCTGGAATAATCTGAAACATACCAGTTTGCTGATTTAATGCAGTAAACTCGCGTAACTGGGTAGAAAGAAACTCTTTCGCTTTATCAATAATGCGTAGTGTTATACATCCTGTATCTATTCGTATTTGAATGAAATAAACCTTTTGGAATTGAATCAGTTCAGCACTGACACGGGTCCAGTACCCGCCGTTTCGTCTGATTCTCCAAAAGGTTTATTCTCATAAGAGTTACCGTAGCGACAAATGCAAATGGTGCACCATCACCTATGCCTCAACGTCCGAAACGGGTCTACGTTCTCCTCTTGAGCATTATCATACCGAAGTCTGCTTCAAATGTCAATCAAACTACTTGGCACCATGCGATATGCACTAGATGCGAAGTCATTTAGGTAGCATAAAAGAAGCATTATCCGTGTGGCGAATACGACTGACGTCTCAGCTCTTCTCCTTACGTCCGTTACCGGGCACGAATCTACTTCCGTAGTAATATTATAACATATTATCTTAAATATCTTCTGTTATCTTCATCCAAGGAATCTGTATAATCTCGGTTTCCTTCGTTTTTGCATATAATAAGGCTCTATATGTACCACTAAACACTTTACTTTCATCATCATAAACAACAGTAATTCTTTGGCTGTTGTCAATCATATAATGATCTCTTTTTTCAAATGCCTTTCTAAAGTCATCCTGCGTGGATATTTCTGTAATGTAGTCTGCTGCTCTTTCAATATCTTGATATCTTTGTCCAAGATTCTCATTATAGTTTTGCCATGGTTTTGCGATTTCAAGAAAAATCTCCATTCCCTTGTTTTTCATATCCAAAATAATCTCTGCCGCCCAAGTGTCAACGCCTGTTGCTCCGCCTGCAATAAAATATTGATACCCGTCTTCTATTGCCTTTGCTATGCTATTTCTCAATTCTTGTTTCACGCACTTACATTCCGAACTATCTTCACTCCAAGGAAACAATTGTGCCCGATGTCCGCTAAAACAACATTTTTTTAAATAGCCATTTCATTCTCCTTCTATTGGGTTAATATGTGATTTTGTTCTATTTGTAATATATTATTGATGATATGTTCCACTTCCTCTTTGACCTTTTAAGATGTTTCATATTTCAACTAAATCTCCGTATACTTCAAATTCTTCCTTCTAATCTTCTCCACCGGATACTTCCTATCATTTTTCTCCCGCTTTCTCTTGAAAATATCCGTCAAATCAATATCATTCATTATGTATTTTCACTATCGCATGAAAGATTCTTCATTATTTAACATTATTTGAATAGAAATAGTTATACTGCCATTAAAAAGAAAATCCACATTGCAACACAAGCAATAATCGGTACCACAATTTTTGCCCACAATGGAATTTTAAAATATACATCAAGTTTTCTATTTAACGGGCAAATAAAATATACGGTTATAAGTACCATAATAAATCCCGCAACTGAATGAACTGCGTATGAACCAAATGCAAAAAACAGCAAATACGCAACTGCAATCACCCAGCGAACTACCTCAAACATTATTTGTATTACCTTTTTTGTTCTTTTCACCAAAATAACATTTCGATCAATATTCTGCTTCTTTTTCTCTTCATTTTTAATACTTTTTTCGTATACAATTTGAGGCTTTGCCTTTATAGAAGGTTTTTTATCTTTTATTGATGTGAATAGTAGTCCAATCGCCGCAAAAGGTGCTAATAGTATTCCAATAAATTTCTGCTTATTGGCTTCACGTCTTGCTTTTCGCTCTCTAGATTCTTTTTCTCGTTTAATGGTTTCTTCTTTTTGCATCCTCTTTGCAATAGGCTTCATGGCGCACATTGCCTCATTAAGACCTCTTATATAAGCATATTCGTAGCAAGTAATTTCACCTAATCTTCTACATGTAGATTTTCCATCTTTATAGGTATAGCGATACTTATATCTAGCGGCCTGTGTTGTACTTAACCCAACTTTAGAGGGGTCATTAAATGCATATATCTTTAAAGGATTAAAACCCTTCTCCATTAAATATGTTACAATTTCTCCATTGTTATTTATTACATGATGAAAGAGTATTGAGCTAGACAAATCCGACATGGAAGTATCCTCATTAAGACTTACATATTTTTTCTCGACCATGTATTTAAATCGAATAAAATCATCCATAAATGCATGAATATATCTACTTGTAAAACGACTAACAATTTTTTCTTCATATTCTGATACCATAGCATTTAGAGAATAAAATTTGTTATAGTAAAATTCATTGACATTTTGAGGGTCATTAATAATAAATGCAAGATACACACGGTAATCATCTTTCACTGCTAGAATAGAATTTGCAGTCTCAACGAAATCACAACTTTTCATTCCATCTATATAATCAAAAAGCATTTCTACTTTTCGGTCAATATTTGCTAAGACTCCACCATCAAGCAATTGGTCTAACCCATTGATGCTAACTGATCCCGAGTGCTTTACCTCAACGGTCTCTTTTAATAGAATTCTTGTTCCACAGAATTCACAATATCCAACTTCTTGCGTATTATCTATACGTATCTTTCCATTACAATTAGGACACACCAATGCCACCATTGCCATAGTTTATTCCTCCGTAAACTATATTTGATCAATAAATCTTCCTATATATTCCTTTAATTCCTTGTCACAAATATAGAGATATGTTCCATTAATGCCTCTTGTCATAAGGACATAGTAAATGTTTATAATATACTGCAGAAGTTCCTCATCACTTGCAGTTGCCTTTCCGTTGGCATCATAATAACTGTCTTTATTGACTACAATACACTGGTTTTCTGAATCATAGCGCAAATCATTTCCTATTATCACAAAAGCATAATTCAAATCATATCCTTGAATAGAATGAATACATCCTACCTCATTAATAGCATTATCACAATGCACCCAATTTTCTGTCTTGTTGTTCCACATTTTCGAAATACCTTCAAGAGTAATATCTTTTAATGATTTATCTTTTTTACTAATCCATGGCCATGCATATCCGGCAACCATCCTTGAAAGACCACATTCTTTTTCTTTGGAAAAAAGAAGTGATTCAAAATTTGAAAAATGATTTACTATTTTCAATTCGTAGTTATCAAAATCCATTTTTTCCTTTTGGTTTTCCGAGAATATATTCTTTATATAATCAATATATCCATTTCCGCCTTTTACTCGCATTTGAGTCATCAGTGTATAATAGGTTGCCATTCTCTTCTGAAAATTCTTCTGCAATTTTTCTTTTAGAATATTTTCTGCTATTCCAGATGGTCCCACTACTTGATCCGCATCAAAAAATAAGATTGGGCATTTTGCTTGCTTTAAAATCCAATCTAACTCTGTAGCATCTTTTGGTAAACAAAGTTTTTTATTGTTATCATCATGTGATTTATAATTTACAATATTCTTTCTTTGATGAAGTCGATGTGCCTCATCCACAAGAACAATATCATAATATTCTTTGGCAATATCAGATGGCCCAATTACGTCTGATGCTCGCAGTCCATGAATGTGCTTAAATAGATTTTTCAATGTTTTCCTAAGGGATGTCTGAGGTATTACTAGTGCAATCTTTTTGTCTGCATATTTATGTACATCATTCTCATCTACATAATCGCGAAGCAACTTATACAGAAAAACTGCAACTATCGTCTTTCCACTACCGGGCATTCCATTAACTATAATTGGTTGTTCTTGATTTGTCTCTATACTTCGAAATATTTCTTCGACTGCTTCTCTTTGACTATCATTTAATGCCTTATATGGTGAATACTTAAATAAATCAGAATTTGTAATTTCATCAATGCTATGCTTCGTTATTTTCTTATTGCGAAGTCTCTCCCATAATGATTGAAAATCATTATCGTAATATTCTTTATTGAAATACTCTTTATCCGCCAATCCCGTATTAGCATTCGTAATAACATATTTTTCATCTGCTGAAAAAAGTTGAATCAATTTGGATTCATAGTCAAATGTAACTGATTGATTGAACTCTTTGGAATAAATAAAATGTACATCAGTAAAATCCTTTTTCTCGGGGTTTGACTTATGCTGTGTCATTCTGTTTGTGACATTAGTAGATTCTCCGACATATGCCTCTCTTCCATTTTCGAGAATATAAAGCATGGGCCAGTTTTTGAGATATTTTTCAGTTCCATATTCATCATTATGAAACTTGTTGTCTTTAATTATGTACATTCAGCCACCTCTAGATTTCCGTATACTTCATGTTTTTTCCTTTTGTCTTATCTACAGGATATTTCTCATTATTCTTTTTCATCTTCTTTTCTAGTCCCTTTTTCATGTCAAAACCATACAATTGAGAAAACCTCAATAAAAAATAGAATACATCAGAAAGTTCCTCTGATATTGCTTCACGCTTCTCTAAATTATTCATCATTTCATTCATTTGCTCATCTGTTTTGAATCGGAATAAATCCAGCAATTCATTTGCCTCTGTAGAAATTCCAATTGCCAAGTCTTTAGGGTTGTGAAATTGATCCCAATCGCGGGTAACACAAAATTCTTTAACCATTTTCTGTAGTTCTTCTATTTCTGTCATTTGATTTGCTCCTTTTTATGGAAATCTATAATCATTTTACTATAAAAAACTAAATATGAATAGAATTTGTTTGTAATCTTTCACTCCCACCACCAAACCCCATACCCCTGATTGCTCGCAATCTGATACAACGGTTCAATTGTCTGTCTCATTGATGCAACAAAGAATTCCCGGCTTTTATCTGACTCATCAATCTTGAAAATTTCCTTACTAACGGTCAGATACTGCTCCAACCACTTCTGTTTAATCTGTTTAGGAGCATCCATAGACTTTGCCGCCACAAACGCCTTATACTGGTTTTCACAAAATGACTCCAGATATCGATTCAAATCCGGAAGTTTATTTCCCTTACTGCTATTTACATTCTTGAACATAGGATACAGATTCCACAATTCATCATGCAGCACAAAACTCCAAGGAATAAAGTGGTCAATGCTTATCGTTCCATTCTTTTGGATATTTTCCGATGTAAATGCTTCACCTGTAAAAATGTCGGGTAAATGTAGTTGTCTTTGAACCACTTCCCAATACTTGGTTGCATCGCTCAGATTTCGTTGAACCGGAGGAAATATTTTAAATGGTATCGCCGGTACATTGGGGTTGCGCTGTTGAATGTATTCAATCAACTTATAATTCATCCATCCCTCAATAATTGTGGCGTTTTGTATAATATACTCTGCCCACTTTGGTGATATTGTTAGTACCTGCTCTTCTCGGTTCATACTGTATAGTGCATTATTGTGATCCCGCTTATTATACTTTTCAATTAGAAAATTCACCTTACCATCATTGAAAGTATGGTCAACTTTCTTTTCATACTCAAGTTCGCGCTGATAGAATGGACGAATTAGTCGGAACGGAACCATGCTTGTAAAACTCTTGATTTGCTTCAGCAACTCTCTATCTTTGCTTTCGCAGATAAATGTTACGATTGTCTCTTCCTGTTCTTCTCTCTTCACACCCAGCACGTTATGAACATAATGAATTGTATCCGCAAGTAAATCTGCATGTCCAAGGTTTAAATTAAAATAGACAACCGGATACCAGGCAGCTGCAATCATTCTTGCAACTACTCTCTTATACTCGAGTTGTCTATTACCTTTCATGATTTCTGTATAAATGCCTTTCAGCCAGAATAATTTATAACTTGCCGCAAAATGCTGTAGCATCGCCTCTAGATATCCGGCTTCGACTATTTCTGATTGCGGGAGATTTTTTGCAGGATAACGTTCAGCCATAGTTCTTCCTCTCTGTCTTTTCTCACGTCAGCTGTTTTGACGGTTTCTCCTATCAGTAATTCTGATACATCTAATGTTTCAACGGCTATTTCTTTTAATAATCGTTCCAGACGTTCTTCTGTTAAATATGTAAAATACCGACCGTTTTTCTCTCCTTCAAAATCGCCATATTTAAATGATGCGTAGATTACTCCGTTTTCTTTTAATGCATCTGTCATTTTGGGGATTACATCTTTCAATTCTTCCCATGTTAAATGTAGAATAGATGCGCATGCCCAAATGCCGTCGTAGCAATTCTTTTCTTGTAAATCCTGAAAATACATATGTTTTACGGGGATGCCGACGTATTCTGCTGCCAGCTTGCATAATTCTTCACTTCCGTCGGCTGCCTCTACTGTATATCCGGCTTCTTTGAAGGCTTTGCTGTCTCGACCGGAGCCACAGCCGAAGTCAAGAATGTGAGCTTTGGGGGATAAGTGCTTTAGGAAGAACTGGTGCATGTCGCTCATGTCGGCGGTTATGGTTCCATCGAAAAAAGTGGTGGCGTTTTGGTTGTAAAAGGTTAGTGTGTTCATTAGGTATCCATATTCCTCATATCTTTCTTGCATTTTCTTTAATAGGTTAATTATCTTCGTTCTTGATTATAACAAAATTAGCATCTTCTGTTTTTTGCAATTTCTCTTACCCAGAAATGTGTATCAGTACACCCTTTGTCAAATATATATGAGATTTTCGGATCATCTATTTCCACATTTTTTAGTCTATTCAGCATTCCCACCTTAGTTTTATATGGTTCATCATCCATCATTTCAACAAGTCTCTCAAGACAAAGTTTCTTTAATGTACTATTTATCAACTTTGGATTAGTTTCATCATAATCATATAAATAGTTCATTTGCTCACCTCTATTCTTCTGTTTGTCTGATTAATACCCGTATTATTTCTTTGCTATATGCAATTATCTGAACTTGCTATCATGTGAATTATCCAAACATATGACCAGAATACGTTGTGCCAAATATTTTCTACTATGCATGCATCATAAATAAGGCC
>DATERV010000001.1:0-44151 GCA_035271185.1 Lachnospiraceae bacterium | reverse complement strand
GAACACTGGAGCAATATCGGGATATGCTGGTTAATTATATCAAGTGCAGGGAAGACAATCTGGAAAAGCAGGGACGTCTGGCTACCGGGCTTGGTGTGATGAGTGGACTTCTGATTGCTGTGATCTTAATATAAAAAAATGCGGAGAGGATAAACATGGGAATAGGACTGATTTTTAAAATTGCCGCAGTAGGTATATTAGTAACGATTTTGTGTCAGGTACTGAAACACAGTGGTAGAGAGGAACAAGCTTTTCTGGTTAGCCTGGCAGGGCTGGTTTTGGTGATCAGCTGGGTGGTTCCTTATATATATGAGTTATTTACTACTATACAGGCTCTGTTTGCACTATAGGAGGGTTCATCCAAACATGCTTGAAATTATAAAAGTTGGTATGCTGGGCATTATCGGTGTCATATTGGCACTTCAATTTAAGAGCAATAAACCGGAATATACTTTTTACATTGGAATGGGAGCAGCCATTCTGATCTTCTATTATACACTTAAATGCCTGTATTCCCTGATAGCAGAGTTAGGATCCCTGCAAAAATATATGGAAGGAAGTCAGGGTTACTTAGGTACACTTTTAAAAATTGTAGGAATCACTTACATATGTGAATTCAGCGCGGGTATTTGCAAGGATGCAGGATTCTCTTCAGTAGCCAGTCAGATAGAGGTGTTAGGGAAACTCACTGTCATGTTTGCAGGTCTTCCCATTTTATTGGCTGTCATAGAACAAATACAAAAATTTATGTGAGACAGGCAGTCTATGGAGGAAGTATGGAAATTGATTTGGGCAAAGTATGGCAGGATTACCAGCTGGTTGACATCGAACAAAAAATAAGCAGCCTTTTTCCAGATAATCGGATCAATGTGGAGGATCTCTTTTCAAAAATTTTATCAGGAGATATTATTGGGGGAATCGCGGATACTCTTCATGCAGCAGTCAGTGGTATAGCGGCGCAGTTCAATTCGCTGAAAGAGGTATTTATATGGATTATGATATTGGGAATTATGGCAGCATTAATTTCTCATTTTATTGAAATATTTGACAATCATCAAATAGCCGATATTGGGTTTTACTTTACTTATCTATTGATGATTGCCATATTAATGAAATGCTTTTTATCTGCATCTTTGGTGGCCGCCGAAACAATAGACAAGATCGTGACCTTTATTCAAATTTTTATCCCTGCCTATTTTTTATCAGTGGGTGTGGCCACAGGAGCTTTGACAGCTACAGTGGGATATCAATTGATTTTATTGATCATTTATTTGATTGAACATGTTTTACTGACTATTATCCTTCCGCTCATATATAGTTATGTTTTGCTGTCTGTGATCAATGGTATCTGGATTGAAGACAAATTGTCCTTATTGGTGGATGGACTGGAGAAGGTCATTCGGTTTTTACTGAAGGCTTCCCTGGGAGTAGTGACCGGAATCAGTGCCCTTCAATCAATGATAACACCTGCTATTGATTCTGTAAAAGCGACAGCCCTGCAGAAAACGGTGTCAGCAATCCCAGGGGTTGGAGATGTGGCAGATGGTGTAGTAGAAGTGGTTTTGGGTTCAGCTGTGGTGATCAAAAACAGCATAGGACTTGTGATGCTGCTGATACTGGTGGCGATTGCAGCGGCTCCTTTGCTAGAGATACTGATTACTGCTTTTCTCTTAAAAGCCGCCGCTGCTTTTTTAGGCATAGTCAGTGATAAAAGAGTAACAGCGTGTACGGACAAGGTTGGAAATGGCAGTCAGCTACTGTTTAAGACAACAGGAACTTCTCTGTTACTTTTCTTGATTACAGTATCCATAGCTGCTTATACAACCAACAGAGGGTTCTAGAATAGGGGGGACATATGGGAGATGGACTGCTGCAAACAATCAGGCAGGTGGGAGTATTTGTGATATGTGCACAGATGATTTTACATTTTAAGCCTGCTGAAAGTTATGGTAAATATATTCGTCTACTGGTGAGTGTGATGGTTCTGGTGCAGCTTTTTGTCCCCATCATGGGCATCTTTATTAAATCAGATGCAGGAAATTTCACTGAAAGAATATCCTATTATGAAGATATTTTATCTGAGAATATGGAAGATATTAGTGTGACTTGTGAGAATGCAGAACAGATGCTGAACAACATGACAATGGAAGAAATTAAAACTAGAATTAACAATGCAAGTGAAGAAGAGAAGCAGCCTGACAGCGTTGAGATAGAACATGATGAGATACAGGAAGACAACCCAATACAGATGGGAAATGAATACACTACAGATACGGGGGAAGAGGAAAATCAAGATATCGTGATAAAAAGAATAGAGGTATTGACTGATGACTGATAAACTAAAAGATTTTGTAAAGAATAAAAACAACCTGATTATTATTGTGCTGGCAGGAGTCCTTCTGATGATCATTGCCTGGCCTATAAAAAAAGATACAAAAATAAATAACAGCAGTAATTCAAATAAAGAACCAGGAGTGACAGATTTAGTAGGTGATACCACAGAGACTACATTGGATGATGAAAATTATGCCAGACAGATGGAAAAAAAGTTAGAAGAAATTCTGGGTAAAATGGAAGGAGCCGGTCAGGTAAAGGTTATCATAACAATCAGATCATCCACGGAAAAAATTGTGGAGAAAGATTTGCCTGTTGTCAGGTCTAACACCACAGAAGAAGATGCGGAAGGGGGCAGACGAACCATAAATAATGTGGATACCAAGGAAAGTACTGTGTATTCACAGGCCGGGAATGATTCTGAGCCCTATGTGGTGAAAACGGTAAGCCCTGAGGTAGAAGGGGTATTGATATTGGCTGAAGGAGCTGGAAGTGGGGAGGTCAGTAAAAATATTTCCGATGCCATACAGGTTTTGTTTGGAATTGAAGCACATAGAATAAAAGTAATTAAAATGGAATGCATAGGTAGTCAGAACGATTAATATAATGAAGTAGTAAAAACAAACTGGTTAACAATCAGTAAAGGGGAGAACAAAGTGAAAAATATCCTTAAGAAGAATCAACTTATGATTACAGCCCTTGCCATTATGTTAGCAGTAGCAGGGTACTTACAGTTTGCAGGTACGAATTTGAATAAGGAGGAGTATTTGCCTGCTTCGGGTGATGCGACGGGACTGGAAAATGCAGTAGTAGAGGATTTCACTGCAGGCAGTGTCACCGAGGATTATTCTCTAGATGGACTTATGAATCCCTCTGATGGAACACTGGATTCTGCACAGCTTACGGAGATAGAAAGTCTGGATACAGATGCAAATGTGATAGCAGATGACTATCTGACAGAAGGCATGGATGCTGCAGGTACAGAAGCAACAAGTGTAGACAGTGCGGCTGTTGATCCTGCAGCTGGCAGTGCATCTGTTGATACTGGCGGCATCAATACAGAAGCAGAAACACCTACAGAAGGTGAAATCCCGGGAGAAGCTGTTTTTACCGGTACCACTGCGATTACTGTTTTATCAGAAGCTAGGCTCTTAAAAGAACAAGTTCGTGCAAAGAATAAAGAAACACTTCTTGGAATCATTGACAGTACTACCCTCAGTGACGAACAGAAACAGAGTGCTGTGGATACTATGGTGCAAATGACCACAATTGCAGAACAGGAAATGGGAGCTGAAATCTTATTGGAAGCGAAAGGCTTCCCAGATGTAGTTGTCAGCGTTAGCGCTGGCAGTGTTGATGTGGTAGTGAATGCATCCCAATTGACAGATGCCCAGAGAGCTCAGATTGAAGATATCGTAAAGAGAAAAACCAACGTAAAAGCAGAAAATATCATAATTTGTCCGGTTGTACAGTAAGAAAGATTATGATATACTCACACTGGTAATTACATAATTTCTGTGAAAGGACATATAAGATGAAAAGGGTTTTTCTGATTGTGTTGGATAGCTTTGGGATAGGTGCCATGCCTGATGCAAAAAGCTTCGGAGATATTGATGTAAATACATTAAAAACAGTTGCGAAAAGTCCTTATTTTCTCATGTCTAACATGAGAAAAATGGGACTTTTCAATCTGGATGGAATTGAATGTGGAGAAAAAGAAAAACAGATAACAGGTAGAATCGCCAGAATGACAGAAGCCTCCGTGGGTAAGGATACCACTATAGGACATTGGGAAATAGCGGGTGTCTGTTCCAAACATCCACTGCCTTTGTATCCTCAGGGATTTCCAGATGAAGTTTTACAGGAACTTGAGAAAAAGACTGGGAGAGGTGTCTTATGCAATAGGCCATATTCAGGAACAGAAGTGATCAAGGACTATGGAGATGAGCATATAACAACAGGTAAGCTGATTGTGTACACTTCAGCGGACAGTGTTTTCCAGATTGCGGCCCATGAAGATGTGGTTTTAGTAGAAGAGCTGTATGAGTATTGCAGGATTGCACGTAGTATTCTTACGGGTAAGCATGGGGTGGGTCGGGTAATTGCCAGGCCATTTGCAGGAGAGTCAGGTAACTATGTACGAACACAAAGACGCCATGATTTCTCTTTGAAGCCGCCTGCAGTGACTATGTTAGACCAACTGAAGGAGAATCAAAAGTCAGTGATAGCAGTGGGAAAAATATTTGATATTTTTGCTGGACAAGGTATCACCGAGCATGTGTATACGCAGGGAAATGCGGAGGGGATTGAAAGAACTTTAGAGTACCTGGGCAAGGATTTTGAAGGTCTTTGTTTTATAAACCTGGTAGATACCGATATGCAGTATGGGCACAGAAGGGATGTTGACGGCTATGCGAAGGCGTTAACCGCCTTTGATGAAAAACTGCCGGAACTGATTGCCAAAATGAGAGAGGAAGATATTCTCATAATCACAGCTGACCATGGATGCGACCCGGGGTATACAGCCACAACAGATCATACCAGGGAATACACTCCCATGCTTATGTATGGAAAATCTGTAGAACCAAAGAATCTGGGTACTAGAAAAACCTTTGCAGATATAGGTGCCACTGTGTTACAATACTTTGGCATCAAGCCGGCATTTCCTGCTGACAGTATGCTATAAAATGAAAATGCGATTATTTGGAGGAAAAAGACGTGGCAGAAAACTACGCAAGTGAAATAAACAGAAGAAGGACATTTGCTATTATATCTCATCCTGATGCAGGAAAAACCACCTTGACAGAAAAGTTTCTTTTGTATGGTGGAGCAATCAATCTTGCAGGAAGTGTAAAAGGTAAGGCGACGGCAAGACATGCGGTTTCTGACTGGATGCAAATAGAAAAGGATAGAGGTATTTCGGTTACCTCATCTGTATTACAGTTTGAGTATGACAGTTTTTGTATTAATATACTGGATACACCCGGTCACCAGGATTTCTCAGAAGATACGTATCGTACCCTGATGGCAGCCGATTCCGCAGTCATGGTGATTGACGCATCAAAGGGTGTAGAAGCCCAGACCAGAAAGTTGTTCAAGGTCTGTGTTATGCGTAAAATCCCCATTTTTACGTTTATCAACAAGATGGACAGGGATGCCAACGATACCTTTGAACTTTTAGATGAGATTGAAAAGGAATTAGGAATTGCTACCTGCCCCGTAAACTGGCCCATTGGTTCCGGAAAGAGTTTTAAAGGAGTTTTTGACCGTAATAAGAATGCGGTATTGACCTTTTCGGATACAGAAAAAGGAACTAAAGAAGGAGCAACTTGTGAGGTTGCAATAGATGACAGGGACAAGCTGCTTTCTATCATTGGAGAAGCGGCTACAGACAAATTGTATGATGATATAGAGTTGTTAGATGGAGCCAGTGCGGAATTTGATATACAGGACGTTCGAAGCGGAGACCTTACCCCGGTATTTTTCGGCTCAGCACTGACTAATTTTGGTGTAGAGGATTTCCTGAAGCATTTTCTGGAAATGACTACGGCTCCGCTTGCCAGGAAAGCGGACACTGGTTTGATTGATCCGGTAGAAAATGACTTTTCTGCGTTTGTATTCAAAATTCAGGCGAATATGAACAAAGCACACCGTGATAGAATTGCTTTTATGAGAATTTGCTCTGGCAAATTCGATGCCAATATGGAAGTACGCCATATACAGGGAGATAAGGTCATGCGTCTTTCCCAGCCCCAGCAGATTATGGCAGACGAGAGAAAAATCTTAAGTGAAGCGTATGCGGGCGATATCATTGGCGTATTTGATCCGGGTATTTTTTCCATTGGGGATACTTTATGTATGCCTAAAGAAAAAATTTGTTATGAAGGTATCCCTACCTTTGCTCCTGAACATTTTGCAAGAGTACGACAGGTAGATACCATGAAACGAAAACAATTTATCAAAGGTGTTTCCCAGATTGCCCAGGAAGGTGCCATACAGATATTCCAGGAGTTTCATACCGGTATGGAAGAAATTATTGTAGGCGTAGTAGGCGTGCTGCAGTTTGATGTCTTAAAATACCGTTTGGAAAATGAGTATAATGTGGACATCCGGTTAGAGCCATTACCCTATGAGCATATCAGATGGATTGAAAATAAAGACGTCGACATGAACAAACTCTCAGGTACCTCAGATATGAAGAAGATTCAAGACTTAAAGGGAAATCCATTGTTATTGTTTGTGAATTCATGGAGTGTGGGAATGACGTTGGATAGAAATAAAGGATTGATCCTTTCCGAATTTGGTAGAAATGAATAAATAGCAGAAGGGAGTTCGCATTGAAGAAGCTCAAAATGTGTAAAAAGCTTCTACCACTTATTTTCGTCTTATTGTTATTGAGTGGTTGTACCGATTTCATGAATGGCCCATGGGAAGAAAATGCTCCCAAAATTATAACAAGAGAGCCTTCAATAACTGAGAATCAAGCTGGTAATACATTAGAAATTGAGAGTACAAATGCAGGTACAGAAGTTCCTAACATTCACCCGGAGATTACCTTAGGTGAAGAGAATGCTTTACTTCACAAGGATGCCCAAAATGGCCGATATTGCTATGATGTGTTAAGTGCAAAGGAGCAGCTGTGGTATGAGGATATCCTTGCCATATTGGATGGTATGTGTAAGGATGTCATTTTGTCTATTGAGGGAAATGAGGCTGTTGGGGAACAGGGGATAGACAAAATCTTTCAATGTGTTATGAATGATCACCCGGAACTGTTTTATGTGGAAGGATATACTTATACCTTATACACATACGGGGATGTACTGGATAAAATAGCTTTTTCCGGTAGCTATACCATGGATTCTAATCAAAGGGAAGAAAGACTCGGCCAGATCAATCAGGTGGTAGTAGAGTGCCTGTCCCAAATCAGTATGGATGCTTCGGATTATGAAAAGGTGAAGTATGTATATGAATACCTTGTATCTCATACGGAATATAATCAGAGTGCTTCAGATAATCAGAATATATACTCGGTTTTCGTTGGAAAACAGTCTGTCTGCCAGGGTTATGCCAAAGCGACCCAGTACCTTTTACAGAATCTGGGCATGCAGTGTACCCTGGTTATTGGTAATGTGATTGGTGTCAGAGACGAAGGGCATGCCTGGAATCTGGTAAAAGTAGATGGACAGTATTATTATGTGGATACCACCTGGGGGGACCCGTCTTATCAGAACACTGAATCAGAACAGATAAGCATTACATCTCTCCCGGAAATCACATATGATTATCTTTGCGTGACTACCGAAGAATTGCTGAAAACACATGTGATTCATAATGTGGTGCCTCTTCCTGTCTGCGTTGCTACAGCAGCCAATTTTTATGTGATGGAGGGAGCTTACTTTACCTCATATGATGAAAACAGGGTCATAGCCTTTTTTGAAAAAGGCTATGAAGAGGGAAAGAGCGATGTTACGTTAAGGTGCTCAGATCGTAGTATCTATGATGCATTTTATGAGCAGTTAATCACGAATCAAAAAATATTCAACTTTTTGAATAGTCCGGACGGAGTGGTAGCATATGCAGAAAATCCAGACAAGCTATCACTGACTTTTTGGCTTGTGAATGAATAACCAATATGCTATAATGTTAGGAAAGTGCAACACAACGGAGGTTTACTGTTATGGACGATAGAAAGACATATATCTTACACAATGATGAAAATATTGGAGTAGTGCAGATTGCTGATGATGTTGTGGCTATGATTGCAAGTCTAGCTACCAGAGAGGTAGAAGGTGTTTCTGCCATGGCTGGTAATGTGGGCGGCGAACTGATGAGCAAAGTCGGCATTAAGAATATGGTAAAAGGTGTTAAGGTAGATATCCTGGAGGGAAATGTAACTGTGGACTTACAAGTAACAGTAGAATATGGTTATAACATTCCCGCAACCTGTCAGAAAGTACAGAACAAGGTAAAAGCTGCCATTGAAAATATGACCGGTTTGAGTGTTTGCGATGTAAACATCCGTATTGCTGCTGTCAATATGCAGAAGAACAAATAAAGGCGGCATAGACTGCTAGAAACAAGAGGATGTTATGGGTAGACGAGAACTCAGAGAACAGATTTTTCTTTTATTATTTAGAATAGAATTTAACACGGCTTCCGATATGCCTGAGCAGATGAAAATGTTCATAGAGGATGATGAAATACAAAGAACTACAAAAGATGCTGAGTATATTACAGGAAAATATGACAGTATAATGAGTAAACTATCCGAGATTGATGCACAGCTGACTGAAAAAGCAGAAAATTGGGATATCAAACGTATGGGAAAAGTAGAGCTTACTGTGCTGCGACTGGCTCTCTACGAGATGAAGTACGATGAGGATGTACCAGTTAGTGTGGCAATAAATGAAGCAGTTGATCTGGCCAAGAAGTTCGGACAGGTAAGTGCAGGTGCTTTCGTAAATGCAATCTTGGCTAAATTTGCATAAGGCTTGGTGGTCGATATACAAAACATATATACAGTGGCACAAGTGAATTCTTATATCAGAAATATGTTCATACAGGATTTTATGTTACAGACACTTTTCATTAGAGGAGAAGTGAGCAATTGTAAATATCATTCTTCTGGACATATTTATTTTACGTTAAAGGATGAGAAGGGAACCATCGCCTGTGTGATGTTTGCTGGTGACAGGAATGGTTTGAAGTTTACCCTTCGTGAGGGTATGCAGGTTATTGTAGGCGGCAATGTGGATGTATATGAAAGGGATGGTAAATACCAGGTATATGCCAAACAGATTATACAGGATGGTGCCGGCTTTTTACATGAGAAATTTGAAGCACTGAAACAGGAATTAAAGGAACGGGGTATGTTTGATGCACAGTATAAATGTCCCGTTCCCAAATATATTCATACCTTAGGTGTAGTCACAGCGCCCACCGGAGCTGCTATCAGAGACATTATAAATGTAGCCAATCGAAGAAACCCCGGTATTCGGATTATCCTTTATCCAGCTATTGTACAGGGAGAAATGGCAGCTCAGAGTATTGTAAATGGAATTCATGCGCTAGAGCATATTGGTGTAGATACCATGATTATTGGCCGTGGGGGAGGATCTTTGGAGGATTTATGGGCCTTCAATGAAGAAATTGTAGCCCAGGCTGTGTTCGACTGCAGAATTCCTATTATTTCTGCAGTGGGCCATGAAACAGACACCACCATAACTGATTTTGTGGCAGACCTTCGTGCTCCAACACCATCTGCAGCAGCAGAACTGGCAGTATTTGATTATGGTCAGTTTGTAGCAGATATAAAAGAACGCGAAGAAAAACTTTATAAGCAGATGAGGCTCAGCATCCAAAATTACCGTATGAAGACGGATAGATCGGCGATCAGGCTTAAAGCTACAAGTCCTGTAAACCAGATTAGGATACAGAAGACCCATGCATTGAAGCTGGAAGATAATATGAATCGTGCCATGGAAAGTATCCTAAAGGATGGCAGACATAAGCTGGCACTTTTGATAGAACAGCTTAAGGGTATGTCACCCTTAGGTAAGCTGAATCAAGGTTATTCCTTTGTTGAGGATAGAGAGGGCAGACCTGTAAAGAAGACAACCCAGGTGAAACCGGGTGACAGGATAACGATTCATGTAACAGATGGACATATCTTTGCAGAGGTAAGTCAGACAGAAACACTGGAAAGGGAGAATGAGGATGTCACTTGAAGAAAAATTTGCAAAATTAGAAGAAACTTTGAATCAGCTGGAGTCAGAAGAGTTGTCCTTAGAAGAGTCATTTCGGATTTATAAAGAAGGCATGGATCTTCTAAAACAGTGTAATGATGATATTGATAAAGTGGAAAAGCAGGTTATGCAGCTGAATGCTGAAGGGGAACTGGAAGCATTCTAGAGAAGGAAATGCAAGCATGAAAACAGATAGAAAAGCAGTAGAAGTATCAATAAAAAAAAGGGCTGGAGAAATTGATGATATTTTGAAATCTTATTTGCCTGCCGAAGAAGGCCTTCAAAAGACGGTGATAGAAGCCATGCATTATAGCGTTCTGGCAGGTGGAAAAAGAATTCGCGCCATGTTAATGCAGGAAACATACCGTTTATGCGGTGGACAGGGAAAGATTGTGGAACCGTTTATGGCAGCCATGGAAATGATTCATACGTATTCCCTGATTCATGATGATTTACCTGCTATGGATAATGATGAATACCGACGTGGAAGGAAAACCACGCATGTGGTATTCGGAGAAGGAATGGCAGTCCTGGCGGGAGACGCGTTACTCAATTATGCTTTTGAAACAGCCCTAACATCATTTTCCAGTTGTGATGCTGCCGGGATTCCCCTAGTGGAACGTTACCAGATGGCCTCTGCCGCCTTAATCATTTTGGCAAAAAAAGCAGGTATTTATGGTATGATAGGTGGACAGACAGCTGATATTGAAGCAGAAACAAAAAAAGATATTACGATTGACCGGCTTATTTTTATACATGAGCACAAAACAGCGGCATTGATGGAAGGCTCTATGATGATTGGTGCCATACTTGCAGGTGCAGATACAAACACAGTGGATTCCATGGAGAAATGTGCACACAACATAGGCGTGGCATTTCAGATTCAAGATGATATTCTGGATGTAATCGGCAACGAAGAAAAAATTGGTAAAAAGGTTGGAAGTGACGAAAAAAACCATAAGCAGACTTATGTTACCATGAAGGGTGTGAAAGAGGCAGAGAAGGAAGTGAAACGTCTGTCCGCGGAAGCTTTGGCAATTCTTATGGAATGTCCGGGTGACAGTCAGTTTTTACAGGAACTGACGAAGTATCTGATACACAGAAACAAATAGTTTTGAGGTGACGAAATGCTGCTTGATAAAATAGAAAAAGTGAATGACATTAAGTATATCGATAAAGAGGATTATGCTCTTTTGGCGGAGGAAATCAGAAAATTTCTGATTGACAAGATAAGTGTTACAGGTGGACATCTGGGTTCTAATCTGGGTGCTGTAGAGCTTACCATGGCACTTCACCTGGCGCTGAATCTTCCGGATGATAAGATTATCTGGGATGTGGGACATCAGTCCTATACTCATAAGCTATTAACAGGTAGGAGAGATGGCTTTGAATCCTTACGGAAATTTCACGGTATGAGTGGATTTCCCAAAAGAAAAGAGAGTGCATGTGACTGTTTTGATACAGGACACAGCTCTACTTCTATTTCGGCAGGACTAGGGATGGTAAAGGCCAGGGACATAACCGGAGGGAAAAATACCATCGTTTCTGTTATCGGAGATGGCTCTCTGACAGGCGGCATGGCTTATGAAGCACTAAACAATGCCTCCCGGTTGGAGACTAACTTTATAGTAGTTCTCAATGACAATAATATGTCCATTTCAGAAAATGTGGGCGGTATTTCCAAGTACCTGAATAATGTTCGTACAGCCAATGGTTATCTGGATTTGAAAAAAGGGGTATATAAAGCTTTACAGGGAACCAGCAAGGGAGAATCCATTATTTCCAAAATTCGCCGATTAAAAAGCGGTGTGAAGCAGTTAGTGATTCCGGGAATGTTCTTTGAAGATATGGGAATTACCTACTTAGGGCCGGTGAATGGCCATGATGTGGACGACATGATCAGAGTCATTCATGAAGCAAAGCGTGTGAAGGGCGCTGTCATGATTCATATGATTACGGAGAAAGGAAAAGACTATGCACCGGCAGAGAGACATCCTGCCAGATTTCATGCGACAGTACCTTTTGAAATAGAATCGGGTTTACCCAAAGACACACGAAATGCAGCCAATTATACGGATATATTCTCTACTGTCATGTGTAAGTTAGGACAGAGGGATGAAAAAGTGGTTGCTATTACCGCAGCTATGCCTGATGGAACAGGCCTCAAGCGTTTCCGGAATATGTATCCGGATCGTTTCTTTGATGTGGGTATTGCAGAAGAACATGCGGTAACCTTTGCAGCCGGGTTGGCAACAGGGGGTCTGAAGCCGGTAGTTGCCATTTATTCTTCTTTTCTGCAAAGAGCTTATGATCAAATTTTACACGATGTCTGTCTACAGAATCTCCCTGTCATATTTGCCATTGATAGAGCAGGGCTTGTTGGTGCAGACGGTGAGACCCATCAGGGGATTTTTGATTTATCTTTTCTTTCCAGTATTCCGGGGATGCATATCATGGCACCTAAAAACAAATGGGAATTATCCGATATGCTAAAGTTTGCAGTCGGTTTTGAAGGTCCTATCGCAATCAGATACCCCAGAGGAGATGCTTATGACGGACTGAAAGAATATCGGGCGCCTATAGAGTTTGGAAAGAGTGAATCTATTTATAGAGAAGGCAGGGTGGCATTACTTGCAGTGGGAAGTATGGTGAAGACTGCGGAAGAGGTACGCAAACTGCTGAAAGAAAAAAACATAGAATGTGGGTTGGTGAATGCCCGGTTTGTGAAGCCTGTAGATGCAGCAATGCTTGTGGAAGCCGCCGGAAGATATGAACTTTTGGTGACTATGGAAGAAAATGTGGCCAGTGGTGGTTTTGGGGAACGTGTCAGGACATTTTTGAATACCAACGACCTTGCGCTTAAACAGCTTGCAGTGACGATCCCGGATGCTTACGTTGAACATGGAAATGTGGATTTACTAAAGAAAGAATTGAAGATTGATGCAGATAGCATTGCAGAACAGATACAACTGAGACTTTTACAGGATAAAAGTATTTTGTGACATAATAGGAGTAGACTGGATGAAAGAAAGACTGGATGTAATACTGGTTACAGCAGGGCATGCAGAATCCAGAGAAAAGGCAAAGGCCATTATCATGGCTGGAAACGTTTTCGTGGACGGACAGCGTGAGGATAAAGCCGGAACATGCTTTGATACAGATAAAGTAAAAATAGAAGTGAAAGGTACAACCTTAAAATATGTGAGTCGTGGCGGTCTGAAATTAGAAAAAGCAATGACACATTTTGGCCTTTCCCTTGATGGGAAAATCTGCATGGATATTGGAGCTTCTACCGGCGGCTTTACGGACTGTATGCTACAGAGTGGAGCAGTTAAGGTATATGCAGTTGATGTAGGACATGGGCAGCTGGCCTGGAAACTGCGTAATGATGATCGTGTAGTTTGTATGGAAAAGACTAACTTCCGTTATCTGACGAAAGTAGATATCGGAGATGATCTGGATTTCGCATCAGTTGATGTATCGTTTATCTCTCTTACTAAAATACTGCTACCTGCCAGAGCTTTGCTGAAAGATATGGGCGAAGTGGTGTGTCTCATAAAACCCCAATTTGAAGCTGGCAGAGACAAGGTAGGGAAAAAGGGAGTTGTGAGAGAACCCCAGATCCATAAAGAGGTGATTTCCAAGGTTTTAGATTACGCAGACAGTCTGGGATTTGAAGTAAAGAATCTGGAATATTCACCCATCAAGGGGCCAGAAGGCAATATTGAATATCTGGTTTATCTTTCTCTTCATAAAGATGCAAGGCCGGAAAGCCATCATTTTACAGAACATGAAGCAGAGCAGAATCTATTAGCAATCAAAAACTGCGACTGTGGGTTATCGAAAGATGAGATTTGGCAGAAAATAATAAATGATACAGTACAAGCTGCACATAAGGAGCTGGATAAGAGATGAAACATTTTTGTATCTATACCAACAGACACAAGGATAAGGATCTGATAGTGACTGAAAAAATCAGATTGTTCTTGGAGCAGAAAGGGATGCAGTGCATCGTGAGGTTCTCGAAAGAGGGACTTCCTGAAGATGCGGATTGTATTCTTGTCTTGGGTGGAGACGGTACCATGCTGCAGGCTGCCAGAGAAATCACTGGAAACAGGCGAATTCCGCTTTTAGGTGTCAACTTGGGTACGTTAGGTTATCTCGCAGAAGTAGAACCTGAAGGAATATCAGATGCACTAAACCAGCTTTTACGTGGAGATTATGAGCTTGAAAGCCGTATGATGCTAAGCGGATGTATCCATCGTAGCGACAAAAGTAAGCAGAATGGCTTTGCATTAAATGATATCGTGATCAGCAGATCTGCATCTCAACAGGTTCTGGTTTTCAATCTTTTTGTAAACAATAAACTTTTGAATAAATATCTTGCAGATGGTATGATTGTTACAACACCAACGGGTTCCACGGCCTATAATCTGTCAGCTGGCGGACCGATTGTAGAACCATCAGCAAGATTGATCGTAGTGACGCCTATCTGTCCTCATACCATGAACCAGAGGAGCGTGATTCTCTCACCTGAGGATGAAGTGGTGATAGAAATTCCCGCAGGAAGAGAAGGTCAGGAGCAAACTGCAGTAGTTAATTTCGACGGCTGTACTGTGGAAGTAAGAACTGGAGATGAGATAAGGATTGTTCAGTCAGATAGAACGACAGATTTTATAAAGCTTAGTAAAGCTGGTTTTTTGGAAGTTTTGCATAAGAAGCTGAGTGAAAATTGACGAATAAATCCAGATGGGAGTGACCATGAAGAAGGTAAGATTAAGCAAGATTATTGAAATAATTGAGAAGTATGATGTGGAAACCCAAGAGGAATTGGCGGCATACTTAAGAGAAGCAGGCTATGATGTCACACAGGCTACGGTATCAAGGGATATCAGAGAATTAAAGCTTTCTAAAATTCCAACCGGAAAAGGCAGGCAGAAATATGTTGTTTTTAAACAGGATGATACGCATTTGGGGGATAAGTATATCCGTGTTTTAAGCGATGGGTTTGTGTCCATGGACATGGCTCAGAATATTTTGGTAATCAAGACTGTAGCGGGGATGGCAATGGCTGTTGCTGCAGCAATCGATGCTATGAAGTTTAAAGAAATTGTTGGATGTATTGCCGGTGACGATACCCTAATGATGGCTGTCAGGACAGTTGAGGAGACCCAGAGCCTGATGAGCAAAATTCATGCTATGATTGAAAAGTAGGAGTGCAGAGAAGGTAGAAGGAGACCTATGTTACTAGACTTACATGTGAAGAACCTGGCATTAATTGAAGAAACTGAAGTTGAGTTTACGCCTGGACTGAACATCCTGACAGGAGAAACAGGTGCAGGTAAATCCATTTTAATCGGTTCGGTGAATTTGGCACTTGGTGCAAAAGCGGATACCGATTTAATCAGGCATGGAGCAGACTATGCCTTAGTGGAGCTTACTTTTACCGGTGAGGATAACAGATTAGTCCAGAAGCTGAAAAATATGGAGCTGCCATGTGATGACGGTGTGATTACCATCAGCCGTAGAATACAACCGGGCAGAAGTGTCAGCCGCATCAATGGTGAAACCGTATCAGCTAAGCAAATCAAAGAGATATCTGAATTACTGTTGGATATTCATGGACAGCATGAACACCAGTCGCTTTTGCGTAAAAAGAAACACCAGGAGATTTTGGATGCTTATGCCGGAGAGCTTGTATTCTCAGCCCTGGCAGAGGTAAAGTCACTTTATCAGGAAAGAAACCGTATCAGGGAAGCCATTTCTTCCATGGAGATGGATGAGACATCCAGAAACAGAGAACTTAATCTGCTTCGCTTCGAACTGCAGGAAATAGAAGAAGCAAAACCTTTCATCGGAGAAGATGAAGCCTTAGAAAGTAAGTACCGCAAAATGGTAAACAGTCAGAAAATAGAAGAAACTTTGGGAATCTGTTACCGTCTTACTGGAAGTGAAGAAGAAGCCGCCGGAATTCAGATTGGAAGAGCATACAGGGAGCTAAACAGTGTTTCTTCATTTGATGAAGAGCTTTCAGAGATGAGCAGCCAGCTTGCAGAGATAGAATCACTTCTAAGTGATTTCAACAGGGAGCTGTCCGCATATATTGATGGCCTGGAATTTGATGGTGAAGATTTTAAAGCCACGGAAGAGCGCTTGAATCTTTTAAATCATTTGAAAGAAAAATATGGCAGGACAATGCAGGATGTTTTGGCATACAGTACGGAAGTTGCGGACAAAATAAATAAGCTAGATGATTATGAACAGTTATTTGCGCAATTGAAAAATCAGTATGACAAAGTAAATGAAGAGTTAAAAAAACAATGTGAGAAGCTTTCTGTTTTGAGAAAAGAGAGAGCAAAAGAGCTAACAGAAATTTTGATAAAGGCATTGGAAGAGTTAAATTTCCTGACAGTGCAGTTTACAGTAAAGATTGAAAAAAAAGAAATTTCTTCGGATGGATTTGATGATATTGAATTTTTGATTTCGACTAATCCAGGAGAAGATATGAAACCGCTTGGAATGGTTGCCAGTGGTGGTGAATTATCCAGAATCATGCTGGCAATTAAAACAGTACTTGCCGAAAAGGATGCGGTTGACACTTTGATCTTTGATGAAATAGATGCAGGGATCAGCGGTAGGACTGCATGGAAGGTTTCGGAAAAGCTGGCTACACTTTCGAGAGCCCATCAGGTAATCTGTATCACTCATCTGCCACAGATTGCGGCAATGGCAGATTCACATTTTTCCATTGAGAAGGAAACTGACGGAAACAGTACAGTAACTGGTATCAGAAAATTAAATGAGCAGGGCATGTTAGAAGAACTTGCCAGATTGTTGGGTGCAGACTCTCTGTCACAGGCAGCATTGAACAACGCCCTGGAAATGAAAAGTCAAGCTACCAAAATTAAGTAACATTATATTTGCATGTTTAGGTAACAATAAATAAGACAACACTGTAAGAAGAGTATCCTATATAGGATACTCTTTTTTGTGTGATAGGATAGTGATCCTATCCCAAATAAGGCGCTTTCGCTTATTAGTGTGAGTAATCAGCCCAACCGGCAAAAGGAAGTGGGATTTTGAGGGAAATAGAAAAGGTACAGAACATAAAGAAAATATACAGAAGAAGAAAGACATATAGAAAATGTCTATGTTTTTCATTGCTCTTAACCTGTATGAGCCTTTTCGGGATCTGGTATATCTATATGTATCAACAGATTCCCGGAAATATAAAACTTAAGATGGGAGAAGAACAGGTCTTGAATATTGGGCTGCCTGTTGCCGGAGAAATTGTGAAAATAGAGGAAAATGCTGAAAAGATTCAGGCAGTTACTGCAAATGGACAAGGAAAATCTAACATTCCGGCAGGATCAGTGTATGTTGATTTTAGTAATACTGTTACCATGAAGGCAGATAAGATAAGCAACTATCAGATGAATCTGAAGTTATTTGGATTCATCCCCTTCAAACAAGTGAGTATTGAAGTCATTCGTGATATGACTCTAACTCCTGTGGGGTTGCCAATTGGAATTTACCTGAAAACAGAAGGGGTATTGGTCATCGGAGTTGGTAATTTCCTGTCATTGGATGGTTCCGATGTATCTCCCTCCCAGTATTTATTAAAGACAGGGGATTATATCCTAGAAGTAGATCACATAGAGGTAAGTGGAAAAAGAGAGTTTATTCATACAATAGAACAATCAGATGGAAATCCGGTGGTACTTACCGTAAGCCGTAATGGGGAAGAGTTTGATGTTAGTATAACGCCGGACTTGAATCAGAACGGTATCCCCAAACTGGGCATCTGGGTGAGGGACAATGCACAGGGTATAGGAACCATGACGTTTGTTGACAACGAAGGTAACTTTGGGGCATTGGGTCATGGAATCAATGATATAGATACCAGTATTGTCATGAATTTGGACAGCGGTACCCTTTACCAAACAGAAATCATTGGAATTAAAAAAGGTACAAAAGGAGAACCAGGTGAAATGACAGGCATGATTGAATATTCTGATCGAAATATACTTGGTATTATTAATGAGAATACAGTAAATGGAATTTTTGGAACCTGTAATGAGAGAATGCTGTCCCAGATAGAAACAGAGCCCATTCCCATAGGGTTGAAGCAGGATGTAGAATTGGGTGATGCCCAGATTATTTGTTCAGTGGACGGAAAACCAAAATACTATGATATCAAGATCAAGGAACTGCATCTGGAACACGATAATGTAAATAAAGGAATTGTGCTGCAGGTAACAGATCCCAATCTGATAGCTATTACCGGGGGAATTATACAGGGAATGAGCGGTGCACCAATCATACAGAATGGAAAACTGATAGGTGCTGTCACCCACGTGTTGGTAAGTGACTCCACCAGTGGATATGGAATTTTTATTGAAAACATGTTAAAGCAGTGAGTCCGGGCAGGAATAAGAAAAAGAGCAAAATTTGTAAGCTCGCTTACAAAATTTTGTTCTTTTTCTTATTCCTATTTGGCGAATGCCAAATCATCCCCCGAATGCAAGCATTTGGGGGATGCAGCCCAAATCACTGCCGAGCATTTGGGGGATGCAGCCCAAAACAATAGGCAGTTGCTGCCAAATGCAAAGCATTCGGCAGCTAAAATACGTAATTTAATGCGATCCTTCAATAAAAGTAGTATAATAGTAAAGTAATAAATAAGCATAAGGGGATGAAATAAAGTATGAAGTATGATGTGGTGATTGTAGGTGCCGGACCTGCAAGTATTTTTACAGCTATGGAAATGAGAAAGAATGGCAGTAAAAAGAGCATTTTGATGATAGAAAAAGGGAAGGCAGTGGAAGACAGAGCATGTCCCAAGGCCAAAACCAAAAAATGTGTTGGTTGTGAACCCTGCAATATAACCACCGGCTTTTCAGGAGCAGGTGCATTTTCTGATGGAAAATTATCCTTGAGTTATGAGGTGGGCGGTGATTTTCCTACCCTGGTGGGAGAAGATTTTGCCCAGGAACTGATAGATTATACAGATCGGATTTATTTAGAGTTCGGTGCAGATACGAAAGTGGAAGGGGTATCCAATCCGGAAAAGGTAAAGGAAATCAGAAAACGTGCCATTCAGGCGGGACTGAAACTGGTGGATTGCCCCATTAGACATTTGGGAACAGAGAAAGCTCATCAGCTCTATCAGGATTTAGAACATCATTTACAAGAGCAAGGAGTAGACATGTTGTTTGGCTACAGCTGTGATGACCTTATCATTGAAAATGGTGTCTGCAAAGGGGTGGTTGCCCAAAATATAAAGGGTGAGACCTGTATCTGCGAAGCAGATCATGTGGTAGTGGCTACCGGCAGGCGAGGAGCAGACTGGCTACAGACAATATGTGCCAAGTACGATATTGCTCATAAACCAGGTACTGTTGATATCGGTGTCCGTGTAGAAGTGAGAAATGAAATCATGGAGGAAGTAAATAAGGTACTTTACGAATCCAAACTGATAGGCTACCCCAGACCATTCAAGAACAAGGTACGTACCTTCTGCCAGAATCCGGGCGGCTTTGTAAGTCAGGAAAATTATGACGGAGGACTGGCTGTTGTAAACGGACACTCCTATAAAAATTTGAAATCAAATAATACGAATCTGGCAATCCTTTGTTCCCACAATTTTACAGAACCATTCAATCAGCCCATTGCTTACGCACAAAAGGTAGGGGAGCTTACCAATATGCTGGGAGCAGGTCAGATTATGGTACAACGATACGGTGATATCCTGGACGGGAAAAGAACCTGGCCAAAGGAATTGTCTCAATCAAATGTAAGGCCTACACTGCCGGATGCGGTAGCCGGTGATATTACAGCTGCTATGCCTTATCGAGCTATGATGAATATCATCAATTTTATCCAGGCTGTAGATCATGTAGTACCAGGATTTGCCGGCACAGAAACCCTATTATATTCACCGGAATTAAAATTTTACAGCAATAAAGTAAAAATGGATACAGATCTGAATACCAATGTGAAAGGTCTGCATTGTCTAGGTGATTCCAGTGGTTGGACAAGAGGTCTGATGATGGCATCCGCAATGGGCGTACTTATGGGACGTAAATTACTTTCAGAATCAAGTGAGCAATAAAATACATTGATTTTTATAAATCCCCTGTTTCTTCCTTTTTGCCAATTGTTGCAGATAAGGAAATAACAGGGGATTTTCATTTTATCAGCATTCGACAAAAAAATATGTCAATGTATTATCTTGCTGAAATTGTAGAAAATCTACGATGTGTACTTGTTGCGGCAAAAAACAATATCATTTTATAATAACAACGATAGAGTTTTGTAAAAATAGGGAGGGTTTCTTCATGGAACAACTAAATTTAACATCTACAAAGGATAACGAAAAACTGTACAAAATAATCGGACAACTGATGAGTACTGACAAAGAATTCCAGATTATGATTACAGTACCATCCACAAAGAAGGATTTACAGGGGAAAAACAGTGTCGAGGAATTAGTAAAAAGAACAGAAGAGCGTGATTTGGAGCAAGATGTGACGGATATGATACATGAGATAGGTGTCCCGGCACATATCAAAGGGTATCAATATTTGAGGGAAGCTATCATGATGTCAGTGGAGGATACATCCATGTTAAGTTCCATCACCAAAATATTGTATCCAACGATAGCAAAAAAGTTCCAGACAACTTCCAGCCGTGTGGAGAGAGCAATCCGCCATGCTATAGAAGTTGCATGGAGCAGGGGCAGAATGGAGACTTTGGATGCCTTGTTTGGATACACTATTAACACAGGGAAGGGGAAGCCTACCAACTCAGAGTTTATTGCACTGATAGCAGACAGAATAAGACTGAAATACAGAAATTAAGCCTTTCAAATACCCTTCCCATGATGTATAATAAAATAAGTATAGTTATTCTGAGGGAGGAAATGCGATGAAAAAGGTCTTGTTTGTTGCATCAGAAGGAGTGCCCTTTATTAAAACAGGAGGACTTGCTGATGTTGTGGGAACGTTACCTAAGTGCCTTGATCAAAAGTATTATGATGTCAGAGTCATTCTTCCAAAATACACCTGTATGAAACTAAAGATGCAGGAAAAGCTGAAGTTTGTTACACGTTTCTATATGGATTTTAACTGGCATGAAGAATATGTTGGAATTTTAGAAGCAGAAGAGGATGGAATTCACTATTATTTTATTGATAATGAGCACTACTTCAATGGCGTTAAGCCATACGGAGATGATACAGTGTTTGAAATTGAGAAATATGCTTACTTTTCGAAATCTGTTTTGTCCGCTTTGCCATTAATTGAGTTTCAACCTGATGTAGTACATTGTCATGACTGGCAGACAGGTCTGATACCCGTTTATTTAAAAGAAAGGTTTAGGGGCAATCCATTTTTCATTAACATGAAGTCAGTTATGACCATACATAATCTAAAGTTTCAGGGAAGATGGAACGTAAAAACAGTACAGGATATAACAGGTCTTCCAGACTATTATTTCACATCTGATAAGCTGGAATATTGTAAAGATGCCAATTTGCTTAAAGGTGGTTTAGTATTTGCAGATGCAATCACAACAGTGAGCTACACATATGCAGAGGAAATTAAAACTGATTTTTACGGAGAAGGGTTGAATGGCCTGCTCAATGCAAGAGCCGGAGATCTTCGAGGTATTCTGAATGGGATTGATTACGACACATTTAATCCCGTTACAGATAAATATATACAGTATCCATATGATGCTGTCACATTCCGTAAAGAGAAGATTAAAAATAAACGTGCCCTCCAGAAGGAATTGAACCTTCCCAGGGATGATAAGATGTTTATGATTGGTATTGTGTCAAGATTAACAGATCAGAAGGGATTTGATCTGATCTCTTATGTCATGGATGAATTATGCCAGGATAATGTACAGATTGTAGTTTTAGGTACAGGAGAAGAACGCTACGAAAATATGTTCCGGCACTTTGATTGGAAGTACAATGATCGGGTAGCCGCCAATATTTTTTATTCAGAAGACCTGTCCCACAAGATTTATGCATCCTGTGATGCGTTTTTGATGCCATCCTTGTTTGAGCCTTGTGGATTAAGTCAGTTGATAGCACTCAGATATGGGACTGTTCCCATTGTCCGTGAAACAGGAGGATTAAAGGATACCGTACAGCCATATAATGAATGTGACAGCACAGGTACAGGTTTTTCCTTTACAAACTATTATGCTCATGAGATGCTTCAGACAGTTCGCTATGCGGAGCATATATATCACGATAAGAAAAGAGAATGGAACAAAATGATTGACCGTGGTATGGCGGTAGATTTTTCCTGGCATACTTCCGCCGGTAAATATCAGGAAATGTATGACTGGCTGATTGGTTAGTTCCGGTTAGGATATCATATGGGAAAGAGCAGTAAAAAAGATGGCTTTATTATACAGGCCGGTATACTGGCATCTGCCGGTATCATCAGCAGAATTATAGGACTCCTCTACAGGAGTCCTTTAACTGCCGTGATTGGTGATGAAGGAAATGGTTACTATCAAACAGCTTACAATATTTATACAATAATTCTGTTAATATCTTCTTATAGTATTCCCTCTGCTATCTCCAAGGTCATTGCTCAGAAACTTTCCATAAAGGATTACTGTAATGCGCACAGGATTTTTATGTGTTCCATGTGGTATGTACTTACAGTAGGTGGTATTGCCAGCCTGGTGATCTTTTTTGGCGCAGGTCTTTTGGCAAAAGGAGCTGCGGTTACAGTTCTTCGTGTGTTTGCTCCTACTGTTTTCCTATCCGGAATTTTGGGGGTTCTCAGAGGCTATTTTCAAGCCCACAGAACCATGCTGCAGACTTCATGTTCACAAGTATTAGAGCAGGTCATGAATGCAGTCATCAGCATACTGGCTGCTTACCTAATGATTACATTGACTCTTTCCGGGACAGAAAAATTCACCATCAATGCAGATCATGCAGTATGCTTTGGTCAGGAGATCGTTCAGGAAACCGCTGATCAGGAAATAGATGGGGATGGGAATGAATATTATGTCTTAAATGAAGAGCAGAGGGCTTGGAATACCAGGTATGCCACTTATGGCGCAGTAGGAAGTGCTGTTGGTACAGGAAGCGGTGTACTGGTTGCCCTGCTTTTTATGTGGGGCATGTATGGACTGAATAAAAGGACTATTTATAGGCGGATTGAGCGGGATGCCCATGAACCGGAGAACTATCGTAATATTTTAAAAACGGTTACAGGAGTAGTAGTTCCCTTTATTTTGAGTACTGCTATCTATAATTTGAGTACTGTACTGAACCAGACAATCTATATTTGGATCTGTACGTTGAAAAAAGGGATGGAGGATGCTGATATTTCTACAAGCTATGGCATTTTTTCAGCTAAGGCAGTGGTTATATCCAATATTCCCATTGCACTGTCCTCTGCCATGTCCTCAGCAGTTCTGCCTACCATAGCAGCCTGTGTGGAACAGGGTGATATGGAAGGAGCCAAAGAGAAAACATCCCAGGCAGTCAAAACCACTATGCTGATTGCCATACCTGCAGCGGTAGGAATCGGTGTTCTGGCCAGGCCTATTACCTGGTTATTATTCAGACAGAAGGAGTCGATTGATCTGGCATCCAAGCTATTGATGGCACTGGCAGCTTCTGTCATCTTTTATTCCTTGTCCACACTGACCAATTCCATTTTGCAGGGTATTGGGAAAGTGCGTGTGCCAGTGCGTAATGCCGCATTTGCACTGGTGGTGCAGACGGCGGTAGTGAGTACCATTTTGTATTTTACTGACTTGGATCTTTATGGAATGGTTATCTCAGCACTGGTGTATTCAGGGATGATGTGTATTTTAAATCAGATATCCATTCGTAAATATATGCAATATAAACAGGAAATGTTTCGAACCTTTATCACACCGCTGGTTGCGTCAGCGTTTATGGGGGTAGCGTGTTTCGGAACCTATAAGGTAATAGCAGAAACACTGGGAGGAGAACCTTACCCTTCCAGACTACATAATGCATTGGCATTAGTCCCCGCCATTTTAATTGGCGCAGTGGTGTATTTTGTCCTGGAAGTAGTATTGAAGGGGATAAGTGAAGCAGAACTAAAAGCTCTTCCAAAAGGATATCTGCTGGTGAAACTGGCAAAGAAATGCCACATACTGTAGGATAGGAAAGGAAATCACCATGGCTTTTGATGGAATCACAATAGCAAATGTAGTAAAGGAAATGAAAGATAATCTCATTGGAGGAAGGGTGTATAAAATTGCACAGCCAGAGCCTGATGAATTGTTACTAACTATAAAGAAACCGGAAGGGCAGTATCGACTTCTGATTTCAGCAGGAGCTTCTCTGCCCTTACTATATCTGACTGATAAAAATAAGCAGGCGCCCATGACAGCGCCGAGTTTTTGTATGCTTCTACGTAAACATTTACAGAATGGCAGAATTACCGATATCACCCAACCGGGTCTGGAGCGTATTGTACATGTGTATGTGGAACACCTAAATGAAATGGGTGACTTGTGCCATAAGAAGCTGATTGTGGAAATCATGGGCAAATATAGTAATATTATTTTTTGTGATGACCAGGATATCATTATTGACAGTATCAAGCATGTATCTGCACTAATTAGTTCAGTTAGGGAGGTATTACCGGGAAAACCATACTTTGTTGCTGATACCACCCACAAACTGGATCCTCTTAGGGTTACCCAGGCAGAGTTTGTAAATGCTTTGAGCATCAGACCCATGCCTGTGTTTAAAGCAATATATACCTCATTTACCGGTATATCCCCTATTATTGGACAGGAGTTATGTTATCGTGCCGGTATAGATGGTGAATTGCCAACAGCTGTGTTAACCCAAACAGATCTGGAAAAACTGTTTGATCAATGGAAGTCCATTTCAGATGCTATTTTACTTGGTGATTTCTCACCCGGCATTGCTTATGAAAATGGAAAACCATTAGAATTTGCAGCATTTCCGCTGACAATTTATGAAAGGGATGTGGATTCCCTAAAAGCGTTTTCATCCATGTCAGAACTTTTGGAGAGTTATTATGCTGAGAAAAATACCATAACCAGAATCAGACAGAAATCTGTTGATCTGCGTAAGGTAGTGCAGACAGCACTGGAACGGAATGTGAAAAAATATGATCTGCAGATACAGCAGATGAAGGATACGGAAAAAAGAGATACCTATCGTGTTTATGGAGAGCTTTTAAATACTTATGGGTATGAATGCAAACCGAAAGACAAGTCCTTTGATGCGCTAAACTATTATACCAATGAGATGATTACGATTCCCTTGGATCCACTTCTTTCTGCCGGAGAGAATGCCAAAAGATATTTTGATAAGTATGGAAAGTTGAAGAGGACTTTTGAGGCGCTGACAGGACTGACACAAGAGGTTAAGACCGAGATCGAACATTTGAAAACAATCAATACTGCACTTGACATAGCAGTCATGGAAGAAGATCTGGTTCAGATTAAAGAAGAACTCATTGAGAATGGCTATATACGCAGAAAAGGTGGAAACAAGAAAATAAAAATTACCAGTAAGCCTTTCCATTACATCAGTAGTGATGGTTATGATATGTATGTGGGCAAGAATAATTACCAGAATGAGGAATTAACCTTTCAATATGCGACAGGTAATGACTGGTGGTTCCATGCCAAAGGATGTCCGGGTTCTCACGTGGTTGTTAAGAGAAAGGGAAATGAGGAATTACCGGATCAAACCTTTGAGGAAGCAGCAAGATTGGCAGCTCATTATTCCTCTGCCAGAGCGCAGGGTAAAGCGGAAGTGGATTATGTACAGAAAAAACAAGTAAAAAAACCAAGCGGGTCGAAGCCGGGTTTTGTGGTGTATTATACGAATTATTCCATGACAATTGATACTGATATTTCTAGTATCAGGCAGGCTTGACTAAGCAACATGTTTCTACTATAATAAAAAAATATGCAGTGAAAATGGGGTTAAGCCGCGGTAGGAGGAAGGGATGCAAATGATCAAGAGCATGACCGGTTTTGGAAGATCCGAAGTAGTGGAAGGAACCAGAAAATTTACGGTTGAAATCAAATCCGTTAATCACAGGTATCTGGATGTAAATGTAAGGATGCCAAAGAAGCTTAATTTTTTTGAGTCTTCTATCCGTAATGAGTTAAAAAATTACATGCAGCGCGGGAAGGTGGATCTTTTTATCTCCTACGAAGACTGCTCTGAAAATACAGGTTATGTGAAATACAACAAGGAAATCGCATCAGAATATCTAAAATATTTACGTCAGATGGCAGATGATTTTGGCTTGGCAGATGATATTCGTGTATCAACGTTATCCCGTTATCCGGATGTCTTCACTATGGAAGAGCAGCAGGAGGATGAGGATGAAATCTGGAAGGAACTTGATAAAGCATTGAAACAGGCTTGTGAGTGCTTCGTGGAGACGCGTATCAAGGAGGGTGAAAATCTGAAAAATGATATGCTGAGAAAACTGGATGGAATGCTTTCACATGTACAGTTTATTACAGAACGTTCTCCTAAGATTATAGCAGATTACAAACAGAAACTGAGTGAAAAAGTACAGGATCTGCTTCAGGATGTACAGGTGGATGAAAATAGATTGTTGATGGAAGTTACCATTTTTTCCGATAAAGTATGTGTAGATGAAGAATTGGTTCGGTTGACCAGTCACATTGAAGCTACCAAAGCTACACTGCTTGAAGGTGGCAGCATTGGCCGTAAGCTGGACTTTATTGCCCAGGAGATGAACAGAGAAGCCAATACCATCTTAAGTAAAACAAGTGATTTGGAGATTTCCAATGTAGCTATCGAGCTGAAGACAGAGATAGAAAAGGTTCGTGAGCAAATTCAGAATATTGAATAATTTAGAATAAACAGGTAAAAGTAATTGTTTCTATTGGGGGTAGTGTGAAAATTAAGAAGCAATTTTCGCACGGCAAATTTGTGCTACGGCCCAAATTCGCAGCAATTCGGCAGAATGGAGATTACTATGAACAAGTTGATTCACATTGGGTTTGGTAATATAGTGAATACAGAAAAAATTATTGCTATTGTAAGCCCTGATTCGGCTCCGGTTAAGCGCATGGTACAATGTGCCAAGGAAGCAGGTATGGCAATTGACGCTACCCAAGGACGGAAGACAAAAGCCGTTTTGGTTATGGAAAACAGCCAGATTGTGTTATCTGCTTTGCTTCCGGAAACCATTGCAGGAAGAGCGCAAATGATTACAGCAAATGACAGTCCTTCAGAAAGTGATGAAGATAATGAATAATAAAGGAATTTTAATCGTAATATCAGGTTTTTCAGGTGCCGGAAAGGGTACCTTGATGAAGGAATTGATGAAGACCTATGATAATTATGCATTGTCCATTTCTATGACGACAAGAAACCCCAGACCGGGTGAGATGGAGGGTAAAGAGTATTTCTTTACAGGCAGAGATGCTTTTGAAGAAAAGATTGCACAAAATGGTTTAGTAGAGTATGCTGAGTATTGCGGTAATTATTATGGAACTCCCAAAGATTATGTGGAGAAACAGTTAAGTGCAGGCAAGGATGTGATACTGGAGATAGAAATTCAGGGTATGCATAAGGTCAAAAAAATGTTTCCCCAGATGCTCTCTTTATTTATAACACCACCCAGTGCGGCAGAACTGGTTCATCGGTTAAGAGCCAGAGGCACTGAAACAGAAGAAGTGATCGCAGAAAGAATCAGACGAGCCCGTGAAGAAGCAGATGGTATGTCAGATTATGATTTTATTATAATTAATGATGATTTGTCAGAATGTGTTAAGGAAATTCACAGCATTACGATGGTTGCCAACAGTATGCCTGTCCGTAGTGCGGATTTTATAAAAAATATCAGAGAAGAAATCACGATTTTTTCGAAAGGAGAATAGTATGTTACATCCATCTTATACTGATTTAATGAAGGTAGTAAATGCGGACGTAGAACCAGGTGAGGAACCGGTAGTAAGCAGTAGATATTCCATTGTTATGGCAACTTCTAAAAGAGCCAGACAAATTATTGCAGGGGAGGAACCTTTCATTGACGGCACTGGTAAGAAACCATTATCTATCGCAGTGGAAGAACTGAACGAAGGCAAAATCAAAATTATCAATGACGAAGAAGAATAGGCATAACCCAAATATAAAGAGAAAGACCGAAATCGGGATTTCTCTTTCTTTGTAGATTGCTGAAAATATGAAATAGATAAATGAAAGGATTTGTATATGAAAATTATGTTTGTTTCCTTAGGCTGTGACAAAAACCTGGTGGACTCAGAGATGATGTTGGGACAGCTTTACGAGAAGGGGTATGAGTTTACGGATGAGGAAGAGCAGGCTGATGTTGTTGTAGTAAATACGTGCTGCTTTATTGGTGATGCAAAAGAAGAAAGCATTCATACACTTTTGGAAATGGCTCAATTAAAGAAAACAGGTAAGCTGAAAGCACTGATTGCAACAGGTTGTCTTGCACAGAGATATAAAGAGGAAATTCAAGAGGAAATATCTGAGGTAGATGCTATTTTAGGTACTATGGCAATTGACTCTATTACAGAGGCTCTGGAAGAGGTTTTGGCAGGAAAAGGGCACAATCATTACCGTGACATTGATGCAGAACCTGTTTACGGGAAAAAGAGAATTGTGACTACAGGTGGACATTATGCGTATATAAAAATTGCAGAGGGCTGCGACAAACACTGTACGTATTGTATTATCCCAAAGGTAAGGGGACATTACCGTTCTATACCAATGGAGAGTCTGGTGAAAGAAGCAGAGGAACTTGCAAAGGGCGGTGTCAGGGAACTGATTCTGGTAGCCCAGGAAACCACCCTATACGGAAAAGACTTGTATGGGAAAAAGAGTCTTCCCCTGTTACTCAAAAAGCTGGCTGCAATTCCTGAAATATACTGGATTCGTATCCTTTATTGTTACCCGGAAGAGATAGATGAAGAACTGATTCAAACAATCAAAGAAGAAGATAAAGTATGTCACTATTTAGATATTCCCATACAGCATGCCTCAGACAGCATTTTAAAGAAAATGGGAAGAAGAACCACCAGACAGGACCTTGAAAGTATGATAGGAAAACTAAGACAGGAAATTCCTGATATCTGTTTGAGAACTACCCTGATTACCGGGTTCCCTTCCGAAACAGAAGAGGATCATGAGGAAATGCTTGCATTTGTGGATGAGATGGAGTTTGACAGGCTGGGTGTATTCATGTATTCTCAGGAAGAAGATACACCGGCAGCACTGATGGAAGAGCAGGTTTCGGAAGAGATAAAGCAAGAACATCATGCCCAGTTGATGGAGCTGCAGCAGGAAATCGCCTTTGAAAAGGCTGAGAAAATGGTTGGACAGGTGCTCACAGTCATGGTAGAGGGTAAGGTGGCAAATGAGGACGCTTATGTGGCACGTACCTACAGGGATGCACCCAATGTGGATGGATATCTTTTTATTAATACAACAGCTAGCCTAATGACTGGTGATTTTGTGAAAGTATTGATTACCGGTTCCAATGAATATGATCTGATAGGAGAAATATATTATGAACTTACCAAATAAGCTTACAATTTTCAGAATGATCTTAATTATTCCTTTTGTGCTGCTTCTGTTAGGAAGCTTCCAGGAGTGGGGTTGGTTTGTGGCAATTTTTGGCGGCATTATGGAGTATATTGATTATATTGCATTGGCCATTTTTATCGTAGCTAGCCTAACTGATCTGATAGACGGAAAAATTGCCCGGAAATATAATCTGGTAACCAATTTTGGTAAGTTCATGGACCCTGTGGCAGATAAGCTGTTGGTTTGCTCCGCTTTGATCTGTCTGGTAGAAATGGGTAGAATTCCTGCATGGATAGTGATTATTATTATCAGCCGTGAGTTTATTATCAGCGGCTTCAGACTGGTTGCTTCCGATAAGGGTGTTGTGATTGCTGCCAATTACTGGGGTAAATTTAAGACCACCTTTCAGATGATCATGGTGTGCCTGATGATTGCTAATATAGCTGCTATTTCACTGATTACAGATATTATTATGTGGATTGCGTTGATTCTGACTGTTATTTCACTGGTAGATTATGTCTGGAAGAATAGAAGCGTTATGGCTGAAACAAAATAACAGAACAGGGATGTTTATTAATATCCGGAGGTTTTTGTATGACTGTAGAGATCATCTGTGTTGGGACTGAATTACTACTTGGTAATATTGTAAATACAAATGCAGCGTTCCTGGCTGAGAAGTGTGCTGAATTAGGTTTGTCCTGTTACTACCAGACTGTTGTGGGGGATAATCGCGAAAGACTTTTATTTACTGTAAAAACAGCAATGGAACGATCAGACATAGTACTGCTTTCAGGTGGTCTTGGTCCTACAAGAGACGACTTGACTAAGGAAACTGTGGCGGAAGTACTGGGATGTCCTTTGGAAGAGGATGTGGTCTCAAAAAGAAAGATTGTAGAATTCTTTGAAATGAGAGGCAGAATACCATCAGATAATAACTGGAAACAGGCGATGATTCCTAAAGGAGCAATTGCTGTAGATAATCCCAATGGAACAGCTCCAGGTGTCATCATAGAAAAGAATGGAAAAAGGATAATCCTTATGCCAGGCCCCCCAAATGAGTTGAGACCCATGTTTGTGAGCAGTATTGTGCCTTATCTGAAAAAACTGGAGAAAAAGGCCATTGTGTCAGTTACCGTAAAAATAGTGGGTATTGGGGAAAGCAAGGCAGAAACCATGGTAGAAGATCTCATGGAGAGTCAGACCAATCCTACACTGGCTCCTTATGCAAAAACCTGTGAAGTACACTTCCGTGTGACTGCAAGGGCTGACAGTGCTAAAGCAGCCATGAACTTGAATCAACCAATGGTTCAGGAGTTAAAGAGGAGATTTGGAAGTCATATCTACACAACAGATGTGAATGTATCACTGGAAAAAGCAGTAGCAGATATGCTTCTGGAGAGAAAACTAACAATGACAACTGCTGAATCCTGTACAGGTGGCATGGTTGCTGCGAAGATGATTAGTGTACCGGGTGTTTCAGAAGTTTTTAATGCTGGATTTATCGCTTATGCCAATGAAGCGAAACAAAAACTGTTAGGAGTACAAGATAAGACTCTTCAGCTGCATGGAGCGGTGAGTCCGCAAACAGCAGAAGAAATGGCAAGAGGCGCTGCAGAAGCATTAGCTGCTGATGTAGCCGTATCGGTTACCGGAATTGCAGGTCCGGACGGAGGTACACCTCAGAAACCAGTGGGACTGGTTTATATTTGTTGTTATGTAAAAGGAAAAGTACAGGTCGAGGAATATCATTTTAGCGGAAGCCGGATGAAGATCAGAGAAAATGTGACAGCTTCTGCACTAATTCAGTTAAGAAACTGCTTATTGGAAATAAATTAATTAACTGCCGGGTAATTGCGAACTTGTTTCGTAATTACCTATTTTTATATAATTAAAGTCGAGTTTACTGTTATTTCTATGTTAGAAACAAAATAGCATAAATTGCTTCTGTTATGTGGACGTCTGGCAATATTTACGGTATACTGATTTTGATAATACTGTCAACAGTTGTTTGTGATGAAGGAGATTAACATCAATCCGATACGAATAAAACAATTGAATGCAAAGGAGAGTAAGTAAAATGGCAGATAGCAGCAAATTTGATTTTTGCCCAAAATGTGGCGCACTTGCTAGAGATGGTGTGTGCCAAAGTTGTGGATATCAGTCGCCTGGAGTTACTAGCACAGCCACTCAAAATCATGACTTGAATACCCAGAATCCAGGACAGCAACAGAACACCACAGGCCAGAATCCATATACGCAGGGACAGGGTCCAAGCACTTCGCAACCTCAGCTTAGTCAGGGACAGGGAGTGTTTACCGGACACCCGCAGCCTAACCAAGGGCAGGGGATACCGATACAACCGCAAGCGCCCAGGGGGCAGGGAATACCTACCGGCCAACCGCAGTATACGCAAGGGCCGTATACCCCGCAGCCGGTTCCCAGTGGTTCGCAAGGGTATGGTCCATATATACAAGCAGTTCCCCCAGAAGTAAAGAATAAGGGTTCCAAAAAAACAGCCATTATTTTAAGTATAGTAATTGGCGTTGTAGTAATTGCCCTTATTGCGCTTATTTTCCTTGTTGCAGGAAATGCATTTACAACTTTTGGTCAAAATGATAAAAATCCAGGTGGTGGTTCTGCCGATTTAGGCTCTAAGAAGGACAAGGAATATATGGAGCAGTATACGGAAGAATCTGTTCTGGAGGAAGATAATGATAACGACCAGCAAATCAAGGCTGAGGCAGCGTTTATTCACTATACACTAGATACCACTTCCCTGAATTTGGATGACAACGGACAAGATACTTCATTATCTTACTACTCAGGTCCGTACAATGCCATAAAAGATAATCTGTCCTATCAGATTGGATTTACTACAGATAGTTGCTACTCTAAGTCATATCCTAATATAGGAATTGATATTGAGTATCCGCAAATTATTAGTGGAGATATTTCTTATAAGAGTGACATTAATAATGCTCTTTATTATGAGTATAGTTATTATGAGGATTATCTCAAAGAATTTGTAGGTGAAATAACTGGTGAAGGGGATAGCTTTCAATGCTATTCAGATGCTTATGTTACCTATATGGATGAAAAAATATTGAGTGTGGTATTCAAAGAACAGTTTTTTATAACCGTAGGGAGTGATTCCTATAGTAGCATTTGTTTATACTGTTTGAATTTTGACCTTGAAAATGGTTCCCTTTTGGATAACACCAAACTTCTTTCCATGGATGAAGCCTTTGCTCTGGATTTCAGACAGAGGGAAGCAACCGAAAATGGTGAGGAAGCATTGACTATTTACTCAGATCAGGAAATACAAGATATGTTGAATGATCCTCAAGAATTAGTTATTTTCTATACTCCAATGGGAATGGAAGTTGGTCTTAATCTAGATGAAAGAGTTGTTTATGTCACTTATGAAGATTACCAATCCTACCTAAGTAATTACTAAAAATTTAATTATGTACCATATTTGCTTGTATCAAAACGGTAGATATGGTACATTTTTCATATCAAACACTTATCTATGGCAAATCCGGCATTTCGCCACTCAATCCGTGCTAAGTGAAAAATAAAAAAAGTGGGGAGGGATGCCTATGTGGGTAGATTATTGGACACTAAAGCGTGTATTATAAAAAGGAATTGACAAAACAGAACAAATGTTTTATTGTAGTAAATAAGAACGTTTGTTCTCTCAAAGGAGATAAAGATGGAAAAAGATGAAAAATTAAAAGCATTGGACGCTGCACTAGTGCAGATTGAAAAACAGTTTGGAAAGGGAGCCGTTATGAAATTAGGCGATCCTTCCGCACAAATGAATATAGAAACTATTCCTACCGGTTCTCTTAGCCTGGATATTGCACTGGGACTGGGTGGTATTCCCAAAGGAAGAATTGTTGAGATATATGGACCTGAATCCAGTGGTAAAACCACAGTGACTCTTCATATGATTGCAGAAGTACAGAAAAGAGGAGGTATTGCTGGCTTTATTGATGCCGAACATGCGTTGGATCCTGTTTATGCCAAGAATATTGGAGTTGATATTGATAATCTTTACATATCACAGCCCGATAACGGTGAGCAGGCATTGGAAATCACGGAGACAATGGTACGTTCCGGTGCTATTGATATTGTAGTTGTGGATTCAGTAGCTGCACTTGTGCCCAAGGCCGAAATTGAAGGCGACATGGGCGATTCTCATATGGGTGCACAAGCAAGATTGATGTCCCAGGCATTGAGAAAACTGACTGCAGTTATTAGTAAATCCTGTTGTACAGTTATATTTATCAATCAGTTGCGTGAAAAAATTGGTGTCATGTTTGGTAATCCTGAGACGACCACAGGTGGTCGTGCTTTGAAATTCTATTCTTCAATACGATTAGATGTACGACGTATTGAGTCCTTAAAGCAGGGTGGGGAGATAGTCGGTAACCGAACCAGAGCAAAAGTTGTGAAGAATAAAATTGCGCCTCCTTTTAAAGAAGCAGAATTTGATATCATGTTTGGTGCAGGCATTTCCAAAGAGGGAGATATCGTGGATCTGGCATCAAGTATTGGTGTAGTTAATAAGTCAGGTGCATGGTTTGCTTATGAAGGCAACAAGATCGGGCAGGGTCGAGAGAATGCCAAACAGTATCTGAAAGACAATCCAGAAGTTTGTAAAGAGATTGAGAATAAGGTTAGAGTACATTTCAATTTACAATCAGATTTACCGGATACTCAATCAACAACGAAGAAAGAGAAAAAATAATGATTATTACTGAACTGGTGGAAACATCAAAGTCCAGGATAAAAGTATACATGGATCAGGAATTCGCCTTTGTCTTGTACAAAGGCGAATTGCGTAAGTACGGCATTAAGCTTGGACAGGAAATAGATGAGAAAATATTTGATGAGATTATGAATGAAGTTTTGCCAAAGAGAGCCAAATTACGTTGTTTGAATTTATTAAAATACAAAGACTATACGAGGGAACAACTCCGCCTAAAGCTAAAGCAAGGGGGGTACCCGGATCAGGTATCTGAGTTAGCACTAGATTATGTGGCTTCATTTAGATACATTGATGACTCCCGATATGCCATGGATTATATTCAATGCAGTCAAAGCAGTAGAAGCAAGAGAAGGATAGAGAATGATCTGAGAAAAAGAGGAGTATCTCCTGATGTAATCTGTAATGCCTGGGAACAGTGGAACGAAGAAGGTAATTCGATTGATGAAGACGAGCAAATACGCCAACTGTTGGATAAGAAGCATTTTGTGAAGGAGCAGGCTGATCAGAATAGATTAAGAAGAATGTATGGGTTACTGGTTAGAAAGGGATTTGATACTGACAAGATCAGTAAAGCACTTTTGAAATAAATAGGATAATTACGAAACTGGGTATAGTTATACTTGACATAACTATTAATTTAGCATAAAATTTAATTGTTGTAAAATGCATTTAGGATGTTTTATTACATTCTATAATAGATTTAGCATAACGATACATAGTTATGCTTTGGCCGTAAGACCATGCACGAAAACTTAATAAGGAGGTGCTCCTGTACATGATATGGTATGTTTTGGGAGCGATAGCGGTTACGCTTGTCATCTCTATTCCGACGACTGCTGTGTTAGCAACGAAACGACGTAAAAAATATGTCGAATCAAAGCTGGGCGATGCAGAATCAAAGGCAAGAGAGATTATTGACGAAGCTCTGAAAACTGCGGAAGCCAAGAAACGTGAATCGTTACTTGAAGTCAAGGAAGAGTCAATCCATACACGGAATGAACTTGACAAAGAAATCAAGGAACGTAGAGCAGAAGCTCAGCGTTACGAGAGAAGGGCTCAGCAGAAAGAAGAGAATATCGACAAAAAAGCCGATGCTATCGAGCACAAAGAAGCGATTTTGGCACAGAAAGAAGAGTCCTTGAACAAGATGAAGGACGAAGTGTCAAAGCTGAATGAGCAAAGAGTACAGGAACTGGAGCGAATTTCTGGATTAACCTCTGAACAAGCAAAAGAGTATTTATTGAAAATTGTTGAAGATGAAGTAAAACATGAAACGGCCGTGATGATCAAAGAAATGGAGAATCGGGCCAAAGAAGAAGCAGACAAAAAAGCGAAGGAGTACGTAGTGAATGCAATACAGAGATGCGCAGCAGATCATGTCTCTGAAACTACGATTTCCGTTGTACAACTTCCAAGCGATGAAATGAAGGGAAGAATTATCGGTCGAGAGGGCAGAAATATACGTACTCTTGAGACTATGACCGGTGTTGATCTAATTATTGATGATACACCAGAAGCAGTTATTCTTTCCGGATTTGATCCTATTCGTCGTGAAGTTGCAAGAATTGCCCTTGAAAAACTGATTGTAGATGGACGTATCCATCCTGCAAGAATTGAAGAGATGGTTGAAAAGGCGCAAAAAGAAGTAGAAGTAATGATTAAAGAAGAAGGTGAAGCCGCAACCCTGGAAGTAGGCGTACATGGAATTCATCCTGAACTTGTAAAATTACTTGGAAAGATGAAGTTTAGGACCAGTTATGGACAGAATGCATTAAAACACTCCATAGAAGTGGCGCAACTGTCTGGTCTTTTGGCATCAGAAATGGGATTGGATGTCCGCCTTGCAAAACGTGCAGGTTTACTACATGATATTGGTAAGGCTGTTGACCATGAAATGGAAGGCTCACATATCCAACTGGGTGCAGAACTTTGTAAAAAGTATAAGGAGAATTTAACTGTTATTAATGCAGTTGAATCTCATCATGGTGATGTGGAAGCTACATCACTCATTGCATGTATTGTACAAGCTGCTGATACAATATCTGCTGCAAGACCAGGTGCTAGAAGGGAAACATTAGAAACCTACACTAGCAGACTAAGACAATTGGAAGAAATCACAAACAATTTCAAAGGTGTTGAAAAATCTTTTGCTATTCAGGCTGGTAGGGAAGTTCGAGTTATGGTAGTTCCTGAGCAGATTTCTGATGCTGACATGGTATTGTTGGCAAGGGATATATCCAAGCAGATAGAAGCTGAGTTGGAGTATCCCGGACAGATTAAAGTCAATGTTATTAGAGAAAGCCGCGTAATTGACTACGCAAAATAATGCAATAACAAACCAAGCGTAGTTGCTTAGTTACTACGTAGGTTAAATGAATAAGAGGACGAGCAAGTTTACTTGTATCGGACTCTTATTTTTTTACCATAATGCAGCAGAACAGCAACACAGAGTAATTATTGAATTGAATCGTAATAGTAATAAAACCATCATTATGGTAACGCACTCCGCTGATGCGGCGGCATATGGCAATCGAATTATCAGCGTAAAGGATGGTTTTATATGTAGTTCATAATGTTATATGGACATGATTTCGGATCATTTTGAATTGAATAGTAGATATATTGTAATTAGTTTGGTATGCTTGTATAAAATTCATTTAAGGCACAAGTGGGGGGTGAAAATGGAAAAGAATGTAAAAGGAACCTACTGTGGTGACTATTGCATAGAGATCAATGCTAAGAATCCGGGACATCCGGAAAGAGATAGTATTTTTTCTACTTATTATGATTGGTATGATACACCGGATTACAAAACGGATGTGAGAGTCGATTTCTATTTCTATACAGTTGCATTATCTGAGGATTATACAAAATTAGAGAATGAAGTGGTGATAGGTGGAAAAACCTGTTACTACATACCTGAGAGCGATAATAAAATAATATTACTTTATACGCAAGATGAAGCTGCATACTTAAAAATAGAATTGAGTGCATTGGGGCGCTTTGTTATGAGTACGGGAGAAAGTACCGATTTGAATATCATGTTGGAAGACACATTAGTGTCAGATGATTTCCAGAATGCTTTTACATTTACAGTATCGAAATCAGAAGATTAGCATTATACAAAAACAGGAGGGAGGAGGTATACATCGTGAATGAAGAGCTAAAAGCCATATTAACCAAGTTTTCTGTGTGTGGTTGGGATTTGATTGATGCAGTTTCAAAAGAATATTTAAGCGAGGGTAACAACAAAACCGAGTTGATTCATGCCATTGAGCAAGCTGACGAACAGTGTGGTAGCTGCGGGTGTGAATTTGACCCTCTTTACAAAAGAGCATTAGTGATTCTACAAGCATAATCCACATCAAAACAGGCGTAGTTGCGAAGTATCTATATAGGTAAAATAAATAAGAGGACGAGCAGGTTTACTTGCATCGGACTCTTATTTTTAATGACAAAATCTTTAGGCATACCCATAGCTTCTTCATCGTAGACTGTAAGTAGTGATGTGTTTATCATATCATTGTAAAACTTGGCAATTTATTGTATTATTATATAATAATTTATACATTAGGGGTGATAGCTGGATGAAGGAATCGGGGAATCGTAGCATTAGGATTAGTTACTATAATGCTTTTTGGCTGTTTATGGCGGGCAGTCTGCTGGGAGTAGTGTTTGAAGGCGTGAATCGTCTGGCTCTAAAGGGTCAATGGGAAACACATGTGCTTACTATTTGGGGACCATTTTGTACAATATACGGCCTGGGAATGGTAGGATATTATGTAGGTTACAAATTTTTGAAAGATAAAAATGTACTAATCCAATTTCTGATATTTGCCATAATCGGCTCAACTGTTGAATATTTGTGTGGCTGGCTGTTGAAATACGGACTGCAAATGGGAGCATGGGACTATAGTGGGAGCTTTTTGAATATTCAGGGGATTCTTAGTCCATCAATGATGTTGGTATGGGGTGTTGCAGGTGTTCTGTTTTGCAAGGGTTACCCCTACATAGATAAAATATTTGTGAAAATGAAGGGTTTAGGCTGGCGTATTGCTGCCATTATCCTGACTGTTTTTATGATTGTCAATTCGATTGTGACTGCAGCCTGCATTGTCAGGTGGAAGAACAGACACGATGGGTTACCAGCGGCAAACAGAGTTGAGCAAAGGCTTGATGAGCGTTACCCTGATGACTATATGCAAAGACGCTTTTGCGAGTGGTTTTTCCTAGATGAAAGAGAAAGCAAGTAATTTATGATAGGAGGAATAAACAAAAAATGAATTTTTATGGTTCTATTTCAAAGGCATATAGTCTGTTGGACATGATCTATTTTTCAGAAAGAGGAAGTAATCCAAGAGAAGTAATCAAGAGGTTCATACCAAATAGAGAGGTTCGTATTCTAGATATGTGCTGTGGTACCTTGTCTAACACAATAGATATAGCAAAAGAAAAACCTAAGGTTGAAGTAGTGGGGCTTGATCTTTCCAAAGACATGTTAAAGGTGGCTAAAGATAGAGTAAAGAGAAATCAACTGAATAATGTGAAGTTGATATGTACAGATGCGGCAAATACGGCACTGCCAAGCAATTCATTTGACTATATTATTATCGGTTTGGTATTGCATGAGAGTTCTCCAACGCTGGCAGATGGAATGATAAAAGAGGCACGACGGTTGTTGAAGTGTTGTTTTTCACAATAAACGATGCTCCATTCTTCACTTTAAAAGGTGCTGATGCGATGTAGATGTTGATGTATAAGTCATTTTATTCGCAGTCATATCTGCAAAATAAAATATCCTCACCCAAATAAAGTGAGTGAGGATTTTATGCTATCCAAGTTCGCAGTCATTGATTGCCTGCATGGTGATGTCTGTTGTGATGATTTCTGCCTTCTTGCTGTCACCAATGAGCATGCTGGTATTACAGTATTTATTGATCATACGTGGTGTGCCATCAGCAGCATTCAGGATTGCTTCAATGGCTGCATCTTCAAAGATGGACTGATTACCCCCGGCACCCTTCAGTTTCTCATGGATGTAGACTCTGCCTTCTTCCTTGGAAAGACCTTCAAGATTGTAATTCATAACAATACGCTGTCTTAGGGGTTCATGGATTCCAAGCATAAGGGTTGAATTTAACTTTGGCAGACCGGCAAGCAGAATGGCTGCTCTGTCTCTGGAGTCCATTTCAAAGTTAAATAGGATTTTTAAATCATTTAGGATAGCGTTATTGATGTAGTTCGCCTCGTCAATAATTATGATGGGAGTTTTTCTTTTTTCAATGGCTAGCCTTGAAATCTCTTCCTGAATAATACGGAAGTTGTCCGGTTTCTTAAAAGCTGGTTCACTTCCAAGTTCTCTGACGAGATTTCGATAGAAATCATTAGCAGTAAGGGTGGAAAGGCTGGAATAGATTACCTTATAAAGAGAGGGATTTAAGGAGGAAGCCCAGGTTCTTATGGCAGTAGTCTTGCCTCGGCCTGGACTTCCAGTGAGCAGTCCGAAGCCTTTTGTTTTTGCAAGATAATCCAGCCTGAACAAGGTTTCCTTATATTCAGAAGTATCCACAAGGATTTCTTTGGAATTCTTTATAAATGGATTGAATTCCAGACCATAGCGTGTAAAGTATTCCATTATTCGTTTTCTCCTCTGCATAAGTGTATTTTGTCACGTTTTACGTTTGCGTTTTCAGTTTTGTTTAGAAGTCTGATGGGTGTAAGAGTACCATCCGCCTCCACAATAAATATATCTTCTAAATTTGGAGAATAACGCAGACGGATGCGCTGCTTTGCAAATCGGTAATCAACTTCATACTCTACCTGATCAATCACAATCACGCTGTCAGCAGATACACGACGTTCGATTTCAAGAAGAAAGCTGTTTTCAATCTCCTGCTCAGAAAGGCGTCTGATACATTCTGGCTCAGAAAAGAAACGATCCTGTGGAGAGCTGCCCTTCAGTGAAGAGTGGACAGTCTGGTTATAAATCTGAACATAAGCAAACAGGTTTCCTCTCAGTTCTTCGAGAGAATGAAAATCCCTGATATCAAGAGAAGACATCCACTGATCCTTCATGGTTCGAAACCACCGTTCAATCTTGGCTTTCTGGGTTGGAGTATAGGGCTGGTCATAATGGACAACAGAGCCAATACGTGCCGCAAGCAGTTCCATCTGCTTATTCTTATAAGAACTGCCATTATCAAAGTTGAACATCTTAGGTCTGCCATACTTTGCAACAGCCGATTTCATGACAGACATAAGATTTACGAAGTTATCATTGAAAAAGACATCAATGCCGATAATAAAACGGCTGGCATCATCAATGAGTGCAATGATATATACTTTATGCTTTTTGCCATCTGGTGTTGTGAGGTAAGGTCCAACGCTTGAGTCACCGCACCATACTTCGTTGATATGAGGGCGCTCATAACGTCTCATATCCTGATTGGTAGTAGATTTCAGCCTGATTGATATGACATTGATAAATCTGTTAATGGTAGATTCAGAAAGATCACCTGCCTTAATACTGCCGTTATCTCTTAACTGTCTGTAAATAGCAGAAGAAGACATTCTGGGATAGTTGGTCTTAAGATACAGAATCTGCTCCTGCAGCTGTTCATCCAGCTTTCTTGGCACACCTAAATCAGCGCGGGTGGTGGGAATTAAGGCATCAAATCCATCCTGTTTGTAGTTCCGATACCACTTTTCAATCGTGCCTGGAGCATAGTGCTTTACAGAACCATCCGGATGTGTAACACCCTTGGCGGAGGCATCACGATAAAAGGCTTCAAGAGATGAGTAATCATCAGAAAGCCCGGTAATAAGGGGTGCGATGACAGAATAACGCATAAGAGCCATATCATGTTGTTTTTGTTGGTCCATAAGTGGGTCCTCCTTCGTTTTTTCTTAAGTATAGAAAGAGTAAACCACTATGTCGTGTCAGGTTATGTGGTATTTAGAAAAAGATAATTACAGGTTCGTTTAATCTGCATGAACTGTCTGGAATAAGTCAGGAAGCATTGCTGAATCAGAGCAGAAATAGAAGTAATGGAGATGGAATAGGAAATAAGACGCTGTTTCCAGTGTCTGAGATAGTTATGAATGACATGGCGAATGGTGCTTTCATCAACGCAGTCATTGTCCCCCAAGAGACTTGCAGTAGGAGCTTCTGCTTCATATGCTGCAACGATTTCAACATGATCCATTAAGGAAAGCTGAGAGTAAGGAACCATGGAAGAAAGAAGCAGTGCGTGTGTTTTGCCACAGGATTCACAGACAACACGGCAGATACGGAAAGGAAGCTTTCCGCTGGGAGTTTTGACAAAACGCTGGTAATACCCATGAACGGAAAGTCCACCGGCATGTCCACATGGGCATCTGAGCTGGTGAAACTGAAGGTTTGCAATAAAAGAATTATAAAAAGTTGGCGTAATGGGATTGTTTTCTTCGACAAATAAAGTTATCATAATCTTGCTTGGGTGACTATGAGAAATCATAGCCATTAGGTGGAAGCAGGATATCAAACTTTGGTCGGGGAGATACCTGCTTCTTTTGTTTATAGTGACAATGACTATAATAATACAAGAAGGTACAGAATAAAACAATCTGTTGTAAAATACGTTAGATTAGTTTATGCTGTACCTTCTTTTAATTTGAATAATTTTCGCATAGTTGAAAGCAGGTAATGTTACGAATAACATTGAAGGAGGATGGAAGCCTTATCATACTGGAGTGGGAGGCACAACATACTTTGAAGAGAAAAATAAAGTATGCACCTATCCTTTTGTTAGAAAGATTGAATTGCAGGACATTTGCAGATTTCTATGCTATGGATAAGTTAGAATATTTTAGACAATATGAATTTATTGTAAAGGACAAATATCATTGTAATTATAGTTTAGTGTTAAGATTAGAAAATAAGTAAAAGAATATAATTCAAACGGTCGCCTGTCTGCGACCGTTTTTTTAGTCAAATGTACAATAATCTCATTAGTTGTAATTTCTTGTATAATACAGTTGCTATATGTTGTTACAATTTGTTATAATACTGTTAAATAATTATAAAATTTGTCGATAAATATATAAGGATAATAAAAAATAATCTAGGCAATATATACTCGTTACCTGATGCAGGATAGGGGGATTTGTTCAGTGTTAAAATTAGGAAAATCAGCTGTAGTTGGACTAATCATTAGTGTGGGATTTGTAGTTGGTGGTGTAATAGCAACTGGAATGGTTGGTGCTTTTTGGAATTTACCGTCAGCGTTTATTATTGTTGGTGGTACAGTTGGATCTATTGTAATAGCATTTCCTTTTAAAAGACTAAAGACACTTGGACCAGTTATGAAAAGGGCTCTTTTAAAGGATAATAATGACACAAAGGAAGATATTATCACATTGGTTAAGCTTGCTGAGCTATCAAGAAGAGAGGGTTTGTTGTCACTAGAAGAATACGTAGACCAGTATACGGACGATGATTTTATTAAATGGGGAGTAATGCTTATAGTCGATGGTAGTGATGAGGAACAACTTAGAAATTTACTAGAGGGTTCAACATACTTTATGAAACAAAGACATTCAAAGGGTTCTGCGATGTTAGGTATGATAGCTGCAACAGCACCAGCGCTAGGTCTCCTTGGAACATATGTAGGTCTTATTCCTATGTTAAACAGCTTGGATGACCCGACTATTTTAGGACCAATGATGGCACTTGAATTAGTTTCGTCCTTCTATGGTGCGTTTATAGCGTATGTAATATTTTCTCCTATGTCTAAGAGATTAAAGATTATGAGTCAAGAGGAAGTATCTAGAAGAGAAATTTTAATTGAAGGGCTGGCTTGTATTCAACAAGGTAAGAATCCAAGGTTAATAAAGGATGAATTGTTAGCATTTGCCAACATACCGGCATCTGAATTTGAGGAGCAAGAGCAAGACCAAGGTTTTATTGCATCGGAGGTGCCTAATAAAGCATGAGTAATGATAAATTTAGAAATCAAGATGATGGCGACGATGAGGAAGAAGCGAATTGGCAAGACAGTTATAGTGATTTAGTAACCGATTTACTTGCTATATTTGTAATTCTATTTGCGTTTGCTATGCTGAGTCAGGCAATTCAAATATCCAAGGATAGAGAGGCAGAAATTCAAGACCTTATCAGTATCTCCACAGAAAGTGATAATGTATTACCTGGTGAAAGTGGTTTACTTCCGGAGGAAGATTCTTTAGATGGTCTCTATCAATCGATAAAAGGTTACATAGAAGAAACTGGTCTTTCTCAGCAGTTAAGTGTGAATAAATTAGAAAATAACCAGATTTTACTACGTGTGGCTTCTTCGGCATTTTTTGATTCAGGTCAAGCTACAATTGATGATGATGCGGAAATTTTATTGAGCAAAATTTCGGAATTAATGACACAATATAAAGATTCAATTAAAATGGTAAGGATTGAGGGACACACAGATAATATTCCGATTAAAACATTTGAATATGATAGTAACTGGGAGTTGTCTACAAGCCGAGCGGTTAATGTTCTCAGGAGACTTTTAGAATTATCAGAACTTGTACCAGAACAATTGTCAGCAGTGGGCTATAGTGAATTCTATCCAATATCAGACAATCGTACAGATACTGGCAGGGCTTTGAATAGACGAGTGGACTTTTTTATTGAAGCAGTAGATGAATGATGATACACTTAA